>JBEKUS010000087.1:0-16563 GCA_049514795.1 Occallatibacter sp.
CATCGGCTCCTTTATCGGCTCGCCCATCATCGGCTTCCTCGGCTCCCGCATCGACAACCGCAAGCTGCTCTGCGCGGGATTCATCGGCTTCGGTATCTGCGCCCTCATTTTCGGCAGCGTCAACTTGTCCATCGGCCCCTACACGCTGCTCATTCCGATCACGCTGACCGGCTTCGCGCTCAGCTTCGTCTTCGTGCCCATGTCGACCATGATGATAGCCACCATCGACAACAAGGACATGGGCGCCGCCACCGGCCTGGGCAACATGCTGCGCAACATCGGCGGCTCGATCGGCATCGCCATGGCCACCACTGCGCTCATCCGCCGCTCCGCGCTCCACCAGGCGACCCTGGCCGCCAACCTCACGCCGACTGGCGCCGTGCTGCAGCAGAAATCGGCCCTCATCGCCAGCTACCTGGGCCATCGCATGGGCCCGCCCGCCGCGCGCCCCGGCTCGATCGGACTCCTCTACATGCTCATGCAGCAGCAGGCCGGCCTGCTCGCCTACGTCGATGTCTTCCGCTGGACCGCCGTGCTCGCCTTCATCTGCGCCGGAGCCGCATGGTTCTTCAAGAAGCCGCCCAAGAATGCCGTCCCGCCGCCCGGCGCGCACTGAGGACGGCGACGCGTTCATTGCTGGCAACTCCGTGCTAACATTCCTTCCCAAAGGAAACCGGCATGAAGCGCGCATTCTGTGTCATCGTGTTAGTCGTTGCTGTTGCAAACTGCCCGTGTCAATCCAGCAAGCTGTCAGCAGCGCCCGATCTGAGCAAGTTCTCGTCGGATCAACTCAAAGCCTGCTACAACGACAAGAGCATTTGCGGCGCCGACGGAGAGTACGAAATATCGGATGAACTTACGCATCGGCTTCCTGCGTTTGCCACGGAACAACTCGTCAAGTGCTTTGCTGAGTGGAAGATCTGCGGCGTGGGGAACATCAGTATGACGGGATGGGCCGTTTCAGAGGAAGTCGCCCGCCGTGGCGATCCGCATGAGCTGCTGGTTCGCTATTGGAGCGAGCCCGATAACAGCATACGCTACGGAATCGTCCATGTTGCCTATCAGTTTGACACTCCCGAAGTGACCGAATTCATGAAGAACGTTCTCGCTGCTCGGCGCGGTGATGATGATGAGCTTTATTGGCCGGCAAGCTATTCGGCAGAGAAATGCGATCCAGCCGCTCTCAAGTGGCTGAGCACGCGCAAAGGCCGCCCTGAAGGGTGCATCATCTTTGCAGGCACAGTCAAGGTGTTCGGCAAATGCAAATACAGGCCGGCCATTTCGTATCTGGTCACCTATTCGCTCGATGACGTTTGCCTCAATATCGTCGGTGACGCTGAAGAAAGCCTGGAAACACTCTATCCAGACCATCCGGCTAGATTCGATACGCTCGGAGCAGAACAGAATTACTACTGTCGCCGTGCACTCAAAGAGGGATTCAAAGTAAGATGCAGCGCGAAATGACCAGTGCGCCGCATTACAGCCTACCTTCGAACACTGGCCTAGCGGCTCTGAGGGTCGCTTCGGCGCGCACTGAAAACGGCGCTATACTGGCGGCGATGATCCCCGCTCGATCCAGCCTGCTGCTACTCCTGGCGCTGCCCGTGGCGCTCGCCGCCCAGCCCTGTGCTCAGCCTGATCTGAAAGCTCCGACGCAGCAGGTGAAGGCCGTCCAATCGCAGTTGCTGGCATTCAAGCTCGAAAGCGATATGGATGAAGACGTACCGTCCGAGCTGCAGGACCAGATCGGCGCACTCAAAGACGCTTTCGCCGCGCTCGCCAATGCCGCCGTCGAATGCTCTCCGGCGAGTGTCGATCCCAAGAGCCTTGAGACCACGCTCGCCAAGCTGCTCGACGCCAACCAGCCCGAGGTGCAGGAAGTCTACGACCCGAAGAAGCCGCCGCGGCTCGACCTGATTTACGGAGCCGATCTCCGGGTCAAGGTCACTCGGCCGCAAAGCGAGCCGCAACTCCTGCTTGTCGAATTCAATTTCGGAATTTGCTGCGGTTTCGACTCTGTGCTTCTCGCCTACGAACAGAGCGGCGGCGCATGGGATCAGGTCCTTCGCTGGCAAAGTCCGGCGTACGACAACATCGGCGATGCGTTCGGCGACTTCTTCGACTACGAGGTGCTCCCCAAGGCCGGCTCGAAGAACTGGCTCATCGCCGTCGCCCACGGACATCCCTGGTGCACCTCGAACATGAGCGCCTTCGACGTCGATCTGCTTCAACCGCCCGCCAATCAAGCGCCGCAGCAGACCCTGTCTCACAGGAAACTCGACTACCGGCGCGACACGGACCCCGTAATGAAGGCCGAACCCGGCGGCTTCGAGCTGCGCATGACGGGAGACAGCATCGATATCAATACCATCATGCGGCCGGTGATTTACCGCTTCCATTTGGAGGGCAGCCAGTTAGTGCGCGTGCAGCCGATCGCGAATAACGGGCGCGATTTCGTGGATGAGTGGCTCGAGTCGCAATGGGACGACGCTTCGCGATGGAGCGCGGCAGCGGGGTTGGCGGAGTTGAAGCAGGTACACGAGAAGATCGCGGCGCTCCACGACGCGATCCCCCCAGCGGATTCGCCGCTATTCACATTCGGCCCGGTTCGCGGCTGCTCCGATGCGAAGGCGCACTATCAGGTCGAGCTCGACGAGGATTGGGTCGACGACAAGGGGAACTCGCGCCCCGGCAGTCCGACCTTTTTCCAGATCGAGGAAGGGCAGAACTCGTTCACGATGCTTTCTGCCGCGGCAAACGCCGATCCGCACTGCGCCGGCCCGGACATCATGGCGAAGCACTGAGCGAGCCTACGGCGCATCCCCGAAGACCCGCCCGCCGGCCTTGCGCATCGATTTTCCGGCGCTGGTCGTGCGCAAGCGACATCAGAGACACCGATCCACATCCACGCCGCGAGCCAGGAGCCAGTCGTTCCCTTACAGGTGGCGCCGCTCTGCGGCTGCGCGCAAGGCATCGATCGAAGCTCCTTGTCGCTCAAGAGCGGCGAGCTCTTCCAGCAATTTGATTCGGTGGGTGTCGAAGCCAGCCCCTGGTGCGGGTATCAATCATGCCACGGCCCTTCGCTTCTCCGTAATCAGAAACTCCTCGCCCCGGCAAACGCGCGCAAGGAACTCGAAGAAATGCGCCTCCAGGCGCGCGACGCTGACTCGGTCTGCCATTGCGGTTCGGCGGCACCTCCCTGTTGTGTGATATCGGCGGAGCGGCGAAGAGCGAGAGGACGCCTCACGCCAGCGGCACGAACGCTTGCCGGACCTCGTCGTACTCCTCGATGCGGCCGGTCAGGATGTCGTAGTACCAGCCGTGAGCGGTCAGGCGGCCCATGGCCAGCGCTAGCTCGACGGCGGGCTGCGCGCGCAGGTTAGCGAGCTGCGCCACCACGTTGCCGCGGATGAGCGACGCCAGCTCCGCGCCGTCGCCGTCGGCAGGATTCAGCGGCTGCCGGTGGGTGAAGGCCGCCTCCACGTGCGCCAGCCAGCGCCGCGCTTTGGGCAGATTCATGAGGCTTGCGCGGTCGAGCGCTGCCTTCATGGCGCCGCAGTCGGAGTGCCCGCAGACGATGGCGTGCCGCACCTTGAGCACCTCGACCGCGTACTCGATCGTCGCCGTCACGCCGTCCGCGTCCTGGCTCGCGAGGGGCACCACGTTCCCGATGCTGCGCGCGATGAACAGATCGCCGGGCTGGGCGCCGAGGATCAGGTCGGGCAGCACGCGCGAGTCGGCGCAGGTGATGAACAGAGCCTCCGGCGACTGGCCCTCGGCCAGCAGACGAAAGCGGCTCTTCCTCGCCGGAAACACTTCGGCGAGAAATCGCTTGTGCCCTTCGATCAGGCGCTGCATTTAGCCTCCGGCTGGATTCCACCGCGCCAGGGTTGCGCGGCCCGCCTTGCCCAGCGTATCGCATTTCTTGCGATCCTCCCGCCGGCCGCCGAGGGATCGGGGCAAGACTTTCGTTGATGGGCCGGAATGCAGGACAATCGATGAGGGCATCGGCTCACGCGCCTTGCCGTTTTGAAGGCCGAACCAGCAATGAGAAGGGAAGCGCCTGCCGTGAAGAAAAACTCTCTGTTTGCCGTCGTCATTTCGCTTCTGGCGATCCTGCCCGCTCCTGCGCAAACCGCCGACCAGATCGCGCCCGACCTCGCCGGCCGCATCGACCGCATTGCCTCGCAGGTCCTCCAGCGGACCGGCGTGCCATCGGCCTCGGTCGCCGTCGTCCAGCACGGCAAGCTCGTCTACACCCGCGCCTACGGCAGCGCGCGCCTGGCCGCGGGCGCCGCTCTGGCTGTCTCCGCCACGCCGGAGATGCGCTACTCCATCGGCTCGATCTCTAAACAGTTCACGGCTGCCGCGATCCTCCTGCTCCGGGAGCAGGGCAAGCTCTCGCTCGACGATCCCGTCGGCAAGTACGTCCCCGGCCTCACCCGCGGCGACGAGGTCACGATCCGGCAAATCCTTTCGCACACCTCCGGCTACCAGGACTACTGGCCCGAGGACTACGTGATGACTCCGATGCTCAAAACCGTCACCGCGCAGCAGATCCTCGACACATGGGCCAGGAAGCCGCTCGACTTCGATCCCGGGACGCAGTGGCAGTACTCGAACACCAACTACGTCATCGCCGGCCGTATCGTCGAGACCGTTTCCGGCGAGCCGCTCTTCGACTTCCTCACTGAGCGCATCTTTCGCCCGCTGGGCATGACTTCGGTGTGGAACTCCGACGCGAACCGGCTCAACCCGCCCGACGCCGCAGCCTTTTATCGCCACGCGCTCGGGCCCCTGCGCCTCGCGCCCAAGGAGGGAGCAGGCTGGATGTTCGCCGCCGGAGAGCTGGCCATGACCGCGCACGACCTCGCTCTCTGGGACCAGAGCCTCATCGCGCAGTCTCTCCTGAAGGCCGAGAGCTACAAGGAGATGTTCGCCGAGGTCAAGCTGAAGAACGGCAGCGGCACGCATTACGGGCTCGGCGTCGAGGTGATGGACCGCAACGGTTATCGCTCCATCGAGCACTCGGGCGAAGTCTCCGGCTTTGTTGCCGACAACATCGTGTTCGTCGACTTGGGCGCCGCCGTGGCCGTGCTCACCAACCAGGACGCCGTCGGCGCCGCCAGCACCATCGCCCGGATGGCTGCGCCGCTCGTCGCCGGCGACTCGCTCAGCCCCGCCGAGCAGCAGGCGCTCTCGATCTATCGCGACTTGCAGCAGGGCAAGATCGACCGCACGCTGCTCGCTCCCAACCTGAGCGACTACTTCACGCCCGAGGCGATCGCCGACTTCCAATCCAGCCTTGGCCCGCTCGGCGAACCGCTCAGCCTTCGCCAGACCGGCGAAGAGCTTCGCGGCGGCATGACCTTCCGCTCCTTCGACATCGCGTACCCGGACCGCCGCCTCAGGCTGACCACCTACACCTATCCCGACGGCAAGCTCGAGCAGTACCTGATCGCTCCGGCCAATTAGAGATCGCTGTCGCCAGGCGCAAGCCAGAATGGCCGCGGTCTTTTGCCGGGCGCCAGGCATTGACTTTATCGTTAATATCTGGTATAATACTAAAGTGCCACTCATCTCCGAGGCTGTCTGTACAGCCTCGCTAACAAAGGATTCCAAATGGACAACACGCTCAGCTCCGTCGAAAGTTTTATTCGAGACTACGCACGAAACATCTCCGCCGGGAACGGCGCGGCGCTTCTGGCCCAGTTCGCAGACCCGTTCTTGGCTGCAATGCCTCAGGGCGCAAAAGTCGTGTCTGTTGCTGAACACGCCAAAGCGCTGCCCGGGCGCCGCGAGTTCTTCGAACGCAGTGGGTTCAGATCGACCTCGCTCGTCTCTCTCCATCCGATCCCGCTCAGCTCGCGCTACACTTTGGCGCTCACCAAGTGGAGCATGACTTTTGCCGTCGCTCAAGGCGCCCCGAGGGAGATCCTGCTCGATTCCGCTCTCATCGTCGACACTGGCGTCGACCCGTTCAAGATCATCCTGTATCTCGCAGCCGAAGACCTCGCGACGGTTCTCAAAGATAACGGCATTATGGAGGGCTGATTCTTCGGGCGGTGATTTCATGCCCCGAAGAGCGATCGGGCGCCTGACTCCCCAACAGGTCATAGGGCGATCGCTTCGGAACGATCGCCCTTTCTTCTCGTGTGAATCGGCTGGCCCGGCGCTACCGCGGGTCGACCTTCCGCGTTCCGCTCGTGGTCAACAGATCGGCAAACGGCCCGGCGACGCGGTCGCCATCGATCGTCTTGCCAAAGAAATCCGTGTCGATGCCCTTGTATGCGGCGGCCGGCTTCACGTCGCCCTTCACCGTCAAGTTCAGTTCCAGCGTGTCCGGGTCGAGGACGGCCGCGATGTCGGCCATGGTGCCGTTCATGTCCCAGCCGCGCTGCTCGCGCCACGATTGCAGATCGTCCCACTCCGGCGGCTCCGGCGTCTTCACGCGCAGAATCGGCTGCCCGAACCGGAAGCCCCCCATCCCCGGCGGATTCGGATAGACGTTGCCGTCGGCGTCGTTCCTGCCGTTCGTGAATTCGATTGCCGAACGGCCGATGCCGAAGAACACGTTGCTATGCACCATCAGGCTGTGCACATCGTTGGTGTGTCCAAAGACGGGGCGCGGCCCGTTGATGCCCGAAACCATGTCCACGCACACTTCCTTGCAGTCCAGGAACAGGTTGTAGGCGATGATCACGTTGTTCGTGTCGCGGATGAGGATGCCGCCCGTCAGGTTCGAGAAGATGTTGTTGTCGATCTCGTTCAGCACTTCGCTGCCCTCGATGTGCACCGCGTGCGGATTCACTTTGCCAGGGATGTCGGCGAACACGTTGCCCGTAATGCGCACGTTGGCGTTGCCGATGTCCAGCCAGATGCCGTTGGCGTGGCGGATGTGCCGCACAACGTTGTTGCGGAAAAGCAGGTTCCGCGCGGTGTGCATCTTGGCGCCGCCGGATTCCGACATCATCGCTGCGTCCTGCCAGCCGATCCACTCGAAGAGGTTCTTTTCAACCAGGGTGTTCTGCGGTCCGCCCGTTCCGCCCAGCCCCTCGATGCCGCAATAGCGGAAGGTGTTTCCGCGGACAATGTCGAAGCCCACGGGCTGCGGCGGACGCGATGCGCCCCAGTCCTCGTTGCCGATGTCGAGCCCCACGCTGTTGGCCCACTCGAAGGTGTCGTCCTCGAAGATGAAGTGACTGCCGCGGTTCACCGAGACCATGCCGCGCTGCGGCACCGGGAAGCCGTTGCCCGCGTGCATGAAGGCGATGCCCTTCACGCGAATGTACTGCTGGTAGCGCGGCGCCGGCGAAAAAATCTGCTCCTGCGTCGTGATCTCGATGGTGTGCTTGGCCGGATCGTCGTCGTTGGCCAGCCGGATGTGTAGCGTCAGGCCGTTCATCTCCGTCCACACTTTGCCCGCCTCGGGCGAGAACTCCTTGAAGAGCGGCGTCCAGTGCAGGTCGGTGAAGTAGTTCATCGACCGCGGCGACGGCCCTGCCAGTTCCATCGACGTCTCGACCGGCTCCAGCGGCTTTCCGTCCACGAACACCAGCCCGCGCCGCCGGAAGTACGTGGACATGTTGTCCTCGGCGTAGCGGAGCCAGGTCTTGTTCCCCAGAACGTTATCCACCTCGAACGGGTTGTAGCCGTCGGGGAACCACGATGGATCAAGCTTCAACTCCCACGCCTTTACCGGCTGGTGCGTCGCCGGATCGAAGCCGAAGTTCCAGCCCTCGCTGGGATGCCAGTCCGTGACCACGCGCGAGCCTTTCACCGCCACCTTGGCGCCGGGCGCGGCTTCGTAGCTGATCATTGCGTCGGGTCCGGTTCCGCCGCGCGCGGGCCGCACGAATTCGCGATACACGCCCTCGGCGATCACCACGCGCTCGCCCGGCTGCAGAACCTGCGCCGCGCGGTTGATGGTGCGGAATGGCCGCTCTTTCGTTCCCGGCCCCTGGTCGTCGGCGTTCTTCGCCTGGCAATCCACGTAGTACGTCTTGGTGAAGTTCTGCGCTTTCTCCCACGAAGTGAATTCCGTGCCATCCGGCATCCGCGAGCTCGATGCCCATCCGGCTGCGACTGCAAAGCAAAACAGACTCATGCAAATCAGGATGCGTTTCAAAAAGATTCCTCCCGCCCGCCGTGGCATTCATGCCTGCGCCGTCCGGCCGGGCGAATCCCTAGCGCCGCTATCGTAAATCGCTTTTCTTAGTGTTGTCGATGACCGCAGCCATAAACGCGCGGGCGGCCCGCGGAGCGCCGGCGGTTAAGTGCTTTACGCGCTCGGATATCCGTTATGCGGCCCTGGGCTGCGCCTTCATGAAGGGAAGACTTCTCGGACCAGGCTCGCCGCATCCTCCAGCCACGCCGCGCGTTCTTCGGGCGTGCTGGTGACGACCACTCCGTAGCACCGGCGCTCGACCCGGCTCACTCCGCAGTAGCGCAGAATGCAGTTCTTCCAAAGCGTCTCCAGCGGATCGCCGAAGACCTCGAGCTCCCGCTCCTTCTCCGTGTTGGTCGTGTTGAACACGATGGCGTTCTCCGCCTTGAGCAGTCCCTCGGGAACGCCTTCGCCGCTGTCGCCCTCGAGAAAGCGATACGCCACTCCGGCGCGCAGAACGCGATCCACCCATCCCTTGAGAATCGCCGGCGGCTGGCCCCACCAGTTGGGATGGACAATGACGATCCCGTCCGCCGCGGCGATCTCACGGCAGTGGGCCTCGACCTCGGGCGCAACCTCGCTTAAAGCAGGAATTTCCGCGTCCGGCAGAACGGGATCGAAGCCTTCCGCATACAGGTCGTGCAGCGTGACAGCGTGTCCGCTCTCTTCGAGGACGCTGCGCGCCTTCGCGGCGATGGCGTGGTTGAAGCTGCCCGCCCTGGGATGGGCCAGAATGATCGAGATCTTCATTGCTTCTCTCGATCATATTCCGGCGGTTGCCCCATCCTAACCGCGTTGCGCGGCAGCGCGGCTAGGGTGGGGAGCGATGTGGCTCCGCCCGCGCGTGCCCCGTCCTCGCGGCGCCTTTGCTCTTGCCGCTTGGGTGGGGCAGCGGGAAACGGCTCGTCGGCATCAACTCCGGTAAACTGGAACTGGACCCATGTTCGAGAACCTCACCGACAAACTGCAGCGCGTGTTCAAGAACCTTCGCGGCCAGGGCACGCTCACCGAAGAAAACATCGCCGAGGCCCTGCGCGAAATCCGCGTCGCGCTGCTCGAGGCCGACGTCAACCTGAACGTCGTCCGCGATCTCATCGAGCACATCCGCGAGAAAGCCATCGGCGCCGAAGTGCTCACCGCGCTCTCGCCCTCCGAGCAGGTGGTAAAAATCGTCCGCGACGAGCTCATGGCGCTGCTCGGCAAAGACACCGCGCGCTTCAACTTCGCCTCCAAGCCGCCGACCGTCATCCTGATGGCCGGGCTGCAGGGCTCCGGCAAAACCACAACGTCCGCCAAGCTCGCCGCATGGCTCAAGAAGGGCGGCCACCGGCCCATGCTCGTCTCGGTCGACGTCTACCGCCCCGCCGCGCGCGAACAGTTGAAGATCGTGGCCAAGCAGGTGGAGACACGCCTCTACGAAGGCGACCTGAAAGGCGAGCCCGCCGGCTCCGCGCTCGTCGAGCGCCTGGCGAAGGAGGCCCGCCGCGAAGCCGTCATCATGGGCTGCGACACGCTCATCGTCGACACCGCCGGCCGCCTGCACGTGGACGAAGACCTGATGGCCGAGATGGAGAGCCTCAAAAAGCTGCTCTCGCCGCAGGAGTTCCTCTTCATCGCCGACTCCATGACCGGCCAGGACGCCGTGAACTCCGCGCAGGACTTCCATTCCCGCCTCGGCCTCACCGGCGTGGTCCTGACGAAGATGGACGGCGACGCACGCGGCGGCGCGGCGCTCTCCATTCGCCACGTCACCGGCCAGCCCATCAAGTTCATCGGCGTGGGCGAAAAGCCCGACGCCTTCGAGCCCTTTCACCCGGATCGAATTGTCGGCCGCATCCTCGGCATGGGCGACATGCTCTCGCTCATCGAGAAGGCCGAATCCACGCTCGATCGCAAGAAATCCGAGGAGTTCGCCAAGAAGGCTCTGCTCGGCGACGGCTTCTCGCTCGAGGACTTCCGCGACCAGCTCCGCCAAATCAAGAAGCTCGGCTCGATGGAGTCGATTTTGAAGATGCTGCCCTCGGTCGGTCCCTTCGCCGGCATGCAGCAGGCCGCCGGCCAAGTCGACGAGAAGCAGTTCGTGCGCCTGGAGGCCATCATCAACTCCATGACGCCCCGCGAGCGTCGCAACCACGAGATCATTTCCGGCACGCGCCGCAAGCGCATCGCCGCCGGCTCCGGCACCAGCGTGCAGGAAGTGAACCAACTCCTCCGCCAGTACGCGCAGATGGCCAAGATGTTCAAGCAGGTGGGCAAGGGCGGCCTAGCCCGGAGTATGATGCGCGGCGGCCTGGCCGGCATGGGCGCGAAGCAGCGCTTCGGAAGATAGGCAACGCCATGACCGCCCTCCAGGACCAGCTCGACGAGATCACCGCCAACACGCGGAACCTCGTCCAGCCGGAGCGCATGGCCGTCAGCGATCGCGCCGTGGAAGACCTGTTCGCCTCCGGCATCGAGGAGAAGATTCTCCCCGTCGGCGCCACCGCGCCCGAGTTCACGCTGAACGACTCCTCGGGCCGTCCGGTCCGCCTGGCCGACCTGCTACCCTTCGGGCCGCTGGTCCTCAACTTCTTCCGCGGCCGCTGGTGCCCCTACTGCGTCACCGAGATCGAGGCCTGGCGCGATCTCTACCCGCGGCTGCGCGAGGCCGGCGCGCTGCTGGCCGCCGTCAGCCCGCAAACCAGCCGTCAGAGCGACTTCATGGTCGGCCAGCACGAGCTGCCGTTCCCCGTCCTCGCCGACCCCCGCTGCAAGCTGGCCGAGCATTTCGGCCTCGCCTACACGATTCCCGACTACCAGCGCGACTACTACCGCTCCATCCTCGTCAACATTCCCTTCATCAATGGTGTCGAGAAGGGGGACGACGACGCGTGGCGGCTGATCCTGCCCGCCACCTACGTCCTTGGCCGCGACCGCAAAGTCCTCTTCGCCGAGGCTTACGCAGACTTTCGCGTCCGCCCCGAGCCGGAAGAGGTGCTGGCCGCCGCGCTGGCCGCCGTCAAGCCGTAGTCGCCCGCCGATCCGCCTGCCCCACGCCGCACGACCCGCCTCGCCCGCACCCCGGAATCGTCCGCACTGCGCCGGAATCCCGCCCCAACTCTGCATCCTCCTTAGGCTTTTCACATCAAAAAAGTTGACAGTATGTCACTCAATCTGGCATCCTGAGCAGTTGAGCATTTCTCAAAGAGGCAGGAAACAACCATGTCTAAGATCATTGGAATCGACCTCGGGACCACCAATTCGTGCGTCGCCGTCATGGAGGGCGGCGAGCCAAAAGTCATTGCAAATGAAGAGGGTGCGCGCACTACCCCCTCCATCGTCGGCTTCTCGAAGAGCGGCGAGCGCCTCGTAGGCCAGGTCGCCAAGCGCCAGGCCATCACCAACCCCGAGAACACCGTCTTTTCCATTAAGCGCTTCATGGGCCGTCGCTACAACGAGGTGACCGACGAAATGAAGATGGTCCCGTTCAAGGTGGTCCAGCAGGGCGACCATGTGGGGGTCATCGCGCAGGGCAAGGAGTACACCCCGCCCGAAATCTCCGCCATGATCCTGCAAAAGCTGAAGAAGAGCGCCGAAGCCTACCTGGGCGAGACGGTCACCGAGGCCGTGATCACCGTCCCGGCCTACTTCAACGACGCGCAGCGCCAGGCCACCAAGGACGCGGGCCGGATCGCCGGCCTCGACGTCAAGCGCATCGTCAACGAGCCCACGGCAGCCGCGCTGGCCTACGGGCTCGACAAAAAGAAGGACGAGACCATAGCCGTCTACGACTTCGGCGGCGGCACGTTCGATATTTCCATCCTCGAAGTCGGCGAGGGCGTCATCGAGGTCAAGTCGACCAACGGCGACACCCACCTGGGCGGCGACAACCTCGACCAGCGCATCGTCGACTGGCTCATCGCGGAGTTCAAGCAGGAGCACGGCCTCGACCTGACCTCGAAGGGCAACGAAATGGCCCTGCAGCGCCTGAAGGACGCCGCCGAAAAGGCCAAGATCGAGCTCTCGACCACGGTCGAAACCGAGATCAACCTGCCCTTCATCACCGCCGACGCCTCCGGACCCAAGCACCTGGTCCGCAAGCTAACCCGCGCCAAGCTCGAGCAGTTGGTCGAGGACCTCGTCGAGCGCTCGGTCGAACCCTGCAAGCGGGCGCTGACCGACGCCGGCATCTCCACCAGCCAGATCGACGAGGTGGTTCTGGTCGGCGGCCAGACGCGTATGCCTAGGATTCAGGAGCTCGTAAAGAAGCTCTTCGGGCGCGAGCCGCACCGCGGCGTGAACCCCGATGAGGTGGTTGCCGTGGGCGCAGCCGTGCAGGCGGGCGTGCTGGCCGGCGACGTCAAGGATCTGCTCCTGCTCGACGTGACGCCGTTGACGCTCTCCATCGAGACGCTGGGCGGCGTGGCCACCACCATGATCCCGCGCAACACAACCATCCCGACCAAGAAGACCGAGACCTTCTCGACCGCGGCCGACAACCAGACCGAGGTCGAGGTACACGTACTGCAAGGCGAGCGGCCGATGGCTGGGCAGAACCGCACGCTGGGCAAGTTCAAGCTGGGCGGCATCATGCCGGCGCCGCGCGGCATTCCGCAGATCGAGGTCACCTTCGACATCGACGCCAACGGCATCCTGAACGTGACCGCCAAGGACAACGCCACGGGCAAGGACACGCGCATCACCATCACGTCCAGCTCCGGCCTCTCCAAGGAAGAGGTCGAGAAGATGGCCAAGGAAGCCGACGCTCACGCCAGCGAGGACAAGGAGAAGCGCGAGGAGATCGAGGCGCGCAACTCGCTCGACGGCATGGTCTACAACATCGAGAAGATGCTCAAGGACAACGCCGAGAAGATCCAGGGTCCGGAGAAGGGCGAGGTCGAGGCTGCCTTGGCCGACGCCAAGAAGACGCTCGAAGGCACGGCGTCAACGGCCGAACTTCGCTCCGCCTACGACAAGCTGACCCAAGCCAGCCACAAGCTGGCCGAGGTGCTCTACAAGGCCAACGCGGCCCAGGCGCAGAGCGGCCCCGGCGCGCCGGGCGGGCCCACGGACGCGGGCGCGGGACCAGCCCAACCCGGCGGCGAAGCCAAGAAGGAAGGCGAAGTCATCGACGCCGAGTACGTGGACGTGGACGACAAGAAGTAAGGGACCTGCCGGGACTGGCCGTCCAGGCAATACCGCCCTCCGGGCGGACAAACTACGGGGTGGGCGATCAATGGTCGCCCACCCCAATTCGCAGAGGCCGGTGAGATTTCAAGCGAGAGGTCGCGGATGCGGCAGTTTGACCTGGAAACCGATGCAGCATTGACGCAGCTTAACTGGGAGGAATTGTCGAAGACTCCCGGCGGAGAGTTTGTCGAAATCATCAGCGATCTCATTGCGCTGACCGGCGTCGCGGGGCCTTTGGCTATTGCTGGCGGGGCCTCAGGTCTCTTGATTAAGGTGCGTAAGCTCGCCGGCGCAAGCTACACGAGCAACTTGATCTTCACCATCACAGCCGTACGGAACGATTTAGCCACGCTTTATGAGCGGCATGATAATCTCCACGGTCGAATTGATTCTCTTCACACCGATCCAAAATTCGCTGAAGCGATCTCAGCCCTAGCCCTTCGCGCCATGCACACCTCTGTGAAAGACCGGCTCAAGCGGCTCGCCCGAATTGTCGTCAATGGCGTGAAAGAAGATGACCTTGAGCCCGAGAGCCTCGATGACATGATGCGGGCTGCGGTCGAGTTGAAGGCGTTGGACCTGCAACTCCTCGGTGACATTTATCGTGCTTTGCCAAACATATCCCATGAGCTTCAGTTGTACATGTTTTGGGAGAACTATTGGAAAGAAGCTCCAGCCAAATACGCAGGTAAGAGTATTGGGTCGATTGCTAGCGGATTCGAGCGCTTGGAATCCCATGGGTTGATCTTTCGCTTGCGCAGAAATGCACCTGATGGGAGTCCTACGGGCAATATCCACCAAATAACGGATGATGGGAAGAAGTTCTATCAGCGCCTTCAGGAGATCGCAGTGTAGTCGGCTGGATTCCTTTTGCGCACCGGCTGAACCACGCCTATACTGAGCACACAACGGCAGTCAGTGGAGAGGTTCAAATGGACTACTCGCAGATCATCACCATCGATCCGGAACGGCGTAGCGGAAAGCCGTGCATCCGCAATCTGCGCATCACCGTCTACGACGTGCTGGACTACCTTGCCGGCGGGATGAGCCACGAGGAGATTCTGGCCGATTTTCCCGACCTGACGGAAGAGGATATTCGCGCCTGTCTGGCCTACGCTGCGGACGCCGAACGCAGGCTTGAGATCGTCCAGTTGTGAAGCTCCTGTTTGATGAGAACCTCTCGTATCGCCTGGCCGGAGCGTTGTCGGATCTGTATCCCGGCTCGGTCCATGTCAGGAATTGCAGATTGCGCGGGGCCTCTGACAGCGTTGTCTGACAATACGCGCGGAAGAACGGTTTTGTGATTGTTTCCAAGGACTCCGATTTTTCCGAAAGAAGCTCATTGCTCGGAAGTCCTCCCAAAGTGGTCTGGTTGCGCGTGGGCAACTGCACCACGGCGCGTGCCGATTTCGTCTTGCGGAATGCCGCATCGCGGCTTTACGCATTTGAGAACGGCGAAGAAGATTGCTTGGTGCTTGCTTATCCGCGTGTTCGATGAGCAAAACGAGAAGGTCGAAACTATGAGCGGGGTCGGAAAGAGCATCGTCCGCGGGCTGGAACAAGCCTTGGCCTTCGCGGAAGGCAGGGCCAAAAGGGCACTTACGTCGTCCACATTCCGCCGGAAATCGACGTGAAGGCGATCCGCGGCCGGCTGGGGATGACGCAGCAGGAGTTTGCAGTGAGTTTTGGGTTCAGCGTCAACACGGTCCGTCATTGGGAGCAGGGCAGGCGTGTTCCAGAAGGACCGACGCGCGCCTATCTGCTCGTCATCGATCGCGAAGCGAAGGCGGTGCAGAAGGCCCTCCGCATTGCATGAGGCCATGCGCATCGAACGACTCGACGCCGCCGCGTAGCACGGAAAAGGGGATCGCTGAGCAAAAAGACCGCTATCGGGCGAGTTGGGAGATCTTATTGCCCCATTCTGCTTATCGTGTTACGCTAAACGTTAAGCATGATCCGCTCGTTTGCCGACAAGACGACTGAGCAGGTGTTCTACCATCGCCACAGCCGCCGTTATGCGGCATTTGAGCGGGTGGCGTTCCGCAAGCTACGCCAGATTCACCGGGTCTCAACGGTCGAGGAGCTCTATGAGCCGCCGGGAAACAGGCTGGAGAAGCTCAAACGCGGCCGGGAAGGCCAATGGAGCTTGCGCATTAACGAGCAGTACCGAATCTGCTTCCGATGGAGCAATGGCGATGCCTTTGAGGTCGAAATCGTTGACTACCACTAAGTCCGAGTTGAAAGAAGGTGCGCCGATGCCGGCCTTGCATCCCGGCGAAATGCTGCGCGAGGAGTTCATGAAGCCGCTCGGCCTTTCAGCGAACGCGCTTGCCATCGCCCTGCGCGTGCCGGTAACGCGCATCTCCGAAATTGTCAGGGAGCGGCGCGGGGTCACTGCAGACACTGCTCTTCGCCTCGCCCGATACTTCAACATGACGCCGGAGTTCTGGATGCGGCTGCAGATGGATTACGATCTGGAATCGGCCGCCGACACGGAACAATCGGCGATCCTCGAAGAGATCCGTCCGCGGTCGGGATACCGGCGGCTAGCCGGGAACGGCAAGCGCGCGATCGCATGAGGCGATCTTGAAACATTGGCAGTCTCTAGAACGAGGGCAAGTGCAATGACCGCCGGAGTTGCAAGCAAATAAAGCACCCGCAGTTCGGGCTAACCGGAGATTGAGTCCAGACAAAGATGCCCACCACGACCAACAAAGACTATTACGCCACTCTCGGAGTGAAGAAGTCGGCCACGCCCGAGGAGATTCGCAAGGCCTTCCGCAAGGCCGCGCGCAAATACCACCCCGACGTCAATCCCGGCGACAAGCGCGCCGAGGAGAAGTTCAAGGAGATCTCCGAGGCCAACGACGTTCTGAGCGACGAGAAGAAGCGCAAGGTCTACGACCAGGTCGGCTTCTACTCCGACCAGATCGATCCGGCGGCGGCTGAGGCCTACGCGCGGCAGCAGGGCGCGGGCGGGCGCGGCCCTGTGAACTTTGGCGGCTTCGACTTCAACGGCTTCTCGGGCGGCTTTCCCGGCCAGCATGAGGGCGCGGGCGGCTCGGGGTGGGGCAGCTTCAAAGACATCTTCTCGGGCATCTTCTCCGGCGCGCAGCACCAGCAGACACACGGTCCGCAGCCCGGCGCCGACCTCGAGTACCAGGCCACGGTCGACTTCTGGACCGCCATCCGCGGCGGCCAGGCTCGCATCCAGATCAACCGCCAGG
>JBEKUS010000088.1:0-16309 GCA_049514795.1 Occallatibacter sp.
GTGGTTGGCCCGTGCATAGTCGTGTTGGCCCGCGGAATGCTGTGCGTGATTCCGCCATCCGTGGCGCCCGCGGTATGGTTGGTGATGCCCCCTGTGGTCGGTCCATGGGTGGTGGCCCCGCCAGTGGTCGGCCCATGCGTGGTGGTCCCGCCGCCGCCAGTGTTCATGGTAGCGGCCCCGCCGGTGATCGGTCCGTGCTGTACTCCGCCTCCTCCGGCTGGCCTTCGAACGGGCCTGGGAGCAGCCATGGCGGGCGGTTTGGAAACAGGCTTGGCGAGCGGTTTAGCATGCTGTTGCCCAGCGACTGCGCTTCCCGCGCCGCTCAACCCCACAAGCACCGCAAGAACCGCTGCAACGAAGCAATTTCGAATCGCCCTGTGGTGAAGTTGCATAGTCATTGCGTCCTCTTTTCTCTTTCAATCCTTGGCTCCGCGCTCCATCCCTATCCGCGAATCTGGATGCGCGATCTTCTACCGGTCATTAGCGACTTTTCGTTCCAAAGGTCACCTTCATACCCATGTAGTTTAGGATCTCCACTTTGCCTATTAGCTTGTGCGCGACTATAGCACCGGCCGCTTCCACTGGCAATCCATTCCTATCCTTTCCAATGCCAGATACGCAGGCGCGCCCGGCAGGGCCGTCGCCGCGACCCAAAAGCTATGACTTTCCCTGCCTTGCGGGTTCCGGTCGCGGCAGGGAAAACCGTCACTGGTCGCCATCGCACAGAACCGTACAGCGCGTTTTCGCATGCGGCTCTTGCGAAGGATGCGTGGCATAGAAGTGCCCCCGTTTAGGTAGAGTGATATGTTCCGCCCTTTAACACAAACCAACTCCTTGGCCCCAAGCGAGTTCGACACTGTAAAGTCCGTTGTTGTCAAGAAACAGATCGAATAGATTCAACCAATTCTGACCAACTTGAAACACACCCACTTTCCCTACTGGCAATGGATGGTAAATCCGATCTTATCCTCGACTTGATTGGGAACATCGATGACAAGTTTCACCCAGCCGGTGTAATTGGCGAATCGAGGTGAATTCGCGCCCAGACGCCACACATCGTAGACCGGCACAGAGCGGTTGGCCTGCGGCAGATCGACCGCCTTTGAATGGGAAGATTGGCCACCATCGCTCCTGACAAACCAATAGTCGATCGTAGTGGGCTCAGTAGCAATCACGCCCCAGCCAAATTGCAGCTCAACCGGGCATGGACCCGTGTACTGAAAGCCTTGAGCAACTTCGCCATTGGCACGCAGTGACGCTCCTCCGATGCGAACAGTCGCATTGCTGCTAGCCGCAGCATTGGCCGCTGGTGCCTGGTCGGTGTCCGCGGCGTTGGCTGCTTGCGCCTGGCTGGTATCCGCAGCATTGGCCGCTGGCGCCTGGCCGGTGTCCGCAGCATTGGCCGCTGGCGCATAACCACTGCCTGGGGCATTGCCCGCTGGCGGATAGCCGCTGCCCGCTGCATTACCCACTGGTGCATAACCACTACCTGGGGCATCAGCCGCTGGAGCATAACCACTGCCTGGGGCATTGGCCGCTGGCCCCTGGCTGCTGCCTCCAGTGATGTTGCGTGGAGGTGCATGCGTGATTCCGCCGTCGGTAGCCCCCGTGGTGGGGCCGCTGCTGCCCCCGGTGAGGTTGAGTGGAGGTGTAAGCGTGGTTCCGCCATCCGTGGCGCTCGCGGCATGGCCGATGCTGCCTTTGGTGATGTCGATTGGGTGTGTTTGCGTGATTCCACCATCCGTGGTGCCAGTGGTACGGCTGGCAGTGCCGCCTGGGATGGGGCGTGTAATGTTGTGTGTGATTCCGCCATCCGTGGCGGTCGCGGTATGGCTGGTGATGCCCCCTGTGGTCGGCCCATGCGTGGTGAGCCCGCCGCTGGTCGGTCCGTGCGATGCGCCGCCGGTGGTCGGTCCGTGCTGTACCGCGGCTCCTCCGGCTAGCTTTGGGGCGGGCCTGGGTGCAGTGGCGGGTCTGGGAGGAGTGACGGGTTTGGGAACGGACTGACTCGAAGCGGTTGCGCTTCCCGCGCCGCTCAACCCCACAAGCACCGCAAGAACCGCTGCAGCGGAGCAATTTCGAATCGCCCTGTGGTGAAGTTGCATAGTCATTGCGTCCTCTTTTCTCTTTCAATCCTTGGCTCCGCGCTCCATCCCTATCCGCGAATCTGGATGCGCGAACTTTTAGTCGACCTTGGCAACTTTTGCCTTCGAAAAGGTCACCTTCATCCCCTTGTGGTTCAGGATCTCAACTTTGCCTCTCGGTTGCGGGCGAATATACCACCGGTCGCTGACACTCGCAATCTTTTTCCGTCCTTTCCCTTGTAACCACCGCGCACGCGCGCGCAACTGTCCATTCATCGCAACTTGGACGATCGGAGGAGTCCTTGACGTCGTGGAAGTTTAATGTTCGAAAGCTCGGTTCCGGCTGGATTGTCGGCAAAACGGCAGTTACCTTGTAGTTGAACCCGATCGGTGCCGAGGAAGTCGGCAAATCCGGCGAAACTCAGTTCTTGCCCCAAAAGCCGTGTTTCTGCCAAAAAACTCCGCGTCTTGTCCAAAGAGTCCGATCTTTTTACGGAGCAAAGCGAACCCCGCGCGCGTAGAGCCCGCCGCGGGGTTTGCGAATACAGACGGATTGTGCCGGCGGCCGATCGGACGGTTCCGCCGCCCGGCTCGCTCACTGCGCCGGGGTCACGGCCACAATCCCGCAATTTACCTTGGTCATGCCCTGCACGACCCGTCCGATATCGAGCGGGTCGAAGGTCACCGTCTGTCCGGGTTGAACCGCTGTGCCATCTTGGTCCGATAGCTGGACGTGTTGTTGCGACAGAACGGCGCCGTTCTGGTCATCCTGGTCGCACTCCAGATCCGACGATTTGATGGCCACGTTCGACCGGTTCTTCCAGATCTGGCTGTAGAGCTGGACATCTCCATTCGCGACGCGCCACTGCGAAGTGAAGAGCTGCTGCTGGATCAGCGCGGCATTCGGTCCTCCCGTCTGCGGCGCCGCACCCGGCTGCGCGGGGTTTTGTCCTCGCGGCGGGTATTGCTGGTCGTTCGTGCCGAGGTAGTAGAGCCCGTACAAAACCCCGACGACGATGATCGCGCCCCAGATCCACCCATGGTGCTTGGGCACCTCCTGCGGCATGGTCACGATGGGGATCTGCCCCGGCGCCGGATAGAACTGGGTATAGGGCGCCACCGGCGTATAGGGCGCCACCGGCGGGGGGGACATAAACGGCTGCGCCGCCACAGGCGGAGGAGCCGCCGGTACGGCCAATGGCGCCGGCGCGCTTGCCGTCCCACTCGGCGCGGTCACATCGTGCCCGCAATTCATACAAAAGCGCTCATTGCCTGCCAACTGTGCGCCACACTTGCCGCAGAATGCCATACTCGCCTCCTCTTTCCCACGCCCTGCTGCGGACTCCCCGGGAAGGCCCGGTCGACCACCGGCATCATTCCTGGAGGAGGTTCTCGCAGCCCGTCCGGGCTATTGCGCCGGAGTTACGGCCACAATGCCGCAGTTCACCCTGGACATATACGGCGAAATGGCGCCCATCATAAACGGCTGAAAGCTGTCTGCTCCCCCGGGCTGAAGTGGGCCGTTCAGCTTGATCTGCGATTGCGTGATCACGCGGCCGTTGACCGCGAACTGGTTGCACTGCAGCATCACCGACTGGATGGCGACGTTCGAGTTGTTCCGCCACACTGCGTTCGTCACCTCGACCATCCCATTCACGGGGATCCATCGGCCGGCAAACTGCTGCTGCTTCACCAGCCCTGCGTCGCCGCCCTGCCCTCCCGGAGCAGACGGTTGCTGGCCAATCCCTGGTTGCTGGCCCGTCCCTGGCTGCTGGCCCTGCCCTGGTTGCTGCCCCTGCCCTGGCTGCTGGCCCTGAACCGGCTGTTGATTTGGAGTCGTTCCGGGCTGTTGTCCCTGAACCGGCTGCTGGCCCGGGGTTGTTCCCGGCTGCGCTGGTTGTTGTCCCGGAGCTGTTCCCGGCTGCTGCGAGGGATTCTGTTCCGGCGTCTGGGTTTTCTGGTTGTGCATGTAGTAGTAGTACCCATACCCGAGCACGACCGCGACGATCACCCCCCAGAGCCATCCCCGGCCCTTTGCCTGTACCGGCGGGGCCATCGGCGCGGCAACGGGAATGGGTCCTGGAAAGACATGGGGAGGAAGCACAACCGGTGGCGCCAGCGCCGGAGGGGGTGCATCGGGAGGCGCCGCCACCGGAACAGCCGCCAAAGGGGGCGCGCTCACCGACGCGCCCGGCACGCTCAAATCGTTCCCGCACTTCACGCAGAACCGCTCATTGCCCTCCAACTGTGCCCCACACTTGCCGCAGAATGCCATATTCCCCTCTTCTCCCTGCCATGCTTGCGCATGCTGCTTTTGGTGCCAGCCCAACTCTTGCTGCCCGGCGCGCGGGCTGTTTCCGCTTGCACGGCCCGCCGCCGCGCCTCAGAACGCTTTAGCGCACTCCAGCGCCTCGCCGGCTCCTATGCCAGCGGCGCCTGTGCCGCCGCCGGCTGCATCGCCATCGTCCCCGGAAGCAACGTCGCTTCCACCCTCGACAGAGTGCTCTGCAGATGCGCCATCTGCTCCTGTTTCACCTGGCGCAACCCCTGCTGCACCAAACCGAAGACCACGTACCACGTCACCAGTCCGGTGATGATTTGGTTGCCGCTGAACGGCAATTGGAGCGGCGCGTCCCACAGCGCGTGCATGACGACGGGAATCGCGAACGCCATCAGGAAGTGCTTGTCCAGGAACATCGCCGGGCTCGTCGGCCGGTCCTGCTTCACCCGCCAAAACGCCCCCGCAGTAATCGCCGTCCAGGCCACGTGTCCCAGCGGTGCTTCGATTCCGCGCAGCACCAGGAGCCCGAGCATCGAGGATACGCCTCCGCCAATAACCTGCCCCGCGTTGCCGCCGTTGGCGCCATTCTGCATTCCCTGCAACAGGGCGTCGAAGGCATAGCCCATGGTCTCGAAACAGGCAAAGCCCGCGCCGACCGTCGCCCCAAACAGGATTCCGTTCAGCTCGTACTTGTAGCGAACGCTGCGCATCACGACCACGACCGTGAACAGTTTCGCCGCTTCCTCCACGATGCCCGCCTCCATCGTCGACACGTCGAAGATGGGGATGGCATAGCCCAGGAGCGCGAAACACAGCGAAACCACCGCTCCCAGCAGGAACAATCGGCCCACGGCGAGAACGGATACGTTGCGCGGCGTGTTCAGTTCGAAGAACAGCACCAGCGTCGCCAGCGGCACGGCGAACGCCCCCAGCAGCATGATCCCGGGCACCAGCTTCTCGTTGCTCGTATAGCCGAACGCCAGCGCCAGCACGATGTATGCAGCCACGAAGGTCGCCAGAAGCCGGAAGAACATCCACGCCTTTGGCCATCCCGTCTCGACATAATCGAGAGGCGGCGTGGTTCGCGCCGAGCCTACCATCACGTATTCTTCCACCGCCTCCGCGCCATGGCGTTTGAACACCTCGCTGAACATGTCGCGCAGGCTGAAGCCCTCGAGCTGGTCCGTCGAGGCCAGCTTCCGGATGCGCGATCTCATGCTCTCCATCATGCCTTGGTGGGTGTGCGGATGTACCTGGGACGCCGGCATGTAATACACCTGCTGCGGACCGCCCGGGTAAGCCTGATACACCACCGGCACCATCCCCGGCGGCGGTTGTTGCGGCGCCGCTGGGGCTTGCGCGGTTGGGGCAGTCCAGGCGGCCGGCGCGCTTTGCGCGGCGCCTGCCGAAGGCAGCGCGCACCCGCAGCTCTTGCAGAATTGGTGATCCGGCGCTGACTCCGTACCACAGCGGGGACAAAACATATCTGTTCTCCTATCCTTTCGGGGGTAGCGGGGGGACGCTAAGGAAAGTAGCATTCCCACGGCGCAAAGTAAAGAAAAGAAATACTGGCCCGGAAGCGCGGCGCTTCCACGGCAGCCGCGCAGTTTGAACCGCAAGTGAACGGCAGGTCTGCGGCTGGCGGCCGTGGCCGCTTCCTTCTTTCGCGGCCGATTGGACCGCTAGTTGCCGATGTCCGACTCGAGGATCGTGCCATGGTCGCCTGCAGCCCACAGATGCTTGCCGTCCGCGGTCCCAAAAACCGAATGAAGCGGCTGCTCGGTGCCGCTCGTCTCTTCTGCCCAGGTCGAGCCCCCGTCGCTGGATTCGAGAATCGTGCCGTGATCGCCCACAACCCACAGCCGCCTGCCATCGCTGGCCCCGATGATCGAAGAAAGACGATCGCGAACGCCGCTCTCGCGCTTGGCCCAGTTTGCGCCCCCGTCGTCCGATTCCAGGATCGTGCCTTCGTCGCCGACGGCCCACACGTGCTTTCCGTCGCTGGTCCCAAAGATCGACTGCAGTTGGTATGTGGTAACGGCAGGGCGAGCCCTCCATGTGGCCCCCGCGTCGTCCGATTTCACGATCGTGCCCCACCCGCCAACCGCCCATAGGTGCCGGCCGTCGCTGGTTCCCGAAATCGCCGTGAGGTACTTCGTCGTGTCGCTCTGGCGCGGCATCCATGTGACACCGCCATCGTTCGACTCCACAATCGTGCCGCTGAAGCCGGCGGCCCACAACTGTTTGCCGTCGCTGCTTCCATAGATCGTGTCCAGATCGTGAGGAGCCAGGCCCTTTCCCGGCCCCCAGGCGACTCCGCCGTCGTCCGACTCCAGGATCGTGCCAGACCCGGTGATGACCCACGCCCGCTCGCCGTCGCTGGTGGCGAACATCGAGGCCAGATCGTGGGTGGGGCCGCTGTCGCGCGGCGTCCAGGTTACGCCTTGATCTTCCGATCCCAGAATGCCGCCGCTGTTGCAGGCCGCCCACAACAGCTTGCCGTCGGCGGACCCGTAAATGTAACTCAGGTCCTGCGTCGTGCCGCTGGCGCGCGCAATCCAGGTCCGCGACGGCGTCGGGGGGTGAGCGGAATTCTGGAGGAAGTGCACTCCAAACACTGCGGCAACTACAACCGCCAGCACAGGCGCTGCACTCCAGGTCCAGGCGGAGGTTCCCCAGAACCTGCGCGGCTTCGTTGGCGCCTTGGCGGTCCCGGGCGGCGCGGCTGGGTCCTGCGCCATCGTCGACGGCTGGGGGGCCGCTGCCGGCTGCGCCCCTTCGGGCGCCGGTGCCGTCCGCGCCAGCAGCAGCTTGATCTTGCCCGCCAATTCCCTCAGATGGGCTTCGAGCGGCGGCGTCATCGCGTTCAGCCAGTGCACGTTGCCGATGAAGTACTCGAGCGCTTTGGCCGGCATGACATCCTGGAGCCGCAAGGGCAGGATGGCGACGCCGCGATTGACCGCCCGCTCCACCTCCCGGCGAATCTGAGACGAGGCGTTGGCGTCGCTGGTGAACACCAACACCATCACCTTCGCCTGCTCGATGGCCTCGATGATGGCCTCGCTCCACTCCATGCCGGCGAGCACGTCGCGCGGCGCGATCCAGCAACGGATTCCCTCCGACTCCAGCGTCGCGCACACCGCGTCCGCGGTCGTCTTGTCCTTGGAGCAATAGCTGATGAAGACGTCGTGCGCCATGCGCGGGCCCATCGCTCAAACCGGCAAAAATCGGTTGCAGCAACTATAAACCTGAGCGCCAAAATCCGAAAGCGAATTGCCTCCGTCGAGCGAGGCGCCGCCGGCGATGCCGCGGCCTCCGGGCAAGTCGTACAATAGGGCCACCCTCGCCGCTGCCACTGAAGATCGGAATGTTCGGCATTTCCATTCCATTGCGCGAAAGCCGGTTGCCGGATCGATACCGGATCCGCTTCGAGTTTGTCTTCGTCGCGCTCGTCGTGATCGCAGCCTTCGTCGTGCGCGTGTGGGGCCTTTCCCATGTTCACTTCTGGGACGAGATGGCCTACCTGCAAAACGCCGAGGTCATTTGCTGCGGCAAGACGAACTACTCGGAGCTGGCAAGCCGACCGCCGCTGCTGTCGTTGATCTTTGCCGGGGTGTTCCGCCTTTGGCACAGCATCTATGCGGCGTGCATCGTCACGGCGCTGATCAATGCAATGGGATCGGCATTCCTCTATCTTGGCGGCCGCAAATTGCTGGGAAGGACTTCGGCCGCGATTGCCGCGCTGCTGCTCGCGTTCCTGCCATTCTTCGTCGGCGTCTTCCCGGCGGGCTTCGAGAGCGACGACACCGGGAACAGCCTGATGACCGACAGTCCGGCGCTGACGCTCATCGCGCTTTCCTTCTGGCTTTTCGTTCGGGCGCTCGATGTCGGGACGAAACTCGGATTTGCCGCCGCGGGACTTGGCTGCGCCGCGGCCGTGCTGATGCGTTTCGCATCTCTGCCTTCCGTCGCGCTGCTCGGGTTGCTGCTGTTTCTGGCCGATCGGAAACGGCAAGCCGCTCTCTCCTGCGGCGCCGGGTTTTTCGGCGGAATGATCCCCTATTTGTGCTGGTCCCGAATCTGCTATGGCGGATTTCTCACGACCTTCAGCAATGGCTGGGCCGGCTTTCTCGGGCCCGGTGAATCTCCGCTCTTCTACCTGCGGCATTTCGCCGGCATCTTTTCGTGGGTCGCGATCGCGGGTTTGGCAATTGCGTTCTTGAGCCTTGCGTGGCGCGTCTTCGTTCGGGACCGGACTGTCCGCGCGGGCAGCGGCACCGGAGTCGACGAAAGCGCAAGGACTTCCGCGATGATCCTGTTCCTCTGGGTCTGGGCGGGCCTGTCGTTCGCCTTCTTCAGCGTCCTCGATCATAAGGAGCCGCGCTACATTTTGCCTGCCGCTGCGCCGATCCTCATCCTCGGCGGTTTGGGGCTCGGCAAACTGGCGAGCGGCCGGGGGAAGAAGCGCATCGCCGGAACCGCGGTCCTTCTCATTGCGCTAGGCTGCACGTTCTTCCCGATTCGTGCGCGGTTCGCCACGCGCTTCGTGAACAACGAAGTGAGCAATGAAATGCGCGTGGCGGAATTCCTGGAGAGTTCCGTTCCGCGGAGCACGGTACTCTACACAAACGTCGATTATCCGGTGTTTGCTTATTACACCGATCTCGAAATCAGGCCCCTGCCCGCGGCCCAGCCCGAACTGGACGAGGCTCTCGATCGGCTTCCCCAGGATGGGGTGTTGATTGCCTATCGGGATGTGCGGTTCGGCAGTCCTCCACTTGCGCGGCTCGATACCGATCCGCACTTCAGGCGCGTCAAGGAGTTCCCAACACTCGTCGTCTACGGCTACCGCGCACGAATCGGACCGTAAGCCGGCCTTGGTCGCAACGCCGTCGCCGCGCCTGAGCGAGTTCGCCGGGGCCTTCGGGGCAAATGCCGATCCGCGGTTGTCCTTCAACCAAGCCCCGGGACGCCACACTCGGCCCGGGTTCGGGCAACGGCAAACCCGGACGCCGAATCCAAAGCAGACCACGTCACCAGCTCCCTAACCTGCATTTCTCATCATCGCCTTGGAGCGTCAAGCGTCGGCTGCCGCCGCGGAAGCTCGTCATCGCGTGCTCGGCGCGCCGAACTCGCTGATTTCTCTGCCACATAGCCTCACCTTGCCTCCCGCTAGATTCTCTATGCCCGCATTGCAGAGTATTTCTGTCTGCCGGCGCACAATGGACCCAGCAATGGAACAAGCGGGCCAGAGATCCCTTACCACTGACCACGGAAATCTGATTTTGGCTTCTAACTCCTTTGCTGAGACGAATCTGCGGATAAGTCCTTGGGAATCAGCCACTTGGCGCGCCATTCGTGTGCCAACCTCCTGAAACCAAAGCAGTTCTGTACAGAAGAGGAGGCCCCCCTGACTGAGTAGTAAACATCGGAGTCCTCCCCGGGAGCCCCGGACCGCCGCTCGAGGCCGTTTTGTCCGAATCGTCGCCGGAGTCAACTTCAAGACTCCCGGCCTTGGTTCCATCCGGAGACGCGTGAGAAATGCGGCTTAATTAGAGCGCGTTTCAAAAACCCGTTTTGTATCGGGGCACGAGGGGGCGCCCTCTGGGCCGCGTGCCGAAAGGCCCAGGGAAAATGAGGGGTTCTGACCCCTGAGGGGTTGCGGCCCTATTGCGGCCGTGAACCCCAAAGGCCGCGGTCCCCGGCGCACGAACTTTTGCACGCTTATCGGTGCCGACCGGCCCCTCGGCCAGCGCGTGTCGAAGGGTTGCTGCGCTACGTTCTTGGCGGAACACTCGCCGCCGATGGATGTGTATCAAATTGCTCAGTTTTTTTCGCTGCCAGCGTAGAACACTCCAGATGCAAGAGTCACAGGATCCCGCGAAAATCAGGAGAAGACGATGACAGAGAGCAAGGATTTGCATCCAGCCGATCTCCATACCAAGGCGGCCTACGCTCATGCAGCCGCTGCCCACGTGCATAGCACCGGCGATCACGCGTCCGCCCAGGAGCTCGCCCGCAAGGCCCTGGGATACTCCCTGAAAGCCGTAAAGCGCACGGAAGAGGTCGCGAAGAGCACGCAGCAATCCATGCAGGTTTAGGCCGCACGCGCTTCAGTGAATCGTCGAGCGGGAGACACTCGGCGCAATCCAACCAGAGTCATAACCCCGGGATGGCCGGAGTGAAAGGGGACGCGAGATGGTGATTCTTCTCATTATTGTTCTGCTGCTGGTTTTTGGCGGCGGCGGCGGATACTACGGCTACAACAGGTGGGGTAGAGGCGGAGGCGCAGGCATAGGGCTTGGCACGGTACTGGTGATCTTGCTGGTGTGCTACCTGTTGGGACTGTTCCGATAGAGCGATCCGCGGCAATTGCGGTTCGCTGCCGGGAGATTGGCAGCGGAGCGGAAATCAATCTTTAGGCGCGTGATGTTGGTAATGAGACCGGTGCGTCGGGTGGCCCGGCTCCCAGGGAGCGAATTCCAGCGAGACCGAGGGCGCCCTGGGTCCCGATTTTCGGACCCGGGAACCGCAGCCGTTGAGGTTGCCTTCGAAGCTCCCCGCTTGAGCAGGCGTGGGCAGGTGTGCAGTTCCCAACTCGCGCGTTGTCCGCACCGCGAACCCTCCCTGGAGCCCGTACCCGCGCCGCGCGGCCGTCCACGCTCCATCCCCTCGCCCAGGCCCCTGTCCGCGGGTTTCCATGCTCTACACTCGAACCAGAGGCGCTTTTGCCTCGGTTTTCGCGCCCCGGAATTCAAACGAAGGAAATCACTCCATTGAAAAGACTCCTCCTCCTTGCCATGGTTGTCTTCGCAACTCTGCCCGTATCCACTGCGCCGCTGCGCGCGCAAAGCCCTGCACTGACGCCTTCGACGGCAGCCGCTCCCGCCTCGCTCGAGGACCGCCGCAAGGCGCTCAACTCCCTCTTCCATGAGTATTGGGAGGATCAGCTCAAGCACGATCCCGAATTCGCTTCAGCCATGGGCGACAAGCGCTACGACGACAAGGTCAGCGACTACTCGGTGAGCGCCGTGAACGACGAGCTGGCGCGCGAGCAGGACTTCCTGATGCGCCTGGCGGCCATCGACCCTGCCGGCTTCACCGCCCAGGAGAAGACCAGCCAGGACCTGCTCATCCGCCGCTTCGAGATGGATATGGAGGCCGCCGAGTTCAAGGAGTGGGAGATGCCGGTTAACCAGATGGACGGCATCTACTCCGACTACCCGCGCCTGGCCGCCGAACTGAGCCTCACCACGGTGAAGGATTACGACGACTGGATTGCTCGCCTGCACGCACTGCCCAATGCGTTCGCGCAGGTAACCGAGAACATGTCGATCGGCATGGACGATCGCCGCGTGCCGCCGAAGTTCCTGCTGGAAAAGGCCCTCGACGAGGTCAAGCAGTTGGCTAGCCAGAAGCCGGAGGATTCGCCGCTGGCCCTGCCGCTCAAGAGCTTCCCGGCGTCGATTCCGGCCGCGGAGCAACAGCGGATCAAGAGCGAGATGCTCGACGCCATCTCCAAAGAGGTTCTGCCCGCCTATCTGCGCTTTGCGCGCTTCCTCGAAGTCGGCTACATTCCTGCCGGGCGGCTGAAGCCGGGCATCGACGCGCTGCCGGGCGGCGCAAAGTACTACCAGTTCCTCATCAAGCGCGCCACGACGACAGGCCTGACCGCGGCGCAGATTCATCAGATCGGCCTCGACGAGGTGGCAAAAGACGAGGCCGAAATGCTGGCCGTCGCGCAGAAACTCGGCTTCCAGGATCTGAAGAGCTTCCGCTTGAGCCTCAAGACCAATCCCAAGCTGCATCCGGCCTCGGTCGATGCACTGATCGCCGCCTATGAGAGCTATTTGCCGCCGATGGAGGCGAAGCTGCCGTCGCTCTTTGGCCGCCTGCCCAAGGCCAGACTCGAAGTGGCGGCCGTTCCCGAATATGCTCAGAAGACTTCTCCCCCCGCCTACTACGAAATCGGCGCGCCCGACGGCAGCCGCCCCGGCCGCCTGTTCGTGAACCCCTACGACGCCACGGATCGCAACCTCTACGAAGTGGAAGCGATCGCCTACCACGAAGGCGTGCCCGGCCATCACCTTCAAATCTCCATCGCCCATGAGCTCGATGGCGGGCCCGAATTCCGCAAATACGACGGCTACACGGCCTTCGACGAGGGGTGGGCGCTCTATGCCGAGCGGCTGGGCAAGGATGCTGGCTTCTACCAGGACCCCTACAACGATTACGGCCGGCTGGATGCCGACATCTGGCGCGCCATCCGCCTGGTCGTCGATACCGGTGTCCACTCCCAGGGCTGGACCCGCGACCAGATGGTCCAGTACTTCCACGATCACTCGACCCTCGACGAAACCACCATCCAATCCGAGGTGGACCGCTACATCGCGTGGCCGGGCCAGGCGCTGGCCTACAAGATCGGGCAGATGAAGATTCTGGAACTGCGCGGCCGGGCGCAGAAGGCGTTGGGCTCGCGGTTCGACATCCGCGCCTTCCACGACCAGGTGATTGACTCGGGCTCCCTGCCGCTCGACGTGCTGGAGCAGCGAATCGATGCCTGGATCTCCGCGCAGAAGCCCGCCGCGCCAGAGCAGAACTAAGCTTGCTTTTCGCGTGGAGGCGCCGCCGCCCGCGCCGTAGAGAGTCGCTTCTGAGCAGGGTTGAACCGCCCTCGCCTCAGAATGTCCGCCTCCACCCGGACGAATCGCATCTCAATCGTCCGGATCTAACCGGACGAATTCTGCACAAGAGTGCCGTTGGAGCAAAAAGTCCGCTGTTACAGCGGTTCCAGAGTTGCTGCACCCAGAAGCCACTGAGGCGAAGTGGCTCTTTCCTTAAGAAAGAGCCACCTTGAACCACGCTCGCTATGGCACATTAACTCTGGAACCGCTCTAGCCGGACGGTTTCGCGCATTCCATCCGGCCATGAGTGGACAAAACGCATGCAAACGTCCGCTTCTAGCCGGACTAAAATGAAGTTGTACGCCGCACTCCGCGCACGCTTTTGCACGGTTTCTCCGCAATTCACCCCACGAAATGACGGACTGCCCGAGAAGCGCATCCAGCGCCGACCCCGAGAAGCAGATGGGGTGAGATTCTTCGCGCACCTGCGCAGTGAAGAAGAGGGAAGTCCCGCCGTGATATCCTTTCGGGTTCACATTTACGGCGGTTTTTCGCCGCCATCCATTTTGGTGATGCTGCACATCGCGGCGAAGGAAGAAGGTTGTTATGAAGCGTTCTCTGGTTCTGGCTTGCCTGATTCTCGGATTTGGGGGCGGCCTTTGGGCTCAAGTCGTCGACACCACCGTGTGCGACATAGTGAAGAAGCCGCAGGCATTTGACGGCAAGACCGTTCGCATCAAGGGTACAGTGGTGGCGGGATTCGACCAGTTCGTCATCAGGGACGCGGCGGACCCCAACTGCGGGTACCCGGTAAACGCCATCTGGCTCGACTATCCGGCAGGGACCAAGGGCAAGGCGGGTCCGGCGGCCATCTTGACGGTGCAGCCGGCGCGGAACTTTACAGGGAAGTACGCGCCGCCCACGCGCACCCCGGTGACGCTGGACAAAAGCAAGGACTTCAAGCTGTTCGACTCGCTGCTTTCGCAGAGGCATGAAAAGGGCACGGACATGTGCCTGGGGTGCACGCGCTACGAGGTTACGGCGACGCTTGTAGGCCGGCTGGATGCGGTCGCCGATGCGTCGCTGCAGTACGACTCATCGGGTAAGATCGTCGGCTTTGGCGGCTTCGGGAACATGAACGCCTATCCAGCGCGGCTGGTGCTCCAGTCCGTCAGCGATGTGACCCCGAAGGAGATCGATTTCACGAAGAACGACGAAGAAGCCAAGGGTTCGCCGCAGATGGGGCCTCCGGGGCCCGATATGGATGTCTATGCCGCTATCGCGGCCGCGCAAAAAGCCACCGGGGCACTGCTGTCATCTGTGGGCGCTCTCAAGGACACCGCGGTCAAGGCGGCTGCGGTGTATGGCCAGCCCGGCGACCGCACCGGGGTGCTCGAGTACTACGGTCCAGGGAATGAGGCGTCGCCCAAGGACGAAGAACTGGGGGCGAAGGACTCGCCGGACGGCGTTCTCTTCAATTGCACCTTCAACGGGGATCGTTTGGAGGGACACGCGTTTGTCATTGCCGTGATTCACATAGGCGAGCACGTGTCCGAACTGCGCCATCCCCAGCCACCGAACACGGCTGCTCCGGCAATCATCCTCGAGGCCAATGCCTGGGCGGTCTCCACCCTCATTTCGATCACCACCAACCAGAAGTTCCTGACACTGCCCGGCGGATACCGGATCTGGGACGTCAATTGGCCCGCAGCAGAGCGCAACGACAGAATCGACCAAGTGCTCAAGGACTATCTGGCCAAGCAGGCGTTGCTGAGCCAGTAGGCGCGTAGAGGGTTGGGCCGTAGTCGGTAGGCGCTTGTGCTCCCAGCCTGGCCCGGTTTCGCGCACGCCCGGTCCGGGTATTCTTGAACGTGGAAGGCTGGATTGCGCGCCGGTCGCGCCGCGCGCGCCGAAATCATTCTGGAAGAAGGGGTAAGAAGACATGGACGAGATTGCCGTCGAGGCACCGCAGATTCCCGCGCAGTTGCCCGAGGTCCGCTTGGCGGTTCTGGGCGCGGGCAAGATGGGCGGCATTCTGCTGCAGGCATTCCTGAAGGAGAACCTTTTCGCCGCCGACCAGATTCACGCCACCGTGAGCCGCTCCGAGCGCGCGATCGCGCTCAGCACGCAGTGGGGCGTGGACGTGAGCACCAACAACGTGGAAGCAGTCCGGCAGTCGGATCTGATCCTGATCGGCGTGAAGCCGTTTCAGGTTCCGGACCTGATCGCGGAGATCAAGCCCGCACTCACGCCGGACAAGACGCTGATGTCGTTCGCGGCGTCGGTGAAAACTCGAGCCATTGAAGAGGCGGCGGGCATGGAGATCGGCGTCATCCGCGCCATGCCGAACACGCCTTCGGCGCTGGGCGCCGGAATCGCTGCTCTGTGCCGCGGGCGCTTCGTGACTGACGATCAGATGGAGCTGGCCGAGCGCATGTTCGAGACCGTGGGCCGCACCGTGCTCGTGGACGAAAAGCACATGGATGCCGTGACCGGCCTCTCGGGCTCCGGGCCTGCGTATCTCTACATCATCATCGAAGCGCTGGCCGAAGCCGGCGTCAAGGTGGGCCTGCCGCGTGACATCGCCACGCAACTGGCCGCGCAGACGGCCTATGGCGCGTCCAAGATGGTGCTCGAGACCGGCTATCATCCGGCGCTGCTAAAAGACGCCGTGACCACGCCCGCGGGATGCACGATCGACGGCATCCTGGAGCTCGAGGAGGGCGGCCTGCGCGTGACACTGATCAAGGCGGTGATGCGCGCGACAGAGCGGGCGCGGCAGTTGGCGGCGGGATGAGGCGGCACTAGAACGCTCAATTGTTGGCGGACGAGTTTGCCCATGCAACGCCCATCGTGGCTTCCCAGCTATATCCCGGAACTGGACGGCCTGCGCGGCCTGGCGATTCTGGGGGTGGTGTTTTATCACTGCCAGCCGCGACTGGGAGGATTACCCAATTGGCCGGTAACGATCTTCCACCAGCGGTTCAACTTCGGGATCTATCAAGGCTCGCTGTGGGGATGGTCGGGCGTCATCCTGTTTTTCGCTCTCAGCGGGTTCCTGATCACCGGGAATCTACTGGCGTCGCGCGACAAACCGCGTTACTTTCACAACTTTCATGCGCGCCGCGCGCTACGCGTGTGGCCGGTCTACCTTCTGCTCCTGGTTGTGGTCTACCTGAACGCTCCGTGGTTCATCGGCCCCCCGGTATGGCAAGCGATCAAAACGGCGCCGTGGTGGGCCTATTTTCTCTGCGTGCAAAATCTCTTCCCCTTGAACCTGCCGCCAGCCATCGGCCCCACCTGGGCGCTGGCCATCGAGG
>JBEKUS010000089.1:0-16262 GCA_049514795.1 Occallatibacter sp.
TTCTCTTCCATCGCACTGCTCGTTTTCCAGGCCATGAGCTCGTTTTTACGTCCTCATCGCCTCGAAGCAGTGTCAGATATGTCCCCGGTTCAAAATGTCAGGAATGTGACCGGTCCGTACCCAGCCACCCACCGCTGGTCCCTGGTGACCTACGACCGCCGGACCATCCCGCCACTGCTCAAGACATGGGCAGAGTCCGGACTACACCATGGCGGCGTGGTCTTCGTCGACGAAAAGACCATCCCGCCATCGAGCGTCGGCGGCCTGGTTCGCTCCCTCGCGGCTCTGGCCAAAGAAACCGCTCCGTGGGACTGGACCGATCGTGTCATCTTCCTGCGCCGGTGACCGTTCGGAGGCTGCGACCAGGGTTTTTCCCGCAGGGCCGCCAGAATCGCCCCCGGCTCTGCGATACTTATTTGTTATGCCGATTGAGGACCTGCAACAGGCTGCACAAAAGATCGCCGGATTCCTGAACACCTTGAACAAGCTGGGCGGACTCCGCCTCAAGTACCGCATCACCGCGGGCGGCGGCGCGCGCGATCCGCAGGGAGTTGAAGCGCGCCTGATCTATATCGAGCTGGCCGGCCCCGATGTGGCGCTCGTCATCCAGCACAATGGCGAGCTATTGCGCGCTCTGGAAACCCTCGCTGTGCAGATGCTTCGGCTGGACCACCACGAGCACGACCTGATCAGCTTCGACGCCGCCAACTTCAAGGCCCTCCGCGCCGAAGAGCTTCGCCTGGCCGCCGAAACGGCTGCGGAGAAAGTTCGCCAGACCGGTGTTCCCTACAGCTTTCCGCCCATGAACAGCCACGAACGCCGCCTGCTCCACTTGGCCTGCCGTTCGCTCCAGGGCGTCGAGACCGCGAGCGTCGGCGAAGGCCCAAACCGTTTCCTCGTGGTCTATCCCGAGGGCAAGACCAACCTGCCCGTCGCGCCGCAGTTCACGCCCAGAGGATTCGGGCGACGGGACGACAGGGATCGAGGGGCCAAGAGACCCTGGAGATAGCAAAGCGAACGTTTGCGATCCCGCTCAATCGCGCTTCAGCGATTGAGCTGCGGGATGTGCCACAATACCCATCGATGAGAAAAGCGTTTGCACTGCTGCTGCTGGCGGTTTGTGCCGCCGTTCTTCCTGCGCAAAAGCGCCTCGTGCTCGTCGACCAGGACGGCGCGGGTCCCGGCGGTTCCGACCAGATGTCCATTCTGGCCCTCCTCCAGGCGCCGGACGTCCAGGTCCTCGGCATCACCATCGTCACCGGCGACGCCTGGCGCGACGAAGAAGCCCTCCACACCCTGCGTATGTTGGAACTGACCGGTCACACCGATGTGCCCGTCGCGCGCGGCGCGGTCTTTCCGCTTGTCCGAACTCAGCAGGAGACGCGCCTCGAGGAGGCGCTCATCGGCAAAGCGGCATGGCTCGGCGCGTGGGGCCGCATGTTGAATCCGCATCCAGATGCCGGGGCCGGAGCCGCAACCGCCGCGGTCGCAAAGCCCGAGCCGCAGGGGCCTTACGACATTCCGCCCCTGCCTGAGGGCCCGCCCAAGATCAAGCCCATCGACGAGGACGCCGCGCACTTCCTCATTCGCCAGGTACGCGCGCATCCTCACCAGGTGACCGTCTACGCCGCCGGGCCGCTTACCAACATCGCGCTCGCCATCTCTATCGATCCCGAGTTCGCCTCGCTCACCAAAGGCATCGTGCTCATGGGCGGCAGCCTCAGGCCGCAAACATCCGATCCCGAGTACGCCGCCGACCCGCGTCACGAGTTCAACTTCTGGTTCGATCCCGAGGCCGCGCACATCGTTCTCCGCGCCGATTGGCCGCGCATCGACGCGACCACCGACGACGTGACCGTCAAGGCGCCATTCACGCAGCAGATGCTTGACGCGATCTCGAAGTCATCCACGCCCGCCGCGCGCTACATCGCCGCCTGGAGCCAGCGCCGCACGGACATGTGGGACGAGCTCACGGCCTGCGCTTGGCTCGACCCGGCGATCATCACCAAGGAAACGGATGTCTATATGGATGTGAACCTGAGCCACGGCCCGAGCTACGGCGATACACTCACTTGGCCCGAAGCGCAGAAGCCCGCGACCGGCGTGCGCCTCGTCCACGCGCAGCTCGACCTCGACCTGCCGCGTTTCCAGAAGGAATTTGTGGATCTGATGACGCGCACCCCGTAGCGGCCGGCAAGAGCTGCGTCAGTCCGATGTTCCTTTGCCGCCCGGTCCGGCTCCATCGTCGTGGGCGTGATGCTCGTACTTTCCGATGGTCTCGTTCAGTCGGTCGGGGTCGACCGAGACTTTCACCACATCCATCTCGTTGCCGTCGAGATCGAGGACGAACAGCCCCATCCGCTTGCCCTCCGGGCGCACGTAGATCAGCGTCTGCTCGCCGCCGTGGCGGCTCGTCTCGCGGATCATTCGCTCCCAACCCCGGCCCAGCTTCTCCTCGACCATTCGGTTCAACTGTTCGCCGTCCACCGGCCCGGAGAAGTGCTCGAACTGCGCCAGGTGGATGCCGCCCACTCCTCCGTGCGTGGCGGCGCCGGCAATCAGGCTCGCCAGCCCCAGGAACGGAATCCGGGTCGCCCGCACGTGATAGTGGGTCTCGATGCTGCCGACCACTCCGTCAAATCCGCCTTCGCCGCCGGCCGCCAGCACAACCACCGGAACGAGCAGCGCCAGGCAAAGCAGCGCGCAGCCGAGAGGGATGAAGACACGCCACTTCATTGGCTGCCGCCTTTCTTTGCCGGGCTATTGGGATTGCCGTGCGGGGCATGCTGCGCGCCGCCCAACGGACCCGTGGGCCCCAGTACGTCGCCCAGGCCGCTCAATCCGCTCAGTTCCTGCAGTTGATCCATGCGAATGGGCCCGAGGATGAGCACGATGGTCAACTCCTTCGGCTCGGCGGTCAGGATGAACATCCCGCGCGTTTCGCCGTTCACCAGCTTCATCAGCACGTCGGTAGTCTCGGCGCCTTTGCGCTCGCTCGTGTGCACAATCGGCGACCACTCGGGAGTCTGGAAGGCCTGGCGGATCCTCGCGACCTCATCCATCGAATACTCGCCTTCCTTGTCGAACTCGTAGCTGCGCACGTAGATGCCGTCGAGCCCCAGGATCAACTGCTTCGCCGCTGCCTCGTCCCTGTCGTTGCCGTTCATGAACTTGGCCGCGAAGTCGAGCATGTTCTTCCCCAGTGTCACCTCGGTCACGTCCGAGGCGCGCGCCGCCAGGTCCTTCTCCATCTGGGGCGGAAGCAGCGCCAGCGAAGGCGGCGCTTGTGCCAGCATGGGCACAGCCAGCGCCGCGGCCGCAAGAATGAATGTCGCGATGCGATTCTTCATAAGGGACTCCCTTCCTATTGCTTGTCTTTGTCCTGCTCTTTCAGTTGCGCGTTCATCTGCTGGAGCGCGCGATGCGTAATGCGCAGCGCCGCAAACACCTGCTGCTTGACCTCTTCGCCTTTACGGCGCTCTTCCGCGTTGCGCCAGGCCAGGGCCCCACCCACAGCGCCGGCCAGCACCACCGAAGCCGCGATCCGTTGCAGCCAGGCCATCCTGGCGTTCCTGCGTTCCGCGCGCTGGCGCCACCGCCGCTCCATTACCTTCCGCTTCAGGTCCGGGGGCGCAGGCTGGCGCTCCAGCGCCTCGCGCAACCCGCGTTCCAGCTCGTCCATCGGTTCAAACTCCACGCACGTACTCCTTCAGATGGATCATCGCCTTGGCCCGCAGCAGCTTCAATCCGCGCTGCAAGTGGCTCTTCACCGTCGCCAGCGGCGCGCCCAGGGTGGCCGCAATCTCCTCCGGCGTCAGGTCCTCCTGGTAGCGCAGAACCAGGGCCGCGCGCTGCGCCTCGGGCAACGTGGCCAGCAGCCGCTCGATCCTCACTCCCAGCGGCGACTCGTGCTCCTCCGCCGTTGCTCCGTGATTCTCGTCGATCTCAACCCACTGGTCCATGCCGCGTACCCGCCGCCTTCGCAGCGCATCGGCCGAGCGGCTCATCGCCACGCGCCGCAGCCACAGGCATGCGTGCAGCGGCGATTCGATTCTGCCCATGTTCCGGTCCAGCTCGAGGAAGACGTCTTGTGCGATCTCCTCGGCGAGGCCGCGGTCGCCGGTCATCCGCAGCGCCAGAGTAAACACCATCGACTGGTGCTCGTCCACGAGTCGTTCGAAGTCGGGCTGCCAGTTACCGGCCATATAACTCGCTGCTACCTTCTATTCCGTACGGGGGCGCAATTCGGGATGCAGAGAGTTACGGAATTGGTGGGGAAAAGTTCACGGTGTCCGGACGTTCGCACCGGGGAGGAGGAATTAGAAGGCGGCATTCGTTGCGCTTCGCAAAGACCTTTGCCTCCGCACCGAGACGCTTTGGACTTGCCACGCAAAAGCAGCCCAATCGGAGAAAGCGAGTCTGCAGCGGCCTGCCGCTCTCGACCCGAGGTTGTCCGTCCCCTATTCCATAATCCCTGTTCCCTGCCCTCCTCGTTTCCTCTTGACGATGGCGCGCGCCAGTGGGCATACTCGCCATCATGATTCAGGCTGGCGGTGACCATTTGCCGCCAGTGAAAGTTGGTTCGTATGGATCTGGTCATTCTGCGTCTTTTATTTGTAATCTTGCTTGCCGCGGTTTGTTACTTCCTGCGCCCCTTTGGCTTGCAGGCTGGCTGGGAGGGCGCGATTGCCGGCGCAGCGGCGGCGGGCGCGGTCATCGTTTTCGAGTTGCGCGTTCGCGCGTTGACGCTGCGGCGCCTGATCGGGGCCGTGGTGGGCAGCGTGCTCGGCATCTTCGGCGCGGCGCTGTTTTGCCTGGTGCTGCGCTCAGCGCCGCTCTCCGGCGCGAACTCCGCCGCGCTGCAGATCTTCGTGCTCCTGCTCATGACCTATGTCGGCCTGCTGGTGGGCGCCAGCAAAGGCGACCTGCTGAACCCCGCGGCCCTGGGCACCGTGTTCGCCAGCGACAAGCCGCTCCGCCGGAACGCCAAGGTGCTGGATACGAGCGTGATCATCGACGGGCGCATCGCCGACATCGCAGAGGCCGGCTTTATCGATGGCACGCTGGTGGTGCCGGAATTCGTGCTGCGCGAGCTGCAGATCGTCGCCGATTCGACCGACGGGTCCAAGCGCCAGCGCGGGCGCCGCGGGTTGGACATGCTGCAGCGGATGCAGTCCAACGACAAGGTTCAGGTGCACATCGTCCCCGACGACTTCCCTTCCATCCGCGAGGTGGATCTGAAGCTGCTGGAACTGGCCAAGAAATGGGAAGCCAAGGTGGTCACCAACGATTTCAACCTGAACAAGGTGGCCCACCTGCACCACGTGGAAGTGCTGAACATCAACGATCTGGCCAACGCCCTCAAGCCGGTGGTGCTGCCCGGCGAGCGCATGAGCGTGATGATCCTGAAAGAGGGCAAGGAGTACAACCAGGGCGTCGGTTACCTGGATGACGGCACCATGGTGGTGGTGGATCACGCGCGCAAGCTGATCGGGCGAGCCGTCGCCATCTCCGTAACCAGCGTGCTGCAGACCGCCAGCGGCAAGATGATTTTCGGCAAGATGGACGAAAACGGCAAGCAGGCCGTCGAGGCATCCTGATGAGCGCGGGACAGGGGTTGCACGTCTACGCGGTTCCCCCGGACGTCTGCACCTGCACCAAGCGGGATTGCCCCCGCCACGGACGGTGCGCGGAATGCCGGCACTACCACGCCAACGCGAGGCGGCCGAGGCCGCCCTACTGCGAGCGGGAGCCCGGCTGGTTGAAGCGCGTGTTTGGCTCGAAGCGCACCGCGCGATGATCTCCGGCGAATCCAGGAGCTGCGCCGCCGCCGCTCACTCGGGCCGCAGCCGCGCGGCCAGCATGCGTTTCACCTCAGGCCATTCTTTCGCGACGATCGAGTAGCGCGCCGAATCGCGCGCAATAAAGTCCGCGGCCATGCGATGCGCGCGAAGAATCCCCTCGAATCTCCCGCCGATCCGCTCAATCGCGGCGCGCGAGCGCTCGTTTCGTGCGTCGGTGTGAAGGCAGACACGCAACACCTGCCAGGCCTCGAAGGCGTGGGTGAGCATGAGGAGCTTGGCCTCGGTATTTGCGGCGGTGCGAATGGCCGCTCGCGTCAGCCACGTATAGCCGATCTCGCACACGTCGGGAAGGTCGCGCCCGTCGCGCGGATGGCCTTCGGGCCAGGCCCATCGCTCGACATCGAAGAGGCGCGTGGATCCGATCACAGCGCCATCGGCGACGCGAACCGTCGCAAACGGCAACGCGGTCCCCGCCGCGCGACCGACGAGCGCAATCTCGATATGGCGGGCGACCGCATCCCGTCCCTGAGGAACAGAACTCCATTGGTACAACGTGGGGTCGGCCGCCGCGGCCGCCACCAGCCCGTCGATGTGGCGCAGCTCAAGCGGCTCAAGACGAACATAGCTGCCGGCGAGGATGGGAGGGTCGGGAGTCACATTGTTCAGTTTGCGGCGCGTGTCGCGACTGCGCAATGAACTGCGCGTCGGCAGAGCGCCGCTCTCGCAGGCCTATCCGCAGCTTCCATGGCGAAATGCAGCGGGCGGCTTTGCGTGTCGCATCGCCGCCCAGCCGGGAGATTGGGTTGGGGGGTGAAGCTACTGCGCGGCCTTCTTGGCTGCAGTAGCCGGCTTGGCGGCCGGCGCTTCCGGCTTCGGCTTCCAAAAGTCGGGATCGTCCTTGACCCACGCGTCGGGCGGGTAGCTCTGCTTCGGGTTGATCTCGAACAGCTGCGAATCGGAGTCCTGGACGCTTTCCCGTTCGAGTTCGCGCATTCTCTTCAGGCCATCCTCGCCGAGGGCATCGAGGAACTGCTTTTCTTCCGCATAGCCGGTGTCGATATCGGCCATTGACTTGTCATCGCTAAGGATCAAGAAGAGGTTGTCCGCGCCGTATGCGACCTCGTAGGTAGCCCAGTGCCCGCTCGTTCCGGCTTTCTTGGCCGTATCAATGTACAGTTTGGAGAGTTCGCGGAACTCCTTGATGTGGCCGGGCTTGACGTGAATCGAAGCAACCTCAAAGTAACGGGCATGAGCCAGAGTTGCGCTGGGCCGGTAGCTCAAGTCCTCGTCGTAGGTGAACACAAACTGTTCGAGTCCGTCGAGCAGTTCGCCGTCGGCTACGCTGGCCTTCTCCAGCTCGGCGGAAAGCGCCGGGTTCTTCATTGTGGCCTCGTTGTCCTTCTCCCACGCAGCAAACGAGGGATAACCGACGAAATACAGGGCGCGCGACTTGCCCGAAAGCGAGTTCAGCGCAAAGTAGTGGGTGGGCCACTTGGCAGCGGCCATCGCCGCCACGAATCTGCTCTCCGACTTGTCGTGGAGTGCACCGGCCTTACCCGGCTTGATGAATTCCCGTGTGATTTGCAGAACCTTTGGCGGGCCTTGCATTTCTTGTGCCGCGGCGAACGAACTTCCTACGACCGCGAGAGACAATCCGAGCAGCACACTGCTGACGTTCTTCATTAAGGGGAACCTCCTTGGTTTGCCTGGAGACTTCTTGCGACGGAGAAAAGGAAGTGGCGAAATCTCTCGAAGGCTCAGAGATTATGCCGGGTGGACCCGGCCCATGTAAAGAAGTTTCTCGCCTTCTGATCGGATGCCGGTCGCAGTTTTCATCCGGCTGCAATCACGCACGAGCGCTCTATGCCGCGCAGCGCCGGTTGTCGAGAGGGTTTGCGGCGCGCGAACCCGGTGTGCGAGATTGGACGTACGGGAAGCACTGCTTGCCTTCGGGAGTTCTCTAGACTGGAATGCCCTCATGAAACGAAGATCCCGCCATCCGAACTTCGACCAGACGCTGGAACTGCTGCGCGCGCGCGGCTTCGACGTGGCCGAGTTCGGCGGCCTCGCGGGAGGCATGCTGGTGAGCAAGAACAGTGCAGGGGCGGTGCTGGTGCCGGCGCCGGATGCGAAGAACCCGGAAGACGTGGCTGCTTTCTGCGCCGTTGCTCCTGGCGTGGTGGTGAAGGGTGAAGTAGCGCGGCTGCTGGACCGCGGCTACCAGAAGTTCATTAAGAGTACTCAACACGAGCTTCCGGCGTCGGCCACGCAGTTGCAGGTGATTCACGCGTTCAGCGAGGAGCTTAAGCAGCTCATCGGCGCGGAGAGCCTGTACAACGAGTCGCTGGGCACCACGAGCGACGTCTATCGCTACGATCGCCTGATGGGCCGCGAAGCCTGAGAGGCTGCGCCTGCCCAGCCCGGGGAGTGGAATGGCGGACGCCGATCTCCGTTGAACTCTTCGGCGGAGCCGACGATGGATTTGGAACAAGGCAGGGGCGGGCAGCCGATCGAGGTCTTCTTCCGGGTCAAAGGCGTTCCGTTCCGCCTGGCCGGCGTGGTTCAGGCCATCCACGATCGCAACACCGTCGGCATCCGCTTCCTCGATCTCAGCGACCGCAAGCGCCAGCAGGTGCTGGAACTGATTGGAGAAATCCAGCAGTTCCAGGCAGCACAGACCGCGGCCAGGCAAACGGCGGCGGAATGACGGGCCAGGGGTGACCGCGCCGGCCAAGAGTCTGTCCGTAGTTTTGACGGGACGGCGACGAGAACGCCGAGAGATGTTCTCATCCTTCCAGATGCGTATGAAAGAAGCCGATAATCCGGCGGCGTGCGTCCTGCGTTGCGGCTTCGTTGAAGCCAATGGCCTTGTAACGCAGGAGCTTGAGGAGAAATGTTCCGTGCTGATTCATGAAGGCGTGACCGGCATCGGGGTACTCCTTCACATCGTTCGGCACCAGCGCGCGATCAAGGGCCTGTCGGAGCTGGTCGGCGACGCCTTGTTCCCACTTGGCCAAGCCTCCGTAGCTTCCCACCACGGGGCAGGCCGTTTGCAGGAAACTGTCGAAGTCGGGCGGCAACTTGCCGCCGTAGTTGACGCTGGCCGCGGAAAAACCGTGGCCGGAGACGAGTAGCAGGACGAAGCCGCCGCCCATGCAGAAGCCGATCACGCCGATCTTCCCGGTGCAATTCGGCTGTGCGGCCAGCCAGCTTCGTGCGGCTTCGACGTCGTCGAAGGCTGGGCCGGTGCGCGCCATCAAGTCGCGAATCACCGAGCGCAGGCAGAGAAGCACGCCGCCCCGATAGTAGAGGTTGACGGCGAGAGCGAGGAAGCCGGCCTCGGCGAGCCAGTTGGCCTGGTTGCGATGGTCCTGGCTCATGCCAAAGACGTCGTGAATGACGACAATGCCGGGAACGGGTTCCTGGTTGGGCGGAACCGCGAGCCATGCGGGCATTTGGCCACGCGGAGTTGGCACTAGAACGTTCGCCATGATTGCACCCCTCGCTCCAGGATTGGTTGTGGACTTGATTGAGGATTATAGGCTCGTCCTTTGGGCGCGCCGATGAATACGCAGCCCCTGGACCCGCGTTGGATCGCATCCGCCGGCCACGAGTAGAGAATCCTCGCGTACAATGGCGGCGTCCGGCGAAGCCCGGCGGAATCCGCGCCGCGCCGTCCGGGGAGGTGAGCGATGAGGAAACGGCTGCTTCTTTTCGGGCTCCTGGTGTTCGGCGTCCTGGTCTGCCGCGCGCAAGCGGGCGGCATCGCCGGGGAGTGGAGCGGAATCTGGACCAGTCCCTCCGGCTTTGTGTACACAGCCGAGATCACGCTGAGCGCGGGGCCCGGCTGCACGACCTGCGCGGCGGTGGGCGAGGGCTCCATTCAGGGCCAGATCGTGTGGACGCTGCGCAAAGTCGGCTCGAATGCTTCGGCCCAATACGCCGGCAGCGAGGGTCTGACGGCCACCGAGTATGTGCACGGCGAGATAAGGGGCGACGGGTTCTTCGTTCTCGAAGGCTATCGGAAGGACGATCCGCACAACATCATCGGCCTCGACCGGTACCGGCTGGCGCTGGCCGAGAACGGCAGGGTGATCGGTGGGATTACGCGCAACAATGGCCCCTGGACAGGCCAGTTGATTGCGACGCGCGCAAACTAGCGCGCATAACCGCCTATGGCTGCTTGTGCGGCGCAGCGGAATGCGCCGCAGAAGTTGCGGCATTCGCTGCCGCCGGCTCGATCTCGATGTAGTCGAGCGCCGCCGGGTCGCTGCCATCGGGCGCGCCTTCCACGCGCAGAACATCGCCGGGCTTTAACTTCACGCCGCGCAGGGTGAACCGCGTCGAGTTATCTCCGTGAAGCCCCCGCGAGGGGAGCTCGTCATTCGCGGCCCACGAGACGATCCCGGTTCCATTGATCCCGAGCGTGAAGTGCGCCACGCCACCCCGCAGATCGAAGTACTGGACGGCGATGTCAAAACCGCCGGCGGTACCGTTATACGTCCACTCGGCCGTGCAAGCGGACTGCGCCGCAGCGGATGGAGGCGCGAGCTGGCTCTGTGCCGGCGCGGTCGGAGAACCGGCCTGAGGCTGCTGGGGGGAAGTGCCCGGACACGAAACAGCCTTTCCGCCCGACGCGTCCTCCCACGGCTTAACGTCGACGACGCCGTACCCGGTGAGGCGCGCGTCCTCGGCCTCCATGCGGCCCGGAAAGTGTCCCGCGCGGCCATGCGCATCGGGAATGCCGCTCTCCTTGAGGAAGTATTGAACGATCGCGTCGCGCCACACGATGGCGTGACCGGCCTGGTATTCGAGCCGCGCCCGTTCATCCTCGTAGAGTTGCGGATCGATCTTGTCCTTCAGCGTCGCCCACTCTTCGCCGAGTTCCGCCGCTTCGGCCGCACCCTGGTAATGGCTGTCGTAGACGTGCTGGATGACGGTCTTGCCCGAGTGCAGCTTCCAGGTCCACGGCAAGTGGTGGAAGAACAGCACGAGATCGTCCGGCGTAGTGGCGGCTGACTCGTACATTTTCGCGACCGCGGGCGGGTACTGGCCTGCAAAACCGGTGCCCGTCGCGACGCTGCGGTCCATGCCGATACCCTGGGCGTCGTCGTGGTGCCACTGGCCCCACCCGTTCCCTTCGCTCGCCTCGATGTTCGGCCCGTAGTGGCTGCCCGTGATGTCGGTAAGCGTCTGCGTACCCAGGAATCCCGTGTAGTGCACGTACGCCGGCCACGACTCCATCAGCATCTTGTCCACCGTCGCAACCACGGCGGGATCTGTGCCGATTGTCTGCCGCGTCCACTCCGCGGCGATCTTCTCCGCGGAGAGGTTCGGATCCCACGCCAGGCGGCCGAAAGCGTAGAGGTTCGCCATTGCCAGCGGCGCACCCAGCCAGTCGCGCCCGACGCAAGAGACGCCCACCATGCCGCCGAGCGGCCGGTGGAATCTCTTGCCCTCGACGATCTCTTTCACCGGCGTCGAACGGTTGTCCGCGCGCAGATCGAAGTCAAGCTTTTCCTTCCAGAGCGGCGCGAGATAGACGAGATGCCGCTGCTGGCCGAGATACTCCTGGGTGATTTGCAGCTCCACGGCCTCGTTCGTCTTCCGCAGTCCGGCGAAGAGCGGCGAAACCGGCTCCTCCGCCTGGAAGTCGATGGGGCCGTACTTGATCTGCACGATCACGTTAGACGCGAACTTGCCGTCGAGCGGATGAAAAATGTCGTATGCGGCGCGCGCGCGGTCGGCCTTCATGTCGTTCGAGTCCAGGTGGTTGTTGTAAACGAATGCGCGATAGAGCACCACGCCGCCGTGCGGCCGGAGCGCGTTGGCAAGCACGTTAGCGGCGTCGGCCGGGCTGCGTCCGTAGCTAGCCGGGCCGGGCTGGCCCTCCGAGTCGGCTTTTACCGTGAAGCCAGCGAAGTCGGGAATCTGCCGGTAGATCTCATCGGCCTTCGCCACCCACCATGCCTTTACGTCTGGGTCGAGCGGATCGAAGGTCTTCAAGCCGCCGATCTTTTGCGGGCTGGCAATATCCACGCTTATTGCCAGGCGGACGCCCCACGGGCGCATTGAGTCCGCGATCCGCGCGAGTCCCTTGATCATGTCGGGCATGAGGAACGGAGCGGCGTCGTTCACGTTGTTCACGTTGCAGCCGTTGATGCCGACCGAGGCGAGCAGGCGTGCGTATTCCCTCGCCCCGCTCAGGTCGTCGAGAACCTTGCCATTCTCAAAGAGGAACGACCAGCCGCCATAGCCGCGGGTGATGCCGCCGTCCAGATTGTCCCACTCGTCCACCCACCGGATCGCCATTGCAGGCTGCTCGCGGAGGGTTGTCTTCGGCCTCCACCCGGAGGTTGCGAGTTGGCGCACGAAAGCAAACGCTCCGTAGAGCACGCCGCGCTCGCTGCCGCCAGCTACTACGACAAGCCGCTTTCCTGCCGCTTCCGGCTCGGCAATCCAAAACTCATCGGGAGCGAGATCGCTCGGCAATTTCAACGCGGGATAGGCGGTATGAATCTGCTGCGCCGTGCCAACAACGATCGCTTCTCCGCTTTTGCCGATGACGGGCGACGATACCCAAAGGCGTTCGACTCCATTGACAATCTCCTTTGCCGCAGTGTTTTCCGGTGGATCGTGACCCAACACTTCGACATGCATCGGAACCGGCCGCATGCCATGAGCGTAGCCGCGCCCCAGCCACGCCTGGTCCGCCGTTTGCCCTTCTGCCGCAACCCCCGCCGCAAAGATCGCCGCCAACGCAAATGCCGCAAAGACATCGATTCTCCGTCGCGACGCGACCCACCCATTCACCATGTTTTCAACTCCCTACATCGTTCTACCACCTTGACGCTGTTGATAGACTTGTCTGGTCGCAATCGCAGGGAGGTCGCCCATGCCCGCTTCGATGCAGGCCGTCGTGAAGGTCAAGGCCGCACCCGGTATTGAACTGCGCGAGGTTTCGGTTCCCGCTCCCGGTCCCGGCGAAGTGCTGGTGCGCGTCCAGACCGCAAGCGTCTGCGGCACCGATCTGCACATCTACAACTGGGATCCGTGGGCCAAGGGGCGCATTCATCCTCCGCTGATCCCGGGGCACGAGTTTGCTGGGGTGGTGGCCGCGCTGGGCAAGGGTGTTTCCACAGTCCGCGAGGGCGACCTGGTGAGCGCCGAAATGCACGTGGCTTGCGGCAAGTGCCTGCAATGCCGCACCGGCCTGGCGCACGTGTGCCAGCACGTTCGCATTCTGGGCGTGGACGCCGACGGCGCCTTCGCCGGCTACGCCGTCATTCCCGAATCGAACATCTGGAAGCTATCGCCCTCGATCCCGCACGACTACGCTTCTCTGCTCGATCCGCTGGGCAATGCGGTCCATACCGTGCTGGCCGGGCCGATCGCCGCGCGGACCGTTGCCGTCACCGGCTGCGGCGCGATCGGGCTGTTCTCGATTGCTGTCGCCAAGACCTGCGGCGCGGCGCGCGTCTTCGCCACCGACGTGAACCCGCACCGCCGGAAGGTGGCGCTCGAGATGGGCGCGGAGTTGGCGCTCGATCCCACGACCGAACCCGTTGAGAAGCGGATTCTCGAGGCCACCGGCGGCACCGGCGTGGATGTTCTGCTCGAGATGTCCGGCCACCCCGAAGCCGTGCGCCTCGGGTTCGCTCTCTTGCGCACCGGCGGCCGCGCCTCGCTGCTCGGAATCCCGTCGCGCCCCTTCGAGCTCGACTTCGCGCGCGACATCATCTTCAAGGGCGCCACGGTGCAGGGCATCAACGGCCGCAAGATGTTCGAGACGTGGTTTCAGATGGAGGCCCTGCTCGCCACCGGGAGGCTGAACCTGGAGCCGGTGATCACGCACCGCCTCAAGCTGAGCGAGTTCAACAAAGCGATGGCGCTGCTGGAGTCCGGCGAGGCGATCAAGGTCGTGATGCGGCCGGACTAGGAGCCGCCGGTCACCGTCAGCACGAAGGTGGTGGAATTGGTGATTGCCGTAACGCCGTTGGTTGTCTGCCCGGTGACCGTGACGGTGTAAGTTCCGGAAGGCGTCGCGTAGGGATGCGATGGCCCGTGATTGTAGTAGTAGTAGAGCGGATTGCACGCGGTCATGCCCAGAGTGGTCATCAGACCCACCAAAGCCATCAACGCCACCCGCTGCAGCCAACGGCGGCGGCGCGCGCCCCACGCCACTCCGCCGAGCCCGAAGATGCCGGGCAGCAAAACAGCCCAGGCGACTGCGTTGACTCCGCGCCGGGGATTACCCGGCCGCACAATTTGTTTCGTCACTTGCTCCTGTGTCTGAATCAGCATCGAGCTGACCGGCGGGCAAGCCGATGCAGGCGAGCCCGAAGCACAACTTGTCGGGGTGGTGGAAGTGATCTCCACCGAGCCCGGCGTGAAGGTGCACGAGGACTCGCTGGGAAGTCCCGAACAGGAGAGCGTGACAAACATGGGAGAGGTGAGGGCGGCGTTATCGTCGGGCACAACGGTCACGGCGATGGTGCCCGACTGGCCCGCCGTCAGCGTAAGGGGCAGAGACGAGGGCGAAACCGCCGCAAGCGAGAGTGAGAAATTCGGAGTCGAATTCGTTTGGCCCGATGTATTGTTCGTCGCGGAGACCGAACTGAGGTGCAGCGCGTCGCCGGCATACACGGCGCGAAGAGCATGATCGCCGCCCGCCAGCGAAACTTCGGGCGTCGCCTGCCCGTCGGCGTTCAACACCGCCGCCGCCAGTTGGCGGCTACCGTCTTCGAGGATTACGACGCCGCTCGCGGGCTCGTTGTCGGCCCCTGTCACGGTGATCGAAGCGGTTGCATGCGTGCGGCCGCCCTGGTTGCTGGTTGCCACGGCCAGGGTAGTATGCGTCGCGATCTGTTGCCCTGCCGCAGCCAGCGGCATCACGGCCAACGCCAACGCAGCGCCCGCTCCCGCGACCCATTCAAACCGCAATCCGCGGCCAATCAAGCCTCTCACTTGCACGTGTTCCAACTCTCCAGAGAATTCGCCCATCCGCCCTGCGGCGTCTCTCCCTCAACCCTGGCGTAAGCCCCTATTGTATCTGGCGGGGGCGCAATCGAGCGAGCCGCAATGGGCCCTCCCGGCTCCCGGTCCAGTCCCCACCCCGGCAAGGATTTTGACGGCGGGCGGAGCAAATGGAGAGTCGAGGTTCGAACCGATGCGGGGCACCAGGGGTCCGGGCCAGGCATCCCGAAACGGTGCTATGCTCTTGCCCATTGAAATCGCCGAGGAGAACGGAGGACCCAGGATGAGCAGGCTACGTGTAGCCGGTTGGATGGGAGCACTCGCAATCGCGGCAGGGACACAGGCGGCGATGGCTCAAGCAAGGATCCTCAAACAAGTTGCGGTGCCGGCAAGCGCGGCTCAGTGTGTGGCCGTCAATCCGGCTCTGAACCGGATCTACGTGAGCGGCGGCGCCTCCGCCAACCAGCAGGTAGCGGAGGTCAGCGGCGTCACCTATGCGATCACCGTCCTGGGCCCGGGCAGTTGTGCCAGCGTCGATCCGGAAACCGGCAACGTCTGGGCCGCCGGCGTCTACGAAGGCTCCGTGCTGGTCTACGACGGAGTCACCATCGAGCTCATCCGCAAGGTGCCGCTTGCGGGCTGCCCGGTTGGCACGGGATACGACTTGCAGCACGCACGCGCCTGGGTAGGCGCTCAATGCGGAGCCGGCAGCGACCCCACCTTCGCGGTCAACGGCCGCACTTATCAGGTCGAAGCCGGCCCCATCCGCAGCGGCGGCGTCTACTGGGGCAGCCCGATCATCAATCCGGCCACCGGGAAAGCCTACTTTGGAGCCACAACCAACGGCCCGCCCATGTCGCTCAGCATCGACCCGCAGAGTAATTTCGCGCAGACTCTCAAGCCCTTCGGCAGCGTGGGCGCCGTGGACCCGGTCAATAGCCTGCTCTTCGCCGTTCCGTCCGGCAGCGGCTCGCAGTTGCAGATTGTCACCGACGGCCCCGGTCCAGAGCCCGTCGTGCGCTCGATCAGCCTCCCCTTCACTGCCAACGCCGGCGCCCTCGCCGTCAATCCCGCGCTCGGCCGTCTCTACGCGGCCAATAGCTCGGGCAACACGATCGAGGTGCTCAACGAGAAAACTGGCGCGCCGATTGAGACGATCGCGCTCGGCGCGGGTAACAGCGCGTTCCGGCTGGCCGTAGATCCCAAACAGCACCGGGTCTACGCCCTGGTGCAAACCGCGAGCGGTACTCAGCTCTTCGTCATCCGGGACTGAGCTGCAAGGGGCAAGGCCCATCTTTGGCCGTCGCCGCATGAATCTCCCTCCGCCCGGCTTCAATTGGGAGGATGGCTCGTCAAGCCCTTGTACGGCCGGGCAGATAGCTGACATTTCAGACCGGGCACATCCCTGACACTTTTTCCTTCTCAGGAAAGTTCTGGTTTTTGTCTTGGGGTCGAGGGCAAGCTTGCCCTCGACCCCAAAAT
>JBEKUS010000090.1:0-16219 GCA_049514795.1 Occallatibacter sp.
CGGGCCGAACAGCACGTCCATGTCTTCGCGGCAAACGTGCATGTGCCGCGAGGAGGTCTGCACCACGAGCTCCGGCGCTTTGTTCTTGCCGCCGCGGCCCAGATACTCGAGCGCCACCTGGCGAACGATACGCTCCACCGTCGCCCTGTCGATCGATCCCGGATTCACTGCGCTTGCCATAACTGTTCTCTGATGCCTCTTCCCTAGTCGCAAGTCCCCAGTCCCTTGCTTTTCCGCACCACTGCCACCGTCTCCCTCGCCACAATCGACTCTTCGTCCGCAGGAATGACCAGGACCTTCACTGCGGAGCGCGCGGTCGAGATCTCGCCTTCGCCCTTGATCGTCTTATTGGCTTCTTCGTCGAGCGCGATGCCGAAGGGCCCGAGCCCCTTGAGCACTTCCGCGCGAATCTCCGCGCTGTTTTCGCCGATCCCGCCGGAGAATGAGATTGCGTCCGCGCCGCCCAGCTCTAACAGAAACGCGCCTACATAATGCCGGATGGCGCGCACAAAGACGTCGAGTGCAAGCCGGGCCCGCTTGTCGCCCTTCGCCGCCGCCTCGTCCAAATCGCGCAAATCGCCGCTGGTGCCGCTGATCCCCGCCAGCCCCGACTCGCTGCCGAGCAGCGCGGCCATCTCGTCGGCAGTGAGCCCCAGCTTCTTCATCATGTGCAGCACGGCGAACACGTCGATGTCGCCTACCCGGTTGTTCTGCGGCAGGCCCGACTGCGGCGACGCGCCCATGCTCACGTCGATGGCCACGCCCTTGAGGAACGCCGCCACGCTCGAGCTGCCGCCCAGGTGGCAGGAGATGTGCCGCAGGTCCTTGCGGCCGAGGAGAGCCTGCGTCCGCTCGCTCGCCGAGCGGTGGCTGGCGCCGTGGAATCCGTAGCGGCGGATGCCGTGCTCCGTGCGCCACGTGTAGGGCACGGCGTAGGTTGTCGACGCCTCGTCCATGAACCGGTACGGGAACGGCTCCATCACCGCGACCAGCGGCACGCCGGGCAGCTCCTGCCGGAAGGCCTTCATCGCCGCGATGTACGGGGGATTGTGCGCGGGCGCGAGGAACGAGAACTCCTCCATCACTTTGAGGAATTCGTCGTCGATAATTTGCGGCGAATTCAGCGGACCCGTATGCACCGCCTTGAAACCTACCGCGCCGATCTCGGCGAGGCTGCCGAGCGCCTTGCCCGGCCCGGCGATCTCGGCGATGCACTTGCGGATGGCAGCCGGATAATCGGCGCACTCGCCTCCCGGCTGACCGATGCGCTCCACCCGCCCATGCGCCAGCACCTTCCCGGCCGGCAGGGAGGCCCCTGGGGCGGCAGTCTCCGAAACCTCGAGCAGCCGGTACTTGAAGGAGGTGCTTCCGATATTTGGGATCAGGACCTTCATGGATGAATGTTCTTGATTGTTTCTGAAGGATACTATATATTATCCGGCAGAGTCAATTGGAATATTTTGGCGTAATCTGAGGTATAACCAATATTATGACGCCAAACACGAGCAGTTTCGCGTCAGGTTCGGCATCCCTCTCCCTCGAACGCATCGACGAGCTGGGCATCGTCGGCGCCGGTGGCGGCGGCTTCCCCACCGCGGTCAAGTTCCGCGCCCAAGTCCCCCTCCTGATCGCCAATGCCGCCGAGTGCGAACCCCTGCTCCACAAGGACAAAGAGCTGCTCCACCACTACGCCGAGCCCTTCCTGCGCGGCATGACCATCGCCATGCAACTCGTGGGCGCACGCGAGGGCGTTGTCGGCGTCAAGGAGAAGTACCACGACATCATCGCCGATCTCGAGGCCGCGGTCCCGGCCGGCATTCGCGTCGTCCCGCTGCCCGATGTCTACCCCGCTGGCGACGAGTTCATCCTGGTGCACATGGTCACCGGCCGCGTCATTCCGCCCGGCGGCCTGCCTAAGGACGTGGACGCCGCCGTCGCCAACGTCGAGACCTTGATGAACATCGGCCTCGACCAGCCGGTCACGCACAAATACCTGACCGTCGCCGGCGCCGTCGCCGAGCCCGTCACCCTCCGCGTTCCCGTGGGCACCGCCATCGGCGAAGTCATCGAAGCGGCCGGCGGCGCAACCGTCGCCGACATCGGCATCCTCCTCGGCGGCGTCATGATGGCCCGCCCCGCGGCGGACCTCAGCGTTCCCGTCACCAAGACTACGGGCGGCATCGTCGTGTTGCCCGCCGACCACGCGCTCATCCAGCGCCACAACGCGCCCTGGGTCCACGTGGCCCGCATCGGCCGCTCGGCCTGCGACCAGTGCCGCTTCTGCACCGAGTTCTGCCCGCGCTATCTGCTCGGCCATCCCATCGAGCCGCATCTCGCCATGCGCTCGCTCGGCTTCGCCGAGAGCGCCGACGCGATGGTTGCCGGCACGCTCTACTGCTGCGAGTGCAACCTGTGCACCATGTTCGCCTGCCCCGAGGACCTCGACCCCAAGAACGTCTGCGTGCAGTCGAAGCCGGTGGCGCGCGAGCGCGGCCTCACCTGGAAAGGCACGCCCGATTCCGTCGAGCCGCATCCCATGGGCGAGTTCCGCCGCGTGCCCACGCGCCGTCTGATGGCCAAGCTCGGCTTGGGCGAGTTCCGCAACGAAGGGCCGCTCCGCGAGCACGCCTTCGCGCTGCGCCGGGTGACGCTGCCGCTCAAGCAGCATGCGGGCGCGCCAGCCGCAGCAATGGTGAAGACCGGCGACCGCGTGCGTTTGGGCGACCTCGTCGCCGCGCCGGAACCAGGCAAGCTGGGCGCGCGCATTCACGCCAGCATCGACGGCCGCGTGACCGTCGAGGCCGATGCGGTGGTGATTGAGGCGTAAGACGGCGTAAGACACGAGGGTGATTCCTAACCTGGTAGGAGCAACGAAGAATCTCTTCAGGGGTTTTGACGTGGCGACTGAAATCAATTCGATTGGACTGATTGAACTATCGAGCGTGGCGACCGGATACGTGGTCGAGGACCGGATGCTGAAGGCGGGCTCGGTCAAGCTGCTCCTGGCGCGCTCGATCTGCTCGGGGAAATTTCTGATCGTCGTGGCCGGCGACGTGACCAGCGTGCAGGCCGCGCTCGAAGCCGGCGCAGCGGCCTCCGCGGCCTCTCTCATCGAGCGCCGCCAGATCGCCCGGGTCCATCCCTCGGTGCTCCAAGCCGTCTCGCAGACCGTCGAGGTCGATCCCGCTCAGTTGAAGTCCATCGGAGTCGTCGAGACCTTCTCGGCGGCCAGCATCATCGAGGTGGCCGACGCGGCCGTCAAATCGGCCAATGTGACCCTGCTGCGCGTCCACCTCGCCATGGCCCTCGGCGGCAAGGGCTTCGTCCTCATGGCCGGAGACGTCGCCAGCGTTCAGGCGGCCGTCAACGCCGGATCGAAGACCGCCGCCGAAGACGGAATGCTGGTCGGCAAGGGCGTCATTTCCAACCCCTCGCCCGAGCTGTTCAAGGAATACATTTAGCGACCGGTTGTCAGTTGTCAGTTAACAGTTGTCAGCTCTCAACGATTAGCCGTTAGCTCTTAGCTTTTAGCTGTTAGCTTCTTGCGATTGGCTGCTCGCGACTCTCTGTCTTACGCGTCAACCGCTCAGTTTCTCGGCTATGGAATTCGCGCCCTGTCATTTGTTTTCATCAGCTTAAGGCATCTGAATCGGATTCTCTGATTGGCCGGTTCTTTGCTTGAGCGCAAGCCCCCAAAGCCTCTGCTGGAGGAACTTTGGCTGTGCTTCAGGCGCGCCTACGAAGAATGCTTCTCCTTCAATCGCTTCTCCACATCCTCCAGCGTTCCCTTGAAGGGGCCGGGAGTCTCCATCTTGATCGAAACCAAAGCGGCGGCGAACTTCAGGGACTCGCGGGCATCGTGATTCAGGCGCCAGGACAAATACGCCGCAAAGGTGGTGTCGCCGCGGCCGGTCCGGCCGGAGACGTTCGAGTTGGAGAACTTCTCGTAGTACGTCACTCCATTGACCCGGGCGAGGACGCCCTGGGAATGCGTGATCAGCGTTTCGGGGCAACCCCACGACTCGACCATGATGGCGGCTTTCTCAAGATCTTCCGTGCCGGTCAGAATCCGGGCTTCGACGACGTCCAGCTTGAGCTTCGACATCATGGCCGAGATTTCTTTTTTGTCGGCGACGTCGCTGTACTCGATGTCATGGGTTACCGGGGTGACGTGGCGGACGAAATCCTGCATGTCGGCCGACAGGCTGTAGCCCCTGGATTTCAAGCCCTTCATCAGCGGCATGTCGAATTCGGTGTCGGAGATCCCGGCCAGGTGAACGCACGTCGAGTCCAACTCCGGAACATCGTTGATGGAGATCAGGCCGGCGGATTTGACGAGCGTGAGTTTGCGTTCGTCGACATTCTCGGACTCGTGCAAGACCCTCGAATAGGTCGTCTCCGCGCTCGGGATCAGGTACGTGTCGACGCCGGCATCCTTCATCGGCTGGAGGATCTCTTCGTCCTTTTTCGCCATCTTCACCACTGCGGCGACCTTCTTTCCGATGCGGGCGGCGACTATGGCGCCGCACAACACGGCGCTTCCCGGGGCGACGTGGGGTTTCCCTCCGAAGGGGATGATCTCGTCGTAGCACATGTGGCCGACGAACGTGATGTCGTACTTCCTGGGCATGTCAAATGATTCCTTCGTTGCGGGTTAGGTTAGTCCTTGCGCCGTCCCCACGGGACTCCGGTGTGCGTTTGTGGGAATCGCTTTCCCCACGCTAAAGCGCGGGGCTAACAAACGCTGCGCCTACGGCGCGGCTGCCTGGACATTACTTATGCAGTTCTCAATAAAGCCGTGCCCTTGTTACAAAACCTTGCCTCGCCAAGTTATTCAGCTCGCCGCGGCGCAACCCAGAGGGCGCCCCGGCCGTGCCCTTTCAAAACCCGGCTTGCACGGCGGGCTGTTATCCGTGTTACTTGCTGTGCAACCGGTGGTTGACCTTCACTTGCCGTTGCCCGGGCCCTTGAGCAGAGCGGGGAAGAACGGTATCAGGTCCTCGGACTCGATGCCCTTGGATTTCTTCGTCTTCTGCAGGCCCTTGATGTAGTCCATCACCAGATGCGTCCAGACCGCTCCCGGCCGGGGATAGGCGGCGACGATGTAGTGCGGGCCGGGAGCCGTCTCTCCCATTTCCGTTTCCTGCTCCGCGCGGAGATTGTCCGGAGTGATCATGGAATTGGCGTAATCGAAGACGACCCGGTCCATGTGCTTGTAAACTTCCTTGCTCTCCCTGACCATGCCGTAATAATCCAGCAACTGGGCGAAGACGTAATTGGACGTGGTATAGACGTCTTTTCCCTGATCGGACTCGACGGGTTTGCCGTCTTCGGTCTTGCACATGGCCCAGCCCATGAAGGAGAGGTTGTTGCGGTAGATTGTCTTGAGGATCTTTTTGGCGCGGTCCTCCGGGATCAACGGCTCTTCGCCAATGGAGATCAGGTACCACAGGGCATCGAGCTGATTGGTCCAGACGTCGGTGTTGGAGTTTCCGGTCTTGGGGTCGAAACAGGTGAGGTAATACTGGAGTTTCTCGCCCTTCTTGTTCTTTCGATCGCGCCACAATTCCTCGAGGCTGTTCCAGCCTTTATCGAACACCTTTTGGATGTGCGCCTCGCCGGCTTTGTCCTTGAGGATGCGAGCCATTTTGATCATGGCCTGCAAGCCGCCGAGGAACTGCGTAGCGTCGTAGGAGTCGGCGCCGAAGACGACCAGGTTGTCGAAGGTGTTCTTCACCTCGTCGGGATAGCCTTCGGGGATGCCGTCGCCGTCGAAATCGAGTTTCAGCGCCGCATCGAGGCCGAATTTGAGCGTTTTCCAATTCTTCTTCAGGAAATCGATGTCGCCGGTGAACTTCACATTGCGCAGCACGCGCATCATGAGTTTGGGGAACAGGTCCACCCAGTAGTTGTTGTTGTACCAGGCATAATCGCTCACGTTGCGCAGGGGATGGCCCTTGGGCATGGCGCCCAGGTCGTGGGCCACGCTGCCCTTGGTCTTGAAGGCATCTCGGATCTGCGTCATGGACATGCCTTCGTATGCTTCCGGATGCTCCTGGAAATGCAGCCGCGCTTCGACGGACGAAGCGTGATGGTGGTACCAGCGCAGGGTGGGATCCTCGGCCAGAATCGAATCGATGAACCCCTGGCAAAGATCCTTCTCCACGCGCGGGAAGAGCATCAAAAGCACCATCGAATACCAGTCCACGTCGGATGGGTCGATATAGGCGTAGTCAAAACACTCCAGGAAGCGGGCGCGCTCATTTCCCTTCTGGTCCTCGACCCAGACGATGGCGTTGGAAAGAGGGAAATGGAGTTCGTTCAGGATCAGCCGGGTCAGGCGCAAGGCGCCGGCCCGGTCGCCTTTGTAGGAGGGGCTGGACTGGATGCGATCGAAGATCCGTTCCTGAATCGTCACCGTCCGGTCCCACCACTGCGGATAGCTTTCCAAGGCGAGCTTTGCCAAGTCGACCGCCCGCGCCGCGGCGTCCGTGAAGCTCTTGAGATATTTGCGGGGGAATTTCTTGCCGTCGATGTAGACCTGTTCCGGGAAGTCCAGCGCCACGGCCACGGGAATCTTCACGGTGGCCTTCGGTCCAACCGTAAAGGTGAGGCTGATGGCCGCTCCGTAGTCGCTGCGGAGGACGGGTTGCCGTTTCTCGAAGAAGCTTCCGTCGGCGTTCAACAGCAGATCGCCCGTGTACCGGTTCAGGCAGAAGTAAGGCTGGGTGTCTACTGCAACGCCAGGCAATTCGGGAACCGCCAGCACCATGCGGTTGGGGCTTTCCGTGCTGCCCATGATCACGCCCCGGACGCCCGCGGACTCGAACTCCTCGTGCTTCTGGCCGCGGATTGCCGCCGAGCAGACGTAGACGCTGTCCTGATCGGTCGGTTTGAGCTCCTTCTCCTGGAGGTTCACGAGGGACGGCCGGGGCACGACGAGCGTGATCTCCCGGGCTTCGGCCGCGGTGTTTTCCACCTCGAACTCTTCCACACCCAACGGCATCAACGTCTGGTCTCCCCCGGAAAGCAACGGAGAAATCAGCCTCCGGGTTACCGTTAACTTCCGCAGTTTGTAGGCAATCTCAAGCGAGGGCGTGGCGATGGTGAGGAAAACGTTTTTCTCGGGGACGGACGGATAGTAATAGTTCTTGACCGCCGGAATGTCGTCGGGCAGTTCGGGAGCTCCCGGCTGCTTCTGGGTCAGCATGGTGCACTTATCGTCGACGCGGATGAAGGGCGCCGACGCGAACTGCACCGCCGTCTGGTTGAGCATGATCAGCCGCCCCGCATCGTTCAGGCGGTTGTACAGCCCGTAGGGGGAAATGCCAATCGAGCACGTGGGCGCTCCTTGCAGGGCCACCGTTTGCGGAAATTGCAGGGTCTTGGACATTCCCTGGAAGTGGACCGCCATTTTGTTGTGCTCGTAGATGGCGGTGACCTTGGTTCCCGGGATGGTATAAACATCGCGCACGTCGAACGCAGTGGATTTTGGCATCTTACTTTCCCTCATGGGTTGCTTGTGTCTCGCCCGCAGGGGCAGGACCCGGTTTGTGTTTCGCCCGCAGGGGCAAGACCTGACATGCTCCAGCGTCCGATTGCTGTTCCGAGCGCCAGCCCGGAATTTCATGTTCGCCGCCGGCGCCCGGAACGATGGATTGAATTCGGTGTGCGGAGGGCGCTTTCCCCTAGCACTTTCCTCCCCATGGATTGGCGTCTTTCGCCGCCTTCTTTGCTGTCTTCTTGGGCAGAGCCGGAGGCGCCTCGTCGGGGAGGTTCTTCTCGGCACTCAGGTCGATGGGCATCTTCGTGGATGGATAAGGCTTCACCGCACCAAACACAAGATCAGCGGCCACCCGGATGGAATCGGGCGAGCCTGAGAAATTGCAGATCACGGCATCGGCTTCCTTGGTTACGCCTTTGCGATACGGGAAGTTGGTCACGACGATGACCGTATGCCCCGCGTCTTTCAAGGCCTTCACCAAGTGCCGGTTGTTGCCGCGCTTTTCAATGCGCGCGTAGTAGTTTGTCATGACCACCAGGTCCGCCTGCTTCGCCAGCTTCAGCGCCTCCTCCATTTCCTCGTCTTCGGCGAAGAAGGCCGTGTCATCCAGGATGAGGTTGGTGGAGTGCTTGGTCATCTGCTCGCAGAACATGTGCGGGTGGCTGTAAAGATCCTTGCCAAGGAAGGAGTAGGGAATCACCTGTTCGACGACCAGGACTTTCTTGTCCTTGCTCACCGGCAGCAGCTTCTTGGGGTCGCGCACCACCAGCAGCGCTTTGTGCGCCACTTCCCTGGAGAAGTCCTGGGTTTCCTTGCTCCAAACGTGGGCTCGGGTTTTCGCCGGATCCATCTTCCCGGCTTTCTCGAACAGGCCCTGGTCGTACTTCATCGACAGCAGCCGCCGGCACGCGTCGTTGAGCCGCTCGATGGGAAGCTCGCCGCGCTCCACGGCGCCCTTGATCCCGAAGAAGCACTGGGAGCGGGATTCGTCGTCCGCCTTGAGCAGGATGGTGTCAACGCCGGCCTTGATGGCCATGGCGCACGCTTGCGGGAGCGGCCACTTTCTGAGGACGGCGGCCATGCCGATGGCGTCGGAAACCACCACGCCCTTGAATCCCATCTCTTTCCTTAGAAGATCGACGAGGATTTTCGAAGAAAGCGTGGCCGGGAATTCCTTGTCGAAGGCCGGGAAGACGGTATGCGCCGTCATCAGGGCCTTGGCCCCGGCATCGATGCCCGCCTGGAAAGTGACCAGCTCGACCTCGCGCATCCGCTTCAGGTCCCCGCGGCACGTGTCGAGCACGTCGTGCGCGTCGGTTCCCGAATCGCCGCGGCCGGCGAAGTGCTTCACCGTAGCGACAATTCCGGCGTCCTGATAGCCGCGCACCGTGGCATCGACAAACTTCGCGCAAACCTTGGGATCGTCGCCGAACGAACGCACACCGATTTCGGGATTGAGCGGATTGATATTGACGTCGCAGACCGGGTGATAGAACTGGGTGACACCGATGAGGGCCATCTGTTTGCCGAGCGTATTCGCCACCTTATAGGCCAGATCGAGGTCGCCGATGGCGGTCAGTCCCATGGGCGGCGGGAACTGCAGCACATGACCGGCGGTGTAATCGTTCTTGAAATCGCCTTCCATGTCGATGGTGATGTGCAGAGGGATTCCCGAAGGCCGTTTCATGGCGATCTCCTGCAGTTTATTGAGCGCGGCGGTCAGCTCATCCGGATTCACGCTCACGCCGAAGCTGCGATCGTCGAAGTAGGTGTGCGCGATGTCGAACCAGTCCTTCGGTTTCTTAAAGTTGGGGTCGACCTGCGAACGTCCCCAATACTTGTTCTTCGATGTTTCGAGTGCATACGGCTCCAGGCAAAGGCCGCCGGCGTGTAGCTTGGTGACCTGCTCGATCCCCGAAGGTGTCAGGTAAGCCCCGCGCCAGGTGAAGGTGAGTACCTGGCCGCACTTTTCCGCCAGGGTCATTTTGGCCAATTTGGCCTCGATAAACTTGTCTCGTTCTTTCGACATCGCGTTTCTCCTGAGGAGTCATTTTGCGACTCCGATTATAAACCGCCGCTGCCCGGTTCGAACTTGAAAAAATTCAAGGGTAAATTGATTTTGTGGGACCCCCGATGGCGCCCTGGATGAAAGCGCTGGACGACGAAGATTCGCCGTCTCTCAGCCCGCTTGGGTTCGGCTCTCGATCGCTGAAGACCCTCTGGGCCGCGGCGGTCGTTTTGCCCATCGCAGGCTTCTCTTCGATCCCCGGCCCCGAGCACGACAGCGTGGACGCGATGCGCAAGGGGCTGCTGCGACCAGATCGTCTCCGGCGAAGGTAAGGCCAGCCGCTACTACCCGCGCATCATCACCAGCGCGCTGTGGATGGAGTAGGAAAGCAGGGAACGAGGGAACAGGGGAGCAAGGGAACAAGAAAGCAGGCCCTAGTCGCGGTTAGTTGTCAGTTTGTAGCCAGTAGCTTGCAACCCGTGGCGACTGGCTGTTGGCTAGCTCCGGCTCCCGGCTTGACACTCCCCGAACCCGCGCCTACGCTTCAGCTATGGACCTTCAGCTTCCCGAGCGTCAGACGGCCTCTCTCAAAACCCTGGCCGCACGCACCGGCCGGAGCGCCTCCGACTTGGTGGTGGAGGCGGTCGACCGCCTCCTCGCCGAAGAAAGCTGGTTCGACGCGCAGGTGCGCACGGGCATCGAGCAGATCGCGCGCGGCGAGTTCCTCGAAGAAGAAGAGATGGATGCGCGAATGAAGAGGTTGATTAGCAGTTGAAGCGGCTGCGGTGGTCCATTGCGGCCGCCGGCGACCTGGAAGAGATCGCCGACTATCTCTATCTTCACCATCCATCCTTGGCAACGGACACATTACGCCGCCTCTACGCTGCAGCCAAGTCTCTCAAGAAATCCCCATACATTGGCCGCGCCGGGCGCACGCAGGGAACACGCGAGTTGGTGCTGAGGCCCCTGCCCTATATCCTCGTGTATTCCGTCGACGACGCCGCGATCCACATTCTGCGTTTCCTGCACACGTCCCGCGACTGGCGGCAGCCTCAGTAGAGGCTGCCGGTTGCTGCCCGGTTTCGGCCACTCTCTACGTCCCACTCCGCGCCTCTACGTCGGCGCCGACGCGATCGTCGTCGAGAAAAACCTACCGCCAGGTTGAGGAGCGGCGGCTGGCGGCGAAGGATTTACTGTAGGTTCGCGCGGACTAGGGCGGAGCACTGGTTCTGGATCGGGGCGTCGGTTCACTGGTGCCGATCGACGCTCCCCCCAAGAATCCGCGCAACTGAGCGGGGTGCCCCACCTTCGGCACGTCTTTGTTTTTGTGCCCAAGGTGGGATCGGCTACTGGCTGTTCCCTTCTTCCTGCCTTCTGCGCCAGATCCGCTTAACGGCCTCGCTTGCGCTGGTGAGAATGGATTTGCGGTCCTCGTATTCGATCGTCGCGCCCAGGCTGTGGCCATAGAGCTCGTCCTTTACGATCGCCTCGATGGCCTCGACGCTCCAGGCGGGATGATGCTCGACGGCATCCCAGTGAGCGCCGTCGGGTGATTGCCCTCCAGCGACGAAGACTGTTGACGGCGCATCGAACAGCTCCCGGATCAGCTTTTCTCTGCTCGGATCGAGAAACTGGAAACTTCCCTCTCCGCCTTCGATCGTGATGATGCAGTGCAAGCGGCTCTTATCCAATACAAACTCTCCTCCGCTCGGCTTGTGAAACCATCCGCCACGGGGCTTGAGCTCGTAGACTTTGACGCGCATCGCCGCCCCCTCCGGAATCGCCGCAACCGGAATCCCCTTCTTGACTTCAAAATCGTTCCTATTTTATGCCCGCGACCGAAGCCCGACGACTAACCCACGATCTCTGATCTCTGCCCGGGCCTCTGTCCCGAGGGAAATCGACTCGCCGGTGCTGATCTTGTTTCGGTGCGTGACTCGACGATTTGGCAGGAATCGAGAAACGTTCCCGGCGACGTGGACGTTTCAGTGGAGAAAACGGACAGACGATCGAACTGCAAGAGGAAGGAGTCCGGATCTGGCAAGCACCGTCTGCTGGAAATGGTGGGGCCATTTGCGAGAAATGATTTGCCGGCGAGGCCGATTTCGAACAGATACGACTGCTCCTCAGTTGTTGCGAAGCGCAACCATGGGGTCGACATGGGAAGCTCTCCTTGCAGGAAGATAGCCGGCGAGCAGAGCGACGGCGCCGATCAGCAAGACCATGGCGACAAATGCGACAGGGTCGGTGGGCGCGGTGTTGAAAAGCAGTGCGGCGATGGCGCGGGAGACGAGCAAAGACGCAATGGCGCCGGCCGCAATTCCGACGAAGGCGAGGCGAAGGGTTTTGACAATTACGCTGCGCTGCACCTGGGAGGTGGTTGCGCCGAGGGCCATGCGGACGCCGATCTCCTGAGTGCGCTGGGTGACGGAGTAGGAGATGACGCCGTAGATGCCAAGGGCGGCGAGGATGAGTCCGAGAGCGGCGAAGGAGGCGACCAGCAGCATAAAGAACCGGCGCGGCGAATTCGCGTGGTCCACCATGGACTGGATGGGGCGGAACTCGGCGGCGGGCTGCTTGGGGTTAAGCTCTCGCAGCACCGTGATGACGCTTGTGGCCATGGTTGCCGGAGGCAGAGTGCTGCGAACGACAAGCTGGGCATAGTTGGGGAAGTTCTGGGTGACGGGATAGTAGATCTGCCAGCCGGCGTCACCCTCGGTGCCTTCTTCATGCACATCGTCGACAACGCCGGCGACGAGCAGGTCATTGCGGCCGTCGTTGAGCAACTGGCCCACCGCGCTGCCGTTGGGCCAGTTGGTGTAATTGGCGAGGAAGCGGGCGTAAGCCTTATTGATCAGGACGACATTTGTGCTGTTCGGGCCGTCATCCCAGGTGAAATCGCGGCCGGTGAGCCGGGTGCCCATGGCGCGCATATAGCCGGGAGTGATGACGTAGACGAGCGGACCGGCGGAAAGGCCCTGGGGAGGCTTGACGCCTTTGGGGAAGGGTGTGCCCCAGGAGCGATTCTGGCCGAGAGGCAGATAGTCCACGATGCCCGCGGCCTGGATGCCGGGAATGGAGCTGACGCGGTTGAGAATCTGCCGGAAGGCTAGGGATTGATTCTGGAGGTACTCAACGCGGGTCTTGGCTTGGATCTTGTAGTCCACCATGACGGCGGCGGCTTGTTGCGGCTCGAATCCGAGATCGACGTCAAGAACCTTAAGGAAGCTGCGCAGCAGAAGTCCCGCGCCGACCAGCAGCACGCAGGCGAGAGCAAGTTCGGTAACGACGAGTGTGGAGCGCAGGCGCTCGTGCTTGCGTCCGCTGCCGGAGCCGGGGCCGGAGTCCTTGAGCATCTCCTGCAGGTTTCCGGAGGCCATGCGAAGCCCGGGGACGAGACCGAAGAAGACGGCGGCGAAGACGGCGATGAGGACCGTCCAGCCGAGCGCCGCGCCGTCGATTTGCAGCAAACCGAGCAGCGGCAGGGCAATACCGCCCTGGTGACGGAGCCAAGCGAGAAGGAAAGCGGCAAGGGCAAGTCCGGCGACGGCTCCGGCGCCGGAGAGAACCAGGCTCTCGACGAGCAACTGACGCACAATGCGCGTGCGGGTGGCGCCGAGAGCCGAGCGCATGGCGAACTCCTTGGAGCGGGCGGCGGCACGGGCCAGAAGGAGATTGGAGAGGTTGACGCAGGCGATGAGCAGGATGCCGCCGACAGCCGACCAGAGCACCACAAGCGAACGGCGCAGCTTCCCGCTAACGTAATCCTTGAGAGGAACGGGGACGATCCCGCCTTCTCCGTTGCGCCGCGCATAGGCGCCGCAAGACTGGGGGATGCTGTTACTCCAGCACATGTGGGGCGCGGCGGCCTGGGCGTCTTGCTGTGCCTGGGCAAGCGTGACGCCGGGCTTGGCGCGGCCGATGAAAGTGAAGTTGTTGCCCTGATTGCGCACCGGGCCATAGAGGTCGACGGGGGTGAGGGCGTCGACCTTGACGCCGGGGGAAAAGACCGCCCCAAAGTCGAAGCTCTTCGGCAGCACTCCAATGACGGTGGTCTGGGCGCCGTTCATGTCGAAGGCCTTGCCGACGATTATGGGATCGGCGTTGAACTGCGTCTTCCACCAGGCGTCGGTGATGAGGATGACGGGCGCGGCGCCGTGGAGCGCATCTTCAGGCCGGAAGGCACGTCCCATGGCCGGCTCGACACCGAGAAGCTGGAAGAAGTTGGCGATGACGTCGATGCTGGTGGCGGGAATGGGAGCGCCGGCGCCGATACTGAGGCTGAGATTGTTGGACGTCGTGAAGGCGTTGTAGCCGGTCACATCCTGAAAGGTGTGGCTGTACATACGGAAATCGTCGTAGGCGTCGGTGGAGTAGGTGGCGCAGGAGATGCCGCACTTGGTGGGCGGCGGCGCGATCCACATGAGGCGGTCCGCATCCCGGAAGGGCAGCGGGCGGAGCAGGATGGTGTTGACCACGCTGAAGACGGCTGTGTTGGCGCCGATGCCGAGGGCCAGTATGAGAATGGCGACGAGCGTGAATCCGCGATCGCGGCTCAGGGAGCGGAAAGTGTAGCGGAGATCCTGGAGAAGAACGTCGAGTTTCATGAGCCCTCGCGCTTCGCGGTGTTTGTCTTTGGCCAGGTCGATGCCGCCGAAGCGAATGAGCGCATGGCGGCGCGCTTCGAGTGGTGTGAGGCCGCGCTGGATGTTCTCTTCGATCGCCATCTCGATGTGCGCCGCGATTTCGGCTTCGAGGTCGGCATCGAGTGGGCGCTTCCGGTAGAAAGCTCGACCGCGGGCCAACGCCCGGCACAGCGCGCTCATTGGAGGTTGCCTTCAGAAGACATGGCGAGCACTCGGCCCATCACGTCAGACAATCGCTGCCAGTAGGCGGCGTCTTTTTCAAGCTGTTTTCGGCCGCTGCGGGTGATGGAGTAGAACTTGGCCTTGCGATTGTTGTCGGATGTGCCCCACTCGGCGTCGATCCATCCGCGCTGCTGAAGGCGGACGAGCGAGGCGTAGATGGTGCCCTGGTTGAGCAGGACTTCGTCACCGCTGGCCTGCTCGATGCGCCGCGCAATGCCGTAGCCGTGCTGCGCGCCAATGGCGGCCAGGGTTTGCAGGACCATCAGGTCGAGGGTGCCCTGCAAAAGATCGAGTTTGGACTCGCCCATTTTTCCGGCTCCTGTGCGTATACCACATAAGTATTGCACAAGTTGTGTGGAATGCCCACAGGAAAAATCTGTGCGCACGCGGATCGCAAGCAGGATCTGTGCACACGGCTCTTATCCAATAAAAACTCTCCCCCGCTGGGCTTGTGAATCCATCCGCCGCGGGGTTTGATCTCGTAGACTTTGACGCGCATGACCGCCCCCTTCGGAATCGTCGCAACCGGAGTCTCGTTCTCGACTTAATAAGCGTCACAATTGCATTCCCGCGACCCAAGCCCGACGATTAACCCACGCCGGCGCCGAGCGGTTTCGGCGCCGCCGGCCGACGCTGTTCGATCCACTCTTGGCGAAATGAAGCCGGCCGGATACTGTTTCGATGTGTAGGGATATTCTGGCGCTCGAAATACCGGCGGCTGGGGCGGAGCGGTTACGGTGAAAGCGAACTGCTGGGGTTCATCTCCGAATCTGGCTTTCAGAGCGCCAGCATCCGGGCAGACGGAATCGGACTTGAAATCTGGCCGCATCCGGCTGCGTAAAATGGTATGCATCATCGTAGCTCGTCGAAGCTCATTTTGAAGTTTTTGCTATTCCAATCATTCTGCGATCTGGTTGACTCTATGGAAAAACGATCATCGAAAATTGTTCTCGCCGGAGCGGTTTTGCTCCTTGCCCTTATGGCTGTGCTTGCCGACGGAGCTGTGCGACGTGAATCCGTCACCTTCGATGAAGTAGCGCACATCGGCGCGGGTGTGAGCTATCTGCAGAAGCTGGACATGCGAATGAACGAGGAACACCCTCCGCTAGCGAAGGTTCTGGCCGTGTTGCCGCTTGTGATTCGCGGTGTGCACGCCGATTATTCCCACGTATCGTGGACGTTCAGCGGAAGTGGACCGTTCCGGCAGTTTCTCGGCGAATGGATCTTCGGTCACTGGCTGGTTGCCCGCTGGAATGAAGTTCTGCCAACGGTCTTCTGGGCGCGGCAGCCCATGCTGTTGCTGACACTGGCTCTGGGTATCGTTCTCTTTCTGTTTGGCTCGCGCCTCGGCGATCCGTGGGGCGGATTGCTCTGCCTTTGCGCTTACGCCACCATGCCTGTCATGCTCGCGTTCGGCCCTTTAGTCCTAACCGACATCGCAATCACGTTGTTCGTCGTGCTGAGCTTATGGGCCTTTGCCAGCATGTGGCGGTCTCCAGCGCGCGGGACGATTTTGCGATTCGGCCTCGCCCTTGGCGGGGCGCTGCTTTCCAAGTTTTCCGCAGGACTTCTTTTTTTCTGTTTTGCTACCTTCATTCTCAGCCTCCGCTGGCGTCCGGCGCCGGAACAGCCTGGAGACAAGGCGGAGCTTCGGGCATGGCGCCGTTTGCGATGGCGGAGTCTGACTAAGGGCATCTTATTCGCTGCACTGATCGTCTATGCCGTCTACTTTGTCCTCTCGTGGAATGAGCCAACCGACTCTCTGGGTTTTCTTGGACACAACATGGCGGCCCTACTCCTGCGCAGAGCGCTCATGCCACCCTGGATCTACCTGCGTGG
>JBEKUS010000091.1:0-16131 GCA_049514795.1 Occallatibacter sp.
GCAAGCTTTTGCGGCGTGGCGGAGTCAGGCACGATTGTTCTGCATCACTCCGAGACGGAAGGGCGGCGCGTGATTACGTTGCTTCCTGATTGGCACCTGTGCGTACTGCGGGCCAGCCAGATCGTGGAGACGCTGCCGGAGTATTTCGATCGCTGCAAGGTCAGGGAGCAAGGGAGCAAGGGAGCGAGGGGGCAGGGAGCGGGGAAGCTGCCAACGCTGGTGACGTGGATCTCGGGGCCCAGCGCGACGGCAGACATTGAGATGACGCGCATCAAGGGCGTGCATGGACCGAGGTTCTTGCACGTGATTTTGGTAAGGGACTAAAGACAGGGAACAGGGGACAGAGAACAGAGAACAGAGAACAGAGAACAGAGAACAGAGAACAGAGAACAGAGAACAGAGAACAGAGAACAGAGAACAGAGATCAGAGAACAGAGATCAGAGATCAGAGAACAGAGAACAGAGAACAGAGATCAGAGATCAGAGATCAGAGAACAGAGATCAGAGGCCCGCGCCTTTTGCTTTGCTGGGTTTATTGTGCGCGGAGAGGCGGAAATTAACTGCAAAGAGGGGATGGGAAATTCTGGGTCGGGGGATCGGTATTGGAATCAAGGAGTTAGTGCGTCGGCGAGCGAGAGGGGCTGGCGGAGCGGGGGGTTGACGGAGAAGCAGGGAACAGGGATCAGGGATCAGGGAACAGGGAACAGGGATCAGGGATCAGGGAACAGGGAACAGGGATCAGGGAACAGGGAACAGGGAACAGGGATCAGGGAACAGGGATCAGGGAACAGGGATCAGGGAACAGGGATCAGGGAACAGGGAACGGGGGTCAGGGGTCAGGGGTCAGAGAGTGGGGCGGGGAGGCGGCGGCTTTAATTTTCCCCGGGCAGCAAAGGGAGTGTGAGGTTTTCGGCGGGGGCGGGGCGGCTGCGCGGGCCTACCACGCGCCGGGTTTGATGCCAAGCACGCGGTAGAACATGGGGTGAATCATCGCACTGGTTTCCAGTCCGATTGTGTCCGCGACGATCGTGGTCGGCCCCTCATGCGCCCACTGGAACGCCTCAAACGATTCAGTCTTTAGGCCGACAACCCCCGTGGTATAGAAGACGTGCATCAGCGAGCAGAGGAACTTGGTCCAAGGCGTCGCTCCGTCCACTACCGCCCACGAGCCCACCGAAATCACGTCGGTGCGGTTACGGCCCGGATCCGCGATGCTATTCATGAGGCAAAGGTCCTCCACCTGATCCCTCGGAATTGTGCTCAGGCGGAAGGTGTTCGGTCGTTGCTTGAGAATCGAGGTCGAATCGACCAATGTCGGGAAATCGCTGATCCACTCATCCTGAAGACTGCGGAGGCGGTTCTTCGAATACAGCCCCTCCCCCTGGAAGACCATCTCGCGTGTGAGAGTTGGCTTTCCCGCAGCATGTTCGATCACGTTGTTAAAGAATTCGATCAAGTCGCGTGGTCGCATCAGCGTTCGGACGATCAAATACCTCGCTGCGTCGCCGGTCTTTTCGATCCTGTTTGGAAGGACATCCGTGTAACCGACGGGTTTCTTTGTATAGGTTTCGCGCACAAGGAAGTTAACTCGCTTATCGAGAAGGCTACATAATTGTTGATTTGTCCAGCGCAGCGGCAGATATAGGCTGCGGTATTTTTCCTCCTGGAACCCTGCGTCGCGGGTATTGCGGAATACGCGCTCAATGAGGTCTGTGCGAATCGCGGCAATGATCTTGATGTTTTGAACCTGGAGGAAATCCCTGATCGTCTCGATCAGGCTTCGTATCAGCAAGTATCGAAAGCTGTCGTCGACCCAGTTCTCGTCCAGGCGGTCGATGCAAATATAGTAATTTTGTTCGGCGTCGGAGAATACTTCCTCTTTGAGGTAGGTCAGGACGTCCGTCAGCTCCCGCATTTGGATGGAGTCGATGACGGATTTTCCCCGCTGGACTACCTCAGCCCTCTCTTCATCGGTCAGTTTCGAGGCCGCCCCCACCCCAAGGTCCGCGGCTTGGATCTTCGACGTCAGGCTAGCTTTGAGGTTCTCCTCAATCCGGTGTGTGATCTCCCTAATGCGATACTCCGTCTCTTCCCAGAACTGGTCGCCCCATTGCAGTAGGTACTTGATTGCTCGGTCCTTGTGAGGATCGCGCACGAAGGTCGACTTAATACGCTCAAGGAAGGTTCGGGTATCCGTCCGAGTCTTTAAGTCGTACCTATTCTTCAGTAGTTCTACCGTAAAGACGTGTCTCCAGAGAAGCTTGAAGAAGAGGTCGAGCTTGACCCCAGCCTCCAAAAAGAATTGGAGGATTGTCGAATTCGTGAGGTAGTTAAACGAAAGGGCCTCGGGGCTGATGACGATCGCACCGGTTTCGGCGATCAGTCTCTGCAATATTGCGCTCTTTCCGGCCCCCGTTCGTCCGAGGACAATACGGCGCCGGTCTGAGCAGTCGAGTAGGATCTCCAGATCGCCGGTGTCGACGAAGCATTCGGCCAGGAACTTCGCGTCCTCTTCGGCGGCAGCAGCCCCGATCGAGGCGTGCTTCCGAAAGATGAATCTTTCGATCGGTTGCATTTGTTTGTGGACCTCTGCAGACAATATACGGCAAGGTGTTTGCGGCCGGGCAGGTTTTGCCGGGCGCTGGCGTTAGGATATTCTGAGTCCCTATCCCGCGAATGGAGGGTGATGGCTGTTTGACCGCTGGAAACGGGTGCGCTATGGGGTTAAGCCGCTGTTGTCCGGGCATCCACCGGACGCTTGGCAGACTATTTGCGTCTTCTTCGGGTTCGGGCACTGCCTGTGGTCCGTGCGCGTGCGCCGGAACCGCTCTCTCGCCTCCGCGCATCTTGCCAGGCATTCGTAGAACGCGAGGACGCCCTCCGAGATGGTACGAAAAAAGAAGGATACGCACACACTTACAGTGGCGAGGATTCCGATGATCGTAAACGCAAGTGCGATGTGGAACTGGTCAAGGAGGGCTACGAGCTGGGGGACACTCAGAGACGCGGTACCGGTCGACATACGCACCTCGAATCCTCCATCTCTGGTGATGATGGAAGTCCGAGACTATCGTCAACTCGGGTACTGCGCGTTCCAGCGACTGCTAGGCTGGGTGATCACCAGAATCGCCCTGCCGTTGGTCGAACCCCATTAGCCGCCGCGAATTCGTTCTTGATCCACCCGCGAATGGGATCCCCAGATCTATGTGCACCGAGGGACTTCGCAACCGTGCACACCATGACCAATCTTATGCTTTTCTAGCATCGTTTGGTCGCTCATGTCAAGCGTTTCTCCACAACGAGTCGTATCGTCAGGCGCGGCTTCGCCGCGGACTTTGTTTCTCGAAGAATGGGTGGGTGGATTTCGGCACGGGTGAACTCGTGCTCTTTCAAAGCACCTGAGACAACCGCAGATCCTTCGACTCGCTGCGCTCGCTCAGGATGACGGCGTCGAGGTTGAAGCGCGGGCCCCAGAGGGTACCCCGCCGCGGACTAGATTTGTCGAGGAGTGTGTGGGCGGGAATTCGTCGAATCCCACCCTTTTCGCGATGAGGGCGCGAAAAGGATGGGGCAACGCGCATTGGCGATTTGGCGTAAACCGGGCGCGCCGGAATGGAGTCGCCGTATTCCGACAATCCGGCGGTTATGGCGGATGTCTAGTTCGGGGCATGGGACAAGGATTCGGACGGCGGGATATTGAGGCCGGTCAGCGTGAACTGTCCGAAAAAGCGGACCTTCGCGAGAGCGTCGACGGTGACGAGAACCCACATGCCGCCAGCGTCCGCGTACTGAAAAGTGATGTGAAGGTCGGTGAGCCAAAAGGAGGGACTTTCGGCCGGCACTCCCTGGATTTGGCGAATGCGGAAGGTTCTTTTATCGACCCAGATCTGGCCACGCAGGAGGTATTTATCTTTGCGCTTGGGAAAGATGGCAAAAACGTACTCGGGAACGCCAACGAAGTTCTGCTGCCGGAGAAGAACGAAGTCGTAGTTTGCGCGGCTGATCTCGGGACCGTGTTCTTTCCGCTGCGACTCCGTTTCGCTGGCCAAAAGTGCACGAATGATCTTTTCCCCCAATGGGTTCCCTTTCGATTCAGTTATCGAGTAGGTCTTGGTATTGGGAGGAACGAAATCGATCTGCGCGATGACGTCGGAGGTCGGATGGGTATCGGAACCGGCGAACACTTTGTATTCTCGCGTCACCTGATACGGCCGAGATTGAGCGGGGTTCCGGTGCTGGGCGTCCTCCATGCGCTGCAGGATCGAGTCCAGATCGGGAGATTTGATCTCCGCGGCGGACGGGGCGCCCTGTGACGGCAAAGGGGGCGACGCCAAGAGAAGCAGACCTAAGAGCATCGGCGGAAGTGCTCTAGTGCGCCAGATACGGGAAGCAACCACGCAGATGGGCGAGAACAACATGCAGCCTTCAGTCTACAGGGATCGGTTCTCAGGTTACAGCGGTTCGATTCTGGCGGCAAAAGCAAATGCAGCTCGCCGTTCTTGAGGCGCCGTCCTGCAATTTCCTTGAATGGCGGACTGGGCGGCGGTACAATTTGGCGACCCGGAAAGAGGAACGCCATATGGGGTGTGCAAGGTGTGGGCAGCAATCGCCCGAGGGGAGCGGTTTCTGTGTGAAGTGCGGTGTACCGCTTCAATCGGGCGGCAACTATCCGCCCGCGACGCCTCCGGCTGCCGGTCCGGCGCAAGACAATGCTTCGCCGGGCGGTTTTGCTCCATTTGCCGCAGCGCCAAGCGCGCAGGGGCCCGGCTACCCAGGCGGGTACGCGCAGCCCGGGCAACAGGCGCCGATCTACTATCCGCAGGCAGGCGGCTACCCGCCGCCTCCCCAGCAGCCGATCTACATGCAGGGCGGACAAGGGCCGTATCCGCCGCAGGCACTGACGGCGGGTCCCATTCCGCCCGACATGCATTGGTTTCTGGTGTTGTTTCTGGGCTTTATTACGATGGGGATCTTCACCTGGATATGGACGTTCAAGCAGGCGTCGTTCGTGAAGAAGATCAACCCGGCCAGCAACGCTCTGACGCTGATGGTCATCACGGTGGTGCTCGTTGTGGTTTCCTGGGGAGTGCTGGCGGTTGGCGTTGCGGCGGCCATCGGAGCGCAGCACGATTCCAATAGCGGGATTACCGAGGAGACCTATTCGGTTCCGACAGAGACCGACGCGTCAGCAGGATCGGAAGCGGCAATAGGGGCCTTCGGGATTGTTTTCGATTTCATGGCTCTGGCGTACACCATCCTCTATCTCGTCGCCATCTTCGGCATGCGCCGATCGATCGTGGACTACTACAACTACGTTGAGCCGATCGGCCTCCAACTGGGCGGATTCATGACCTTCTTCTTCAACATTCTCTACTTCCAATACCATTTTTCGCGCATTGCGGAGTGGAAGCGAGCGGGGATGTTGGGAGGATTCGCGTCCTCCGCGCGGCAGTAGGCCAAGACCGGCAGCTCGCGCCGACCGGGTCCGAAATCGAGCTTCCGCGGATGGAACCAGGTCGCGGATCGATCGTTTGCGGTTGGGGGTATACTGAACCGTCCTGGGAATCCGGAATGGACGCCCCGAGCAGATTCGGAGCGATTCCAAGCATTCGGCCTGCGCAAACATGCGTCCCAGTGAATTCTTACACGCAAGGGAAAGGTCGCCGGTCATGCGGTACATTTACGCACTTCTTTTCGTCGCTGTTCTGTCACCAGCCATTCTGTTCGCGCAGTTTCAGGCGCCCACTGCCGACGAACTCCGGATGAGCTCCGATCCCAAGGCTCCCGGCGCTGCTGCCGTTTACCTCAACCTGTCAGAGACCACTGACGACCCCTACCATGTCTACACCTTCTATGCGCGAATCAAAATCCTCAAGCCGGCGGGCGAGAAGCTTGCCACGGTTGAGATTCCCGCGCAGTTGGGAGACACGGGGGCGACGAGCGTTAAGCCAGGGCATATCGGCCGGGATTGGACTTCCACCCTTCGTGCCGAACAGAAGAGTCAACCGGCTGGCGCTCGTGAAGCTTCGCAGACAATCTTCAAGATCAAGGAGATTCGAGGGCGCACGATTCATCCCGATGGGACCATTGTTCCGCTCACCGTGGCGGCCGAATCTCTGGCGGGGATCAACGCCGCCGGAGCGCGCGGCGAGCCGATGACCTTCACGCTTCCCGCAGCCGAGCCCGGGAGCATTTTCGAGTACAGCTACTCAATCGGCTACAGCGACACGCACTTCTCCTCGCCTATCTGGCGAGTGCAGGGTCCGTACTTTGTAGATGAAGCGCATTTCGCCTTCACGCCCTTCAACGATTTTCTCGCCGGCCGGCAGTCGATGACGAGCCAGTACCTGGTGGACGCCAACAACAACGTGGTGAACACCCTGATTTGGTGGCCCATTCTACCTCCCGGCGTGGCCGTAAAGACCGCCGATTCGGGCCGGTATACCCTCGACATGACCGACGTCCCGCCCATCCCCGATGAAGAATGGATGCCTCCGGCGGGCTACTTCGCCAACCAGGTGCGCTTCTATTACAAGAACGAATTCAGTGGAAAGGAATTCTGGGAATCGGAGGAGAAGCGCTGGTCAAAGGACGTGGATCGCTTCGCAGAGACAACGCCATCCATAGTGCATGCCGTCGGCGCTCTGACCGCTGCCGGCGACAGCCCGCTCGACAAAGCGAAGAAGCTCTATAAGGCAGTTCAAGGCCTCGACAATTCCGACTTTGCATCCGGGACAGCACCGGACCGGCAGAGCGCGCCGCCGGCAGCAAACGCCGGAGAGGTTCTGTCCCGGAAGGGCGGCACCGGCCGTGAAATCGCCCGGTTGTATCTCGCACTTTTGCGCGCGGCGGGCGTGACCGCCTACGACATTACGGTCGTGAATCGGGACAAAGGCGCGTTTGCCTCCGGATACCTGTCGACCCGTCAGTTCGACGACGATCTGGTCATCGCCGTGATTGACGGCAAAGAGATCTTTCTCGATCCAAGCCAGGAGATGTGTCCGTTCCAGACGGTGCACTGGAAACATGCGGGGGCCAGCGGGATCCGCCAGACTGCCGGCGGGGTGTCGGTGGCGACCACGCCGCTGCTGGCGTACGGCGCCAATGCAACTTTGCGCCTGGGCGACCTGACTCTCGATGGCCAGGGAAACGTGACCGGGACGCTGCGCTTTATCCTGACCGGCCAGGAAGCCCTGAACTGGCGCCAGCAGTCCCTCCGGTACGGCGCGGACGCAACCAAGCAAGCCTTCGATGCCTGGCTGCAGACAATTGCTCCCCAGGGCGTCCAGGCTCATCTCGATCGATTCGCCGGTCTCGATGACCCCGATCTCAACCTGGTGGCCATGGCCGGCGTGCAGGGCTCACTTGCCGCGCCAGCCTCCGGGCACTACGCGATACCGGCCTTCTTCTTCGAGGTGCGCAGCCGGGAGCCATTTATCGACGCGCCACAACGGCAGGAACCGATCGACATGCACTATGGCGAGCGCGTGCGGGATGAGGTGGTCTATCACCTACCCTCCGGCTACGCCATCCAAAGCGCACCGGCAGCGGACAACATCGCGATTCAGCCTTATGCTGCGTTCGGAACCAGCGCCAAGGTCGAGGCCGGTCAGATCACCATGTCCCGTACCCTGGCCCGAACGTTCACGATCGCCGGCGCATCTGAGTACCCGAACCTGCGCGGCTTCTACCAGAAAGTCGATGCGGCAGACCGGGAGCAAATCGAGCTTCATGCCGGGGGTGTAGCGGCGAATTGAGCGCGACCGCGGAAACCCCGGCGGCCGCCTAAAGAGAGTCGGAGAACCACAGAACCGTGCCCGCCGGCCGCCGCGGAACAGGGTGGCGGCCTATGCGCGAAAGGACGTTCAATGGAGCTGCGAACAATCGGCTATAAGTGATTGAAAATATGGGAGAAAGCCGAGGCGATGGGGATGGGCGCGATCGGCCGGGTCCCCTGGCACCAAGGGGTGATTGACCCCGAGCATCTGCGAGTCGAAACTAAAACTGAGAGAATACGTGGAACCTGCCGATAGAAGAGATAGACCGGACTTTCGGCCGAGTCCGAAGGGCGGTTCTTTGTCTTGAGGGTGAGAGCGTGAAGAGGGTGCTGGTTCGGCTGTGGCAGGGGCTGCGCGATGAGAGCGGACAAACGCTTATCGTGGGCGCGATCAGTCTGCTAGCCGTCATTCCATTTCTGGCGCTGGCGATCGACGTGGGGCAGTTCCGATATCAGAAGCGGCAGATGCAGTCGGCGGTAGACGCGGCCGCCGTGGCCGGCGCAATCGAGATCAGCAGCTGCGGGGGCACAGCGGCCTGCTCGGCGATGCAGACGGCCATGAAGTCGTCGCTGACCGAGAACGGATTCACCATCGGCACTCCGCTAACGCAGTGCGCAGGCGGCTCGGGCACCGTACTGACGCTTTGGGTGAACAACGGTCCCTGCTCGCTGGGATCGGCGAGCGCGGACCCGAACTACGGCAATTCGAACTATGTGGAGGCGGTGCTGGCCGGCCCGGTAAACACATTCTTCGCGCGCATGTTCGGCATCCAATCGATCAAGATCGTGGTGCGAGCGGAGGCATACGGCGGCAGTCCGTCGTACTGCCTGTACACCTCGCCATCGAACAGCAACACTTCGCAGTCGATTCTCTTGAATGGCGGAACGCTGAACGCGAATTGCGGGATCTTCGACGACTCCAGCTCGAGCGGTGCGCTGGTGAGCAACAGCGGAGTGACGGTGAACAGCACGAAATTCCTCGTGGCAGGGGGATGGAGCCCGAACAACGGCGGGACGTTCAGCTCGACGCCGGTCGTGAATCAGCCGGCTGTTTCCGATCCGCTGAGCTACCTGACGGCGCCGACGGCGGGCAGTTGCACTTCACAGACGGTGACCACGTCGGTGACGCTGAATCCGGCGACGTTCTGCTACGGGTTCAATCTCAACCCGGGCGTGACGGTGACGCTGAACCCCGGGACGTACATCATCGAAGGGGGAGTGAACGTAAACAGCACCGCAGTCCTGCAGGGGACGGGTGTGACGCTGTACTTTACGGGCTCGGGCCAACTGCAGATGAACAGCGGGAGCACGGCTCAACTGTCGGCGCCGACGAGCGGCAGCCTGGCGGGGATTCTGATCTGGGAGGCGAGCAGCGACAGCGCGGCGATGATCATCGATGGCAATGCGTCGGCGAAATTCGAGGGGGCGATTTACGCGCCGTCGGCGCAACTGACGTTGAACAGCGGGGGAAACACGGCGGCGTACACCGTCGTGGACGTGGGCTCGATGATTCTGGATTCGGGGGCCAACTTCACGCTCAACAACAACTACTCGTCGTTGCCGGGCGGTTCACCCCTGCATGGCTCGGGCTCGGGCTCGGGAACGAATCTGGTGGAGTAGACGATGCGGTTGAAGCGGTTGAGACTTTTCAGGTCGGAGGAAGGCGACTCCCTGGTGGAGGCGGGGCTGTTCGTACCAATGCTGCTCCTGCTGCTGATGGGGGTGGTGGATTTCGGGCGCGCGTATTATCTGGCCGACGAGATCGCGGGCGCGGCGCAAGCGGGCGCCGTCTACGGCACGCAGAACTCCTCGGACACAACGGGCATGTCGAACGCGGCCAAGCTGAACGCGCCGGATGTGAGCGGCCTGACCGCCACGGGGGCGTGGGGCTGCGAGTGTTCGGACGGGACGCACGTGACGGCAAATTGCACCTCGACACCCACCTGCTCAGTGAACGTTGTTTACTACGCGAAAGTCACCGCGTCGGCGACGTACCACCCCATGATTCCCTGGCCGGGGATCAGTTCGTCGACCATCAGCCGGAGCGTGACCATGCGCTCCACGGGCAACTGAGACGATGCCGAATTCTGCGCGATGGCGGAGATTGATCGGGGAGGAGAGAGGAGCCACGCTTGTAGAGTTCGGGATAGCGTCCTGCGTTCTGCTCGCGGTCATCTTCGGCGTGATGGATTTCGCACGCGCGTTGTACGCCTACCACTTTGTGGCCTACGCGGCGCAGGAAGGGGCGCGCTACGCGATGGTGCGCGGCGGGGACTGGTCCAACGCCTGCGCGTCGGCGACTGCTTACGACTGCGAGGCCAGCTCGGCCAACATCACGACCTACGTAAAAAGCCTGGCGCCGATGGGCGTCTCCTCCAGCGGGATGACGGTGACGCCAAGCTGGCCGCAGACGAACGCCAACGGTGTATCGACCGGGTGCAACACCGCTTCCACACAGAACAACAAGGGTTGCATGGTGAAGGTGAAGGTGGTCTACGCCTTCCACTTCGTCATGCCCTTCCTTCCCACGCCTGCCGTGAACATGGCGGCGACCTCGGAGCAGGTGATCGCGTACTGAGGGCAGGGAAGAGGGAGTAGGGAAGAGGGAGTAGGGAGTAGAAGGACAAGGGCAAAAGCAAGAGCAAAAGCAAGAGCAAGAGCAAAAGCAAAAGCACAGAAGAGGACCTTCCGAATTGAAGTGTGCGGGGTCGCTCGGAGTCGGCCAGCAGAGGCTTCCTGACACAAGATCTTGAGTGTGGAACGTGGATGGCGAACCGCGGGCGGCCGTCTTCGGCGGAGTTCGTCTGCCGATGTGCATCGGCGCGACAGATAGACTAAAAAAATGGAGCCAGTGCGGGCGGAGTGGCGGCGGGAGCTGCGCGGGATGGTGGCGCTGGCCGTGCCGGTGGTGCTGAGCGAACTGGGCTGGATGCTGATGGGGGTGGTGGACACCATCATGGTCGGCCGGTTGGGGCCGGCGGCCATCGGGGCGGTGGCGCTGGGCAACGCCGTCTGCTACACGCCGTCGATCTTCGGCATTGGGCTGGTGCTGGGGCTGGACACGCTGGTGTCGCAGGCCTACGGGCGGGAGGATCACGACGAGTGCCACCGCTGGCTGGCGCAGGGCGTGTATCTGGCGTGTATCGCGGCCGTGCCGATCATGGCGGGGCTGGCGCTGGCGAGCCTGTGGCTGCCGCGGCTGGGGATTGCGGCCAGCGTGGCGGGTCCGGCGGGCGGGTATCTCGAATGGCTGAACTGGGGTACGCTGCCGCTGCTGGTTTACGGCGCGGTGAGGCGGTACCTGCAGGGGGTGGGCCAGGTGCGCGTGATCACCGTGACCTATTTGCTGGCAAACCTGGTGAACTGGTTCGGGAACTGGGTGCTGATCTACGGCAAGCTGGGGATGCCGGCGATGGGGGTGAACGGGTCGGCGATCTCGACCGTGGTGTCGCGGGTGGCGATGGCGGCGGCGCTGCTGGGGTTTGCGTGGCGCTACGAGCGGAAGCGCGGGCATCCGCTGTTCCGGCACTGGGCGGGGCCGCAGTTGGCCCGGCTGGGGCAACTGCTCAGGCTGGGGGCTCCGGCGGCGGGACAGATTCTGATGGAGGTGGGCGCCTGGAACCTGGCGACGTTTTCGGCCGGGTACCTGACGCCGGTGGCGCTGGCCACGCACCAGATCGTGCTGAATTACGCGAGCATCACGTATATGGTGCCGCTGGGGATTTCGGCGGCGGCGGCGGTGAGCGTGGGACACGCGGTGGGAGCGGGCGACGCGGCGCGGGCGCGGCGGGCGGGGTGGCTGGCGCTGGGGATGGGAACGAGCTTCATGCTGCTGGCGGCGGTGACGTTCCTGGTGTGGCCGCGGCCGCTGATCCGGCTCTTCTCGAGCGATGCGCAGGTGCTGGCGGTGGGGCCGGCGCTGCTGGGGATTGTGGCGGCGTTCGAGGTGTTCGACGGAATCCAGACGGTGTCGACGGGCGCGCTGCGCGGGCTGGGCGAGACGCGCACGCCGATGATCGCGAACATGGTGGGGTACTTTGCGCTGGGACTGCCGCTGGGGTTCTTTCTTTGCTTTGCATTGCGGTGGGGGATTTACGGGCTGTGGATCGGGCTGACGGTGGCGTTGATCCTGATTGCGCTGACGCTGCTGGCAAGGTGGAAGAGGGAGTCGGAGAGACAGCCAGCAGCCAACGGCGAATAGGGCGGTTCTGGGCGCGGTGGACGCGGCGTCCGTGGTCTCCTGTGTTTGACTGCGGTGGCGTGTGTCACGGCGGCTATCCTTTTCACGGGACAAAGGAGTGGTAGAACGATCGTTGGGAGATTGAGAGCGGTTCCAGAGTTAATGTGCCATAGCGAACGTGGTTCAAGGTGGCTCTTTCTTAAGGAAAGAGCCACTTCGCCTCAGTGGCTTCTGGGTACAGCAACTCTGGAACCGCTGCAGGGCCAGCCGCCCACTGGTTCTCCCGCCAAGAATGTTAGTCTTTCGAAAGCGAGGAACCGCATGAAGACGGTCTTTCTGGGCGCAATGCTGCTTGGATGGGGACTTCTCACTCCTCTGGCCAGCGCGCAATCCGGTCCTGCCACCTTCCCGCTTGCTGGCGACTGGGAGGGCGTTTTGGTGATTCAGGGCTCCGTCCACCATCTGGTGCTTCATATGAACACAACACCCGAAGGAAAGATGACGGCGCTCCTGGACGATATCGACCAGAAGATCTCTGGCAATCCCGCAACAGGTGGTTCGTTCGACGGCAGCCATCTGATCCTTCGATTCTTTTATTGGAAGCCGAACGCTAAAGGCGACCTTCTTGAAGAGAAGTTCGCCCCCTATGAGGCGACAGTCAACGCATCAAGCTCCGAGATGACCGGCGTTTGGACACAGGAAGGCTCGTGGCCGCTTAACTTCAAGCGCCTGACCTGGCAGGCGAAGAACCCCAAACCGGCGCCGCCGACCATCTTCGACGGCGATTGGGTGGGCGTGGAAGACGAGGGTCATGGTCTCACAATCCACTTCATCTTTCACATCCACAACACCGAAGACGGCCTGATGGTCCTTATCGATAGTCCAGAAGAGAAATTCAAAGGCGCCCTGGCAAGCAAAGTCACTTACGATCAGGCTTCGCGCCAGTTCTCTATTACCTGCGGTGCGGCCATCTTCGCTGGGAAGATGACCGCGGACGGCAAAGCTCTGGACACTTCAATGACGGAGCCTGGTTATCATTTTCTGATCCATTTCGATCGCCTGGCGGGTGGAAAAACGGAGCCGAATTGAGATGGATTTCTGCGGAAGGAGCAAACTGCCTCAAAGCCCCGATGGTTCGATTCGGGCTTGTTATCGCTCCGGCTCAATCGATGCGGGCAGGATCGCGACTTTGTCACGAGGCGGCAAGAGCGGGAGCCGGGGTCTCCCGGCTCCCATCAGTGCATCCGGCTTTCTCTTTGTGTCGGATTGTGGTCCGAGCTTGCGTCGGGCAGGGAGTCAGACAGAATCCTAGCTTCGGCCCCAAAGCGGCGATAGCCGGTGAACTCGGTCCGATTCAAAAAGGTGGTTGGCGCACCTTTGTAGCTGCTGCGGCTCTGCGTATCGCCTTGTTGCATGAGGTGGGCAGAGAGCAGGGAGTAACTTCTTTTGGGGCAGATGTAGTTTTTGCCGCCCAGATCGACAGGGCCGTAGTCAACAACCATGCCGGCGGCCGAGACCAATTCGGTGGGCTGCAGGTCCGCCCGGACGAGGATGCTTATCACCGAGCCGTCGGCGGGGTTGGCGACGATCTCGCCATGGTAGGGCTCCTTCTCGTCAAAGAGCTCCCCTCTACCATCGACGCTGGCACTCGTGCAGCAGAAGCGCACATGGTAGTTGGACTTTCCGTCCGGGACCTCGAAGCGAAAGACCGCCTCTGTTCCTGCTGGACCGCGCTGCCAGCGCGCCCACTGGATCTTTCCATTCAGAGCCGCGTCTCGCACCACGGTAGCCAGGATCGGCCCGAACTCACCGCTTGTAAGCAACCCCGGACTGCCCTGGGAGGACTTCGAGCTCTTGTTATCGACGGTCTCCTGGTTGTCGCGGAAGGTAATGCCATTCGAGGAGCGGCCCATATAATGCATGGGTTGTGCGCTGAGAGAGATCGCCCCATCCGGTGTCAGCCGATTCTCCTGCGGCCTATCTTCAAAACTGGTCACTTCGCGCGTGGCAAGGAAGTTGGGCAATTGGCGTGTAGTCTTGGCGATGTAGTTGACGACCTTGCTTAGGATCTGGCTGGCCTCTTCGGGCGAAGGGCTAGGATCGGTTGGAATCTCGCTGGCCGGCGGCGCCAGAAAGGCGGCATAACCGGCCAGAATCGCCAACTGCTGCCGCGACTTTTCGCCCGGCAATTTGGCCGCCAACCGATCCTGCAACTCGGGGCTAAGCCGCTCGGTCAGCTCAAACCCCTGCAGACGCTTGGTTGTGGTGGCGTCGCTTTCACCCGCCGCGCCAGCCAGCGATTGCACCAACTCCGCCACCGTGAGTCGGGCGAGAGCGGTGGAATCGGCAGCCCGGGCGGCGGAAAGAGCAAGAACGAGCGGAATGGCGGAAAGACAACGCAACCGCAGATTGCGCACCGGGAATCTCCTTGGTGAAATCAGCTCGATCAGATTTGCTGCTTTCCAGTTGTCAGTAGAATACTCCTTCGTGGGATCGCGGGACTTTGTCAGGCCGGCCATGGCATGATCCCGACCTCGAACCCGAAACGCCGATCATCGCTGCGAGCTACTAGCTCTTAGCTTCTAGCTCTTAGCTCTCAGCTATTGGCTCCAGGCGCGATGTCCCGGGATTGCGTGGCGTCAATGCCAAAGAGCAGCCGCAGATCCTTCGACGCGCCCGCTCCGCGAGCATGCTCAGGACGACAGACCGGTGAGTTTCGGGGACGCCCACCCTTTCGCCGAAGAGCGGCGAAAGGATGGGGCAACGCTCGATTCTTGGGATGAATCGACCGTGGAAATGCAGCGATCCCACCCTTTCGCCGAAGAACGGCGAAAGGATGGGGCAACGCCGATTCCTTTGACGATCCAGTTGCGGAAGCACGATCCCACCCTTTCGCAAAGGGCGCGAAAGGATGGGGCAACGCTCGATTCTTGGGATGAATCGACCGTGGAAATGCGGCGATCTCAACCTTTCGGCGAAGAGCGGCGAAAGGATGGGGCAACCATGAGGGCTCTGAAGCGCGCGCTACTTGGCGTTGTTGGGCAATAATCGCGGCTCGGTGAAGGTTGCGCCGATCGACAGGAAGATCCCCTGCAGGCTGGAGACCGTGTGCGAGCTGTCGACGCAGGCCGTGTCGACATTACTGCCGCTTTGTTTGTAATCGGAATAGAAATCGTTGAGCGACGAAGCGATGTTCTCAATGGTCACGCAGGGTGTGAGCGTGGCAATCGTAAAGGCCTGATTGTTTCCCGTGGCGACCAGAGTGGTATCGGTTGCACCGGAGCCTGTCGTGCAACCGGACTGCTCGGAGCCATAGGCGACGCCGTAGACTGTCGTTCCGGCGCTATATGCGGCCTGAGCGGCCTTGATGGCCTGCTGGCACTCGTCTTTCATCGAGGGGTAGGTACCATTTGAATTGAGGGTGTTCAGGCCGGAGCCGGAGGGGTTGGCCGTGTAAGCAGTTGGGAAATTGCCGCTGGTGACCAGGTTGGCCTGACCGTCACTGAGGAAGATGATTGCGTTATTGGCGTCGGGATGCAGGCGTTTCTCGGCGGCGAGCGCCGCCTGCGCGGAATAAATGACGCTGGCGTAGTAGGTGATGCCGCCCTGGGATGCGGCCTGGAGCTGAGGCGCCGATCCCTGCCAGTTGAGGGGCTCGGGCACCAAGCAGCCGCTGATGGCTTTGACGATGGACGAGCTGGAGTTCAAGCCGTTGGCCCCCGACGGCAGGTAGTAATCGCTGACAAAGCCGTTGGCATCGGCGTCGCTGGTGCCGTATGTGACCTCGTAGGTTGCGGTCCAAGATGTGGTTCCGGACTTATAGGTGATCGGCGAGTATGAGGTCAGGTTCGTCGGCGGCAGAATGTATTCCATGAACTGCGGGGTTGTACCGGTCGTGCCGCTGCAGTTGTTTTGATAGGAAACCGTACTCGTGGATACGCCGGGAAAGCTGAACAGGGCAACATGGAAGTTGGCGTCCGCGTTGGCGCAAGTGGTGGTGCCCGGAGGGCAGGGATCGGTGGATGCCAGCAACGCCTGGATGCCATTGGTTGCGCACTTGAATTCAGTTACGGAGCCGCAGTTGGCATCGGCGGTGGACATCGAACCGGAGGCGTCGAGGACGATGGCCACATTCCACGGCTGGGCCTTGCCCTGCATGGATGCGGTGGCGTTT
>JBEKUS010000092.1:0-15973 GCA_049514795.1 Occallatibacter sp.
GCGCGGATTCGGAGAATTGATCGGCCAATATCCGACAGACTCGCGTGGGAAGAACACCATCCGTATTCCGGCCAACGAGAACCTGAAGCGGGATGTGGCTGAACTGCCGCGGCGGATGGAGGCTCTGCCGGCGCCACGGGGTAGCCGAAGAGCGTGGAGTATGAATACGGCAGAAAGGCGGAAAAGAGACAGAACTGTGACTGAAGTATCGGCAGCGCGGGCGGAACAATCAGGGTTCCGAAGCGATTGTTTGCCAAAGTGAGCATTTTTGGACAGATATGAGAAGCCCGGGACGCTTCAATCGCAGGGTGGCCTCAAAAACCGAAACTCAAGCATCGTACGAGGCTGCCGGGAGCCAAGAACGGAAATACCGGTGGACGCTCCCAATCGAATATCATCATCAAGCAGGCCATTTTAAGGGATGCAGTCATGTCTGAAGACGCAACAGTGCCGTCGGAAACAAAGGTCAACTCGTTTCTCCAACCAACCATCAATGAAATCAAGAGGCGTATGAGCATGAACTCGAAAAGCACCAAGTCCGTTTGGATCATCCTGGCCGTTGCATGCCTGGCGCTGCTGCCCATGGGATGCAAGAAGGCCCCGCCAATCACGCTATCGTGCAACGCCAGCGCGCCAGCCGTCTACCCCGGTGATCCGCTGTCCCTCTCGGCGACCGCCGGATCGGTGGACACGAAGAAGAACACCAACGTGCTATACAGTTGGAGCGGAGACAGCCTGACTGCCAATGGCGCTTCAGCCACTGTGAACACGGCTTCTCTGGCTCCTGGTTCGTACACGGCAAAGGCTGACGTAAAGGAAGGCAAGAAGGGCAAGGAAGGACTGAAGCCCGGCCAGTCGGCCGAGTGCTCTGCTTCCTACGCAGTGAAGGCCTTCGAGCCGCCGACCATCAGCTGCTCGGTCAGTCCCAGCACCCTCAAGCCGGGCGACGCTGCGACCGTCGCCGCAGTGGGCGTGAGCCCGCAGAACCGTCCGCTGACCTACAGTTACTCGGCCACGGGCGGCACGGTAACGGGCACCGGAACGACGGCGGCGTACTCCTCGGCCGGCGCGCCGACGGGAGCGGTCGGCATCACGTGTAACGTCTCGGACGACAAGGGCCATACGGTCTCCGCCAACACGACGCTAACGATCCTGGCGCCGCCTCCGCCGCCTCCGCTGCCGCACACGCAGACGATGTGCTCGATCAGCTTCGCCACCGACTTGAAGCGGCCGACGCGCGTCGACAACGAAGCCAAGGCTTGCCTCGATCAGGTCGCTCTCGATCTGAAGCAGCAGGCTGACGCCAAGGCGGTCGTGGTGGGCGAGTCGGATGACAAGGAGAAGGCCGCCACCGAGAAGCAGCAGAAATACGCTGCCAAGCACAAGCGCGCCAAGGTGGAAGACTCCGCGGCGCTGCGCGCGGTGAACGCCAAGGATTACCTGGTGACGGAGCAGGGCATCGACGCGACGCGCATCAGCGTAGCCACGGGCACCTTCGACGCCCAGACGGTGGAGAACTACCTGGTACCGGCCGGAGCGACGTTCGGCTCCGACGTGACTGGAACAACCCCGGTGGACGAGACGGCGGTGAAGGCGCAGGTGCGCAAGCCGCTGCCAGAGCGCCACCCGAAGAAGTAAGCCGTAGCGCAACAGGCCGCGCTGCCGGCGTTGACAATCAACAGATCCGCGGGCTTTCGCTGTACTCAGCGCGGCCCGCGGAAACCGGTCGGCAGCTACTACTTCCGCAGTGTCTTTTGGCTGACCCGGGCCCAACCGGGTTAGCCTTTCGCATTTGGGGTGCCGTCTTGTCTATTCTGGATAGAGATAGGAGAGTCCTCTTTCGGAATGAGCTGTTTGCGGTGTCTCCGCAGTGATTTGCGCCGGGCGAGGATTGCCGTCCCGGTTCTTTTGTTCCTTGGACTTTTTCCGGGCGTCGCGAGCCTGCAAGCGCAGAGCGCGTGGACCGTCGCCGGCCCAGATGGGGGCGATGCGCGCGCGTTTGCGGCCTTTCCCGGCCAGCCCAAGCATCTTCTGCTGGGCACCACGAACAGTTGGCTCTACGAGTCGACGGACGAAGGCGGCGCCTGGCGCCGGCTGGCGAAGCTGAACCGCGAAGACGGATTCGTACTCGACAGCATCGTCGTCGACTCCGCCGATCCCGCAACGATCTACGTTGGCGCCTGGAAGAACTCCGACGACGGCGGATTGTGGATCAGCCACGACAGCGGGCGCACGTGGACCGAACCGGCGGACTTCAAGAAACAGCCGGTTCATGCCCTGGTGCAGGCGGTGTCCGATCCCAAAGTGCTCATCGCGGGAACGCTGGCTGGAGTTTTCCGCACGACCGACCGTGGAGCGACCTGGAGCCAGATCAGCCCGCCGGACAGCCGCGAGATTCACGAGATCGAGTCGCTGGCGGTGGATCCGGGCGACACCGGCATCATTTACGCCGGAACCTGGCACCTGCCGTGGAAGACGGCCGACGGCGGCAAGACCTGGCAGAGCATCAAGCAGGGGATCATCGAGGATTCCGACGTCTTTTCGATCATCATCGACCCCGGTCGCACACAAGTCGTTTTCCTGAGTGCGTGCAGCGGGATCTACAAGAGCGAAAACGCGGGAGACTTGTTCCACCGGATCGAGGGCATCCCCAGCGAGGCCCGGCGGACGCGGAGCCTGATGCAGGATCCGGAGAATCCCGACGTGGTGTACGCGGGAACCACCGAGGGGCTCTACAAAAGCGTGGATGCGGGAAAGACGTTCCAGCCGATGACGGACCCCGGCGTGGTGGTGAACGCTGTGTACGTCGATCCCGGGGATTCGAACCGCGTGCTGCTGGCCACGGATCGCGGCGGGGTGCTGACGAGCCATGACGGCGGCGTGACGTTCACGCAGACGAACCTGGGCATCTCGGAGCGCAAGGTGGCGGCGCTTCTGGTGGACGGCAGCGATCCGCGACGGCTTTACGCCGGGGTGGTGAACGACAAGAAGTACGGGGGAGTGTTTCGTTCGAGCGACGGCGGAGCGCACTGGGAGCAGCTCGGCTCAGGCCTCGACGGACGCGACGTCTTCTCGCTGGCGCAGACCAAGGACGGCGCCGTGGTGGCGGGCACGGGGCACGGCGTGTTTGTGCTGGCCGCGCCGCGAGCGAGCGATTCACCGGCGGCAAACGGAAGCGCGGAGGCGGATTCGGCAGGCGGCGGAGCAGCCGCGCCGGCGGACGGCGGCCTCGCCTGGCAGCCGCGCAACGCGATCGTGAACACGGTGACGAAGACGGTGTCGGAAACGGTCAAGCAAACACGCGTGAACGTCGAGAAGACTACGCAGGCTCCGGCGATCGAGCTCGAGAGCCCCGTGAACGCGTTGGATGTTTCGGGCGGCGTCTGGGTGGCGGCGACCAACTACGGGTTGTTGACCAGCCGCGACCAGGGCGCGAGTTGGCAGGGCGGGCCGGTGATGGGCGAGGGCGATTATCTGTCGGTGGCCGTCGACGGCGACACGATGGTTGCGGCGCGCGCCGATGGCGTCGTTCTTTCCAAGGACGCGGGGCAGGACTGGTCGCCGATGGGCATCCCCACGATGCTGACGCGCATCCACCGCGTGCTGTTTTCGCCCGATGGCACGCTGTGGTTGGGGGCGCGTGAGGGCGTCTACTACACGCGCGACCTGGGCAAGACGTGGATGTGGATTCATCGCCTGCCCTTCCGCGACATCGACGACCTGAGCTACGACGCGGCGGGTAAGAAAATTCTGATCAGCTCGCGTTCCAGCGATCAGGTCTATGCGATCAACCCCAAGACAATGACCTGGGATTGGTGGCAGACCGGCTATAGCATCGTGCTGATTCGCGCGGCGGGGGACCGGCTGGTGGCGGCGTCACTCAACGATGGCGTGATCGTGGGACCGCAAATCGCGGCGGCCGAAAGCGCTCCGGCAGGCGGTGGGAGCGCGAAGCAGTAGCTTAAGTTCTTCTTCCAGTCCATTCCCGGCCGCAGAAACAGCCTGATCCGCTACTGCACGTTGAACGGTTTGTCTACGATGGCGGCGGGGGAGCGGCCGGCGGGCAAAACCGTGAAGAGCGAACGCGCGGAGGTACGCACCACGGCCACATCGCCGGAGCGGCTGTCGACGACGAACAGGAGGTGCCCGGCGGAGGAAAATGCCAGAGCCACGGGGCCGTCGCCGACATGAATCGCGCCGACGCGCTTGCCGTCGTCGATCGAGTAGACCGTGACCTCCTGGGAGTGCTGGTTGGCCACGTAAAGCAGCGAGTTGTCGCTCGAGACCAGGCCGCGAACGGGGTTGTCGCCGATCATGTAGGTGTCGCCGACTTCGTCGGTGGTGTTGTAGACCTCGGAGACAGAGTCGGAGAGGGAGTTGGAGACGAAGATCTCGCCGCCATCGGGCTTGAGAGCCAGATCGGCGGGGCCGCGGCCGACGTCCATCAGCGTCTCCAGCCGGTCGGGCAGCGCGGGGTGAGCGTCCGGCTGCGCCAGCGCGACGACCATCACCTGGTGGCCGGCCGAGCACGGGGCGAATGCTTTCGATGAATCGGGGAGAATCACGACCCCCGCCGCTCCTGGACAGCCCTCGAAAACGGCGCGGACCTTGCCGGCGGCCGGATCGATGACAGTGATCGAATTCCCGTGGCGGTTGGCGACAAGGAGCGATTTGCCGTCGGGCGCGATGCGCACGGCCACCGGTTCCTCGCCCGCGCCGATCTGCGCGACCTCACGGCGGGCCTTGAGATCGACGACGGAGACGGAGTTGGATCCGGAGTTGGCTACGTATGCCAGGGTTCCGGCGGCGTCGACGTCAATCGAAACCGGCTGCCGATGCACGGGAATGGCGGCGGCAACGGCATTGTGTTCGGCATTGATGACCGAGATCGAGCCGTCCGCGCCAGTCGCGCCCGAGTTCACGACGTAGATCTCGTTGCGCACGGGGTTTGCGGCGACGGCCACAGGATTGTGCCCGACCGTCAGTTCGCGCTCTACGCGGACATCCACCACGTCGAGCACGGTGACCGTGTCGCTGCCCTGGTTGGTGACGTAAACGTACTCGCGGTAGTTGGCCGGGTACTGGGGAAAGTCGTGGGTGCGGCAGCCGCCGAGGAACAGGGCAAGCAGCGCAGCGGATGGCGGAGCCAGCCGGAGAAGCGACGATCCGGGCTGACAATCCACCGCTTACAACCCCTTCGCTTCCGCGGCGGCGGAAGCAGCCACGCCGCGGGGAAGACGGCGACCGACGACGGGCGCAATCTGCTCGAGCTCATCCATCATGACCGCGAACTGAGCGGGAACCACCGACTGCGGGCCATCGGAGAGAGCGCGCTCCGGATGGTCGTGCACCTCGACGATGACGCCGTCTGCTCCGGCGGCCACGGCGGCCCGGGCCATGGGCAGCACGCTGTCGCGGCGGCCGGTCCCGTGGCTGGGATCGACGAGAATCGGCAGGTGGCTGACGTGGCGCAGCGCGGGAACGATGCTGAGGTCGAGCGTGTTGCGGGCGTGGTCGGCGAAGGTGCGCACGCCGCGCTCGCAGAGAATGACCTCGTAGTTGCCCTCGCTCATCACATACTCCGCGGCCATCAGAAGCTCTTCGAGCGTGGCGCTCATGCCGCGCTTGACGAGCACCGGCTTGCGCAGCCGCCCAGCCTTGCGCAGCAGCGAGAAGTTCTGCATATTGCGCGCGCCGATCTGCACCACGTCGGCCCACTCGGCGACCAGATCGAGGGTTTCGGCGTCGAGAGCCTCGGTGACGATGCGGAGTCCGAGTTTCTCGCGGATCTCCGCCATGATCCGCAGGGCATCGAGGCCGAGACCCTGAAAAGCGTAGGGAGAGGTCCGGGGCTTGAAGGCGCCGCCGCGGAAGAAGCGCGCCCCGGAGGCGGCCACCTGCTCGGCGATGGCGAAGGCCTGCTCGCGGCTCTCGATGGAGCACGGGCCGGCGATGACAGCAAGGTCGCGGCCGCCGATGACGGCATCACAACCCGCAAAACGGATGACGGTATCTTCCTCTTTCACGTCGCGGCTGGCCAGTTTGTAGGCCTTTGAGACGCGGATGACTTCGGCAACCCCGGAGAGGGACTCGAGGTTCCCGCGGTCCAACTCGCCCTGGTTGCCGGTGATCCCGATCGCGGTGCGCTGGGCGCCGGGCAGGGGATGGGGACGAAACCCCATCTGCTCAATGTGTTCGCAGACCGCCTGAATCTCCTCCGGTGTAGCCTGCGCTTTCATTACGACCAACATGAAGGGCCCCCGATCCCCCAGTCTACCGGCTGAGGGAGCGGAGGGCAATTTGTTCAGGTCGTGGGAAAGGGAGGCAGGGTAAGCCGGGGACAGCCGGCCCACCCCAATGAAGCAGCACAGCGGACTATTTGTTGTTGTCGGTCATCTCGGGATGAATGGTCGCGGCCACGATGGCGGGGGCTATCACCATCCCGATAAAAGCAAGAGCGATCAACAGGTCGTGCATGAGGAGATTCCCAGACCAGTGCTCGGCAGTTCTCCTGCGCCAATAGCGAACGCCCTGCGGCCGGTCCGCTTCTTTCTGAAGCGATACCGCAACGCGAGAGCCCAAGGCATGAACCAGAGCCGGAGGCCTGCTCCGCAACCGGTCTACCCCTGCATGATCGGCGCGATGCGGGATTTCTTGAAATACAACGAAAAGGGAGGTGGCACCCGCAGGAGTGTTATTGCGCCTGTGTAGTTTGAGGGGAACGAGAAGCTCGAGTGAGCGGGAGCGAGGGTGCAAGTCGGTCCCGCCCTTTCCGCACCGAGTGCGGAAAGGATGGGCCACTGGGCGGGTGCGGTTATCGCGGCGACTTGCGCTTCTGCGACTGCCACCGGAGCCCCATCCAGGCGAGATAGCCAAGCTGGATTGCCCAGGTGACGGTATATGCGGCTCTCGTATAGAGGTGGTTGATCGGTGCAACGGCCGCGGCGTGCTGCGCCTCGGACATGTGCAACCGCCAGTCGAAGGGCGGTTCGGGCGGCGAGGAGAGGACCAGGTAGCACGCACACGAGAAGAGTGCGATGGGGAGGGCAATCATGACGGCGGTTGCGAGTTTTCTCATCGGCTTCCTTTTGAGACCTGCAGGTCAGCTTTCCAGGGCTTGCCTGGCCTCTTCGGCGACGATCTTCTGGTGTTCGCGTTCGACGCGGTAGCGGAGGGCGAGGATCAGAACACCCCAGAGAAACCATGCCAACATGTTCCAGAGCAGCGCGCCTACCATCGACGGGTCCATGCCGGATCCCTCGGCGCCGCCAAAGACCGGCGCGGGGTGCTGGGTGCGCCACCAGCGGTTCGACATGTAGACGATGGGCACGTCGACGGCGCCGAAGATGCCCAGCACCGCAGCCAGCGTTTGTACCTGAGGGCCGGCGGCAAAGCGGCGCAGCAGCAGGTAGCTCGCATAGATGAGCCAGAGAACCAGTGTCGTCGTCAGGCGGGCGTCCCAGGTCCACCACATGCCCCAGGCGCGGCGCCCCCAGAGCGGCCCTGTGACCAAAACCACCGAGCAGAAGACCACGCCAACCTCCGCTCCGGACAGCGCCCAGGCGTCGAACTTCTGCGCGAGCTCGGGACGGCTTGCCCGTGAAGCAAGGTATCCGATCGATCCCACGAGGTTGATGGCGAAGAACAGAAACGCGACCGAGGCAGAGGGCACGTGGTAGTAGATAATGCGGAACATCTCGCCTTGCGCGGCGTCGTTGGGGACTACATAAAGGGCCTGGTAGGTGGCCCAACCCAGCAAAACGACAGTGACGATGACGTATAGAGCGACGGCGAGTCTTTTCATTGGGGAATCCTGACTTTTCCAGTGTACGACGGCAGCGGCGTAGGGGCAGCGACTCAACGGCGCATCGTCTGGCGGCTGCCGTGGGGCGTCCGCATTCGCATGTTTGAGGGCCACGCGCCGGCGGAAAGGGATCATTCCCTTTGCTGGCCGCTGCTACTATGTTGTTGCCGCGACATATATGCGCGATCACCTGGCCACACTGATCGACGAATTTCGCCGCTTCGATCGCGAGATCGCCGTGGTTCGCTATCAAGGCAACCGCCGCCGGGTGACCACGTACGGCGAACTGGCACGGCTGGCTGGCCGCTTCGCCGCGCTGCTTGCCGCGCGGGGCATCGTGCAGGGCGACCGCGTGCTGCTATGGGCCGAGAACAGCGCCGAGTGGATCGCCGCCTTTCACGGCTGCATGCTGCGCGGCGTTCTGGCGGTTCCGCTCGACGCGAATGGCGCCGCTGACTTTGCCGCGCGGGTGGCCGCCGACGTCCGCCCGAAACTCGCGGTCGGCGATGCACTGCTGATCGGCAAGCTGGAATCGGCGCCAGACGCGCCCGAGTTTCCCACACTGACCTTCGAGGGGTGGCTCGATGAACTGCCTGTTGCCGAGTCGGGCGCGGTATCGGGTCTATCGCGCGAAACGCCGCTGCAGATACTTTTCACTTCGGGCACAACCGGCGACCCCAAGGGTATCGTGCTCACCCACGGCAATGTGCTGGCCAGCGTAGGACCGATCGAGGACGGCGCCAAGCCGTACTTGCGGTATGAGCCGCTCGTGCATCCGCTGCGCATCCTGCACACGCTGCCGCTGAGTCATGTCTTCGGCCAGACGATGGGCCTATGGGTCCCGCCCATTTTTGCCGGCGAGGTGCATTTCGAGAACCGGCTTGCCGCGCCGCGCCTTGTCGAGCTGATCCACGGCGAACGCATCTCGGTGCTGGCCGCCGTGCCGCGTGTGCTGGCGCTGCTGAAGACGCATCTCGAAGCCACGCACGCGGGGCTCGCCGAACTTGCCGCGGCGTCCGTGCAGAAGCTTGGCGCGGCGCGCCGCTGGTGGCGATTCCGCTCGGTGCACCGCGCGTTCGGCCTCAAGTTCTGGGCCTTCGTTTCCGGCGGCGGTGCGTTGCCGGGACCGCTAGAGCAGTTCTGGAACGCGCTCGGCTTCGTGCTGATCCAGGGCTACGGAATGACCGAAACCACCGCCCTGATCACACTCAACCATCCCTTCCACGTGGCGCAGGGCACCATCGGCAAGCCGCTCGCAGGCCGTGAGGTCAAGCTCGGGCCGGACGGCGAAGTGCTGGTGCGCGGCGCAGTGATCTCCAGTGCGACATGGCAGGACGGGGCGCTGCGCCCGCGCCAGGACGAATGGTTGGCGACGGGGGACATTGCGGAGAGGCAGGAGTCGGGCGAGCTTAGATTTCTGGGCCGGAAGAGCGAGGTGATCGTCACGGCGGCGGGCGTAAACATCCACCCGGAGGACATCGAATCGGCGATCGAAGAACAGCCGGGTGTGGCGGCCTGCGCGGTGGTGGCCATGGAGACTCCGGCGGGGACGGAGCCATGCGCGGTGCTGGCCTGCAGGGGATCCGGCGATTGCGCCGCAGAGGCGGTGGAGCAGGCCAACGCACGGCTGCCCGAGTTCCAGCGCATCAGCCGGTGGGTGCTGTGGCCGGAGCCCGACCTGCCCCGCACCTCGACGGGCAAGGTGAAGCGCAAGCCGGTGGCGGCGTGGCTGGCCCGGATTCAGGCGGCAGCCGCGACGCCAACCGCGGGCTCGCCGGGCAAGGCGCCGGAGCACGTGTTCGGACCGTCGGCCGACTGGCTGCTCGCCGTGATCGCGCAGATCACCGGCGAGGCAAACCCCGGCGTGGGCGATGAACTGCACCTGACCGAGGACTTGCACCTCGACAGCCTGGGGCGCGTGCAACTGGCCGCAGCCATCGAGGAACGGCTGGGGATAGTCTCGGGCAGCGGGCTGCTCGAAGAGGTGCAAACGCTCGGGGAGCTGCGGAAAATTGTGGGGGGGCAGGGGCTGGGGACGAGGGAGCAAGGGAGCAAGGGAGCAAGGGAGCAAGAGCCAAGAACCGGGAACGAGGGAACAGGGAACAGGGAACAGGGAGCGGAGGTCGAGGCTGCTGCGGCGCCGGCCGGACAGAGGCGAAGGAAGTTCGTTTATCCCACGTGGCCGTGGTGGAAGCCGTTCCATTGGACCCGGGTAGCGTTTATCGAGGCCGTGATGCGGCCGCTGGTGTGGCTGCTGGGCGCGCCGCGCGTGGTGGGTCCGGCGAAGCCGCTGCCCGAGGGTCCGCTGCTGATCGTGGCCAACCACGTGACCGCCTACGATGGGCCGCTGATCCAATACGCGCTTGCCGGGCCGTACCGCAGGCGCATCGCTACCGCCATGATGGGCGAAATGCTGGACGACTACCGGCATTGGCGCAATCCGGAGAAACCGCCGGGACGCCAGGGGTTCTATGTGCCCGGGCCGCCGGCTTACTGGCTGGTGACAGCGCTGTTCAACGTCTTTCCGCTGCCGCGCCAGCGGGACTTTCAGGCGAGCTTTGCGCACGCCGGCAAGGCGCTGGACCGCGGGTTCAACGTGCTGGTGTTTCCCGAGGGCGCGCGGTCGAAGGAGGGCCAACTGGCGCGGTTCCGGCCCGGCATCGGCCTGCTCGCCAAGGAGAGCTTCACGCCAGTGCTGCCGATCGGCATCCGCGGGCTGGGCGAGATGAAGACACGGCAGCGCAGCTGGTTCCGCTCCGGGATTCTTGAGGTGCATGTGGGCGAGGCGATCCGCTTCGCGCCCGGAGAAACCGAATCGGCGATCACGGCGCGGCTGCACGACGAAGTGGAGAGGCTGATGGGGAGGAACGGGGCAGCAGGTTAGCCAGGCCACCCTGACCCCACTCTAGCCGGAAGGACAAGAACCCGGCGAGAGTGGGGCCCGGCAAGCTAGCGAGTCAGCGTGAGTTCCCGCCCTTTGGCCGCCTTGGCGGCCGAAGGATGGGGCAACCGTTTGCGGCGTCAATCGACGGTGACGACCAGAACGGTGACATCGTCACTGAAGTTGCCATTGGCGAACTCGGAGACGGCGGAGACGATCCGCGCCCGGAGTTCTTCCGCGCCTGAAGGCCGCCGGGCCAGCAGCGCCTTCAATCGCTCCTCGCCAAACTCGTCGCCGCTCGAGTCCGTCGCCTCGGTGATGCCGTCGGTGTAGAGGACGAGACCGTCGCCGGGGCGGAGTTCCGCCGAGCCGCTGTCGTAAGGCGCATCCGGCAGGATTCCCAGCACGGGCCCGCCCTCGTCCAGAGTCTCGACCGAGCCGTCGCGACGGCCGAGGAGCGGCGGATTGTGGCCGGCGTTGCAATAATCGATGCGCATGCGCGCGGTGTCGACGACGGCGAAGAAGAACGTGATGTATTTGCCGGGCGCGACGTTGGCGGCGATGAGCTGGTTGGCCCGTGTGCAGAGCTCCTGCGGCGCCAGCACGGCGGGAGCGAAGGCACGCACAATCGCCTGCAGATTCGACATGAGAAGCGCGGCGCCCATGCCTTTGCCGGAGACGTCGGCGATGGCGATGGCAACGCGGGAGTCGCCGAGACGGATGGCGTCAAAGTAGTCTCCGCCGACTTGGCGCGCGGGGATGCACTCGGCGGCGAGCTGGCATCCTTTGATCCGAGGCAGCTCCCTGGGCATGAGGGCCTGCTGAATCTCGCGGGCGCGCTCGGCTTCCTGCTCGTGCTGGCGGAGATTGCGCGCCTCGGCGGCGACGGTTTCTTCGAGCTGCCGGTTGCGCTCTTCGAGGTGGCTGCGCGTCGTGGCGTACAGGCGGATGAGAAGCGCAGCCAGGGGCGTCACGACGACCACCGCGCGATTCGCCATGTAGAGATTGGACCAATGGGGCACGATGCCGAGCAGAAGAGTGAGCAGGCTGCCGATGCCCGCGGCGGCGAGGGCGAGCACGAGCTTGGCTCCGCCGTAGACGATCCAGTCCATGGGAAAAGGCGCGGCGTCGGCCCAGCGGCGGAGCTGTTTTTCCGTGACAGCCTGCAAGGCGAGGAGCGGCAGCACGTAGAGGGTACCGACTGCGACCGCGATTCCGGCCTCATGGCCGAAGTTGCCCTGCATGATGAAAAGCGTGAGCAGCGCGAAGGCGGACGTGACGGCCAAAGCGGTGGCCACCGCCAGGAGGAGCTGCTTTGCGGCCCGATTGTTCATCTTTCCCGCGAACCTCTCCGGGCTCCAATGTAACAGCCAAGCCGCAAAGCGGCCGCGATGGAACTTCTGCGCCCGGCCGCGCGTAGGTTCGGTCGGAGGTCACAGTGGGAGATTCTTCGCGTTCAGGAACGGGCAACGGCGCAGGTTGGCTGAGGGAAGAACGGGATCCGGCGTGGGTGAACGCCGCTTCGCTGGTTATATGGCTGCTGGCTGGGGCGGTCGCGTTTCTTCATTTGCGTTTGACACTTCCCCTTGGGACGCGGTGACGTTGCGGGTCCCGGGCAACCAAGGCAACTGGTGGCACTTTCTTGCCGGGGCCCCGGTCTTTTTGGCTTATCCGGCGATCTGGCTCCGCCTGCGAGGACTGTTTGCAGAGAAGCTATCGACAGCGACGGGACGGCGCTTGCTCTGGATCGCGGCCGGCCTATCCATCGTTGGCACGACGCTGGTGGAGCTGCCGTTTCTGCTGCACCTGGCCGGAACCAGCGAGTGGCAGCGCCTTTCGGTGCTGAGCCTGGGCTTTGGGACCATGTTGGCTAGCGCACTCACGATCTTCCTGCGCCGGCGGCGCCTGCCTCCGACGCATTCATGCCTCGCCGGGCTCGAAACCGCTTTCCTCGCCAACCTGGCGCTGGTTCTTGTCGTGTATGGGGGAGCCGCAGGCAGCGCAGGCTCGAGATCGGGGTGGTTTGTGTCGATGGTGATTGTGTGGCCCATGGTCCTTGAGCTGATCTGGAACCTCACCCGGACATCCCAAGCAGCGGCGTCGTAGATCGAGCGGCGCGACCGCGGCGACGGAAGGATGGGGCACGGGGCCGGAATCCGAATCTGGAATCCGCTCCGCGACCGCGTCTTGAACGGGCTGAACTTCAGCCGCACCCGAACCGTCAGATGACAACAGGGAGCATTCGCAGCCGAGGAGGGGCTCCGGGGGCGAAGAGCGCTCATGAAAGAAGTGCTCGACGCCCGGCTGACGCCGTCCCGGCAACACGAACCTCTCCCGGTTCATGGAGGACGATGATGGAACGTCGCGCGTTCTTCCGCCTGGCCCTGGCGGGCGCGGGCTTGATAGCCGGCAGGCGGATTCTCTTTTCCGAACAACAATGCAATACGGCAATGCCGACGATGACCCCGATGGGCGTTCACCCGGTCGAGGTATGCACGGTGGGCATCCCGTCGATGTCGTTCAAGCAGGCGTACCAGGAGATGAACGAGTGGTGCTGGGCAGCCTGCATCAGCATGGTCTTCGAGTTCTACGGCCATCCCGTGGATCAGAGGCGGATCGTTCAGGAGACATGGGGCGTGGTGACGGACATGCCGGCCCTGCCGCCCAGCGTGCTCAAGGACCTGAACCGGAAGTGGACCGATGACCGGGGCAGGGACTTTCTGTGCCGGGGCGACGTGCTGTCGGTGAACCTAAACTCGGCGATCAAGGATTTGCAGGAGGGACATCCGCTAATCATCGGCGCGGCCGGACACGCGACCGTGCTGACGGCGGTGACTTCGGCGGTCGACATGACCACCACACAGTTCATCGTGCAGGAAGTGGTCGTCCGGGACCCATGGCCGGGAAGCGGCGGCAGACGACTCTTGACGCCGATGGAATGGGCGAGCATCAACTTCGCCGTGCGCATCCGGTTGGAGGATGCGTAGGACGCGGTCCCACCCTTAGGACGTGGCCTCCCACCCTTTGGCCGCTGCGGCGACCAAAGGATGGGGCATCGGGGAGCGAGGGAGCAAGGCTGCGAGGCTGCGTGCGTTCCGTGCGCGCGAGGATTGTGACCTGGGGGTCGTCGAAATCGCGTCGCGATCGCAGTAGAGAAATCGTAGCATTTCGAGAGAGGCGAAAACGACGACCTGCAGGTGGAGGAACAGGGGTGTTTTGTGGCCTGCGGGTGCACGGAATCGGCAATTATCGTCGCATTTTGGGTTCGCGGCGGAGTTTTTCGGGCAGTGCGATTGGAGTGAAATGGAGGGCCGGCGGCATCCCCGCGAAGGCGCGCGGCTACAATGGCAAGGGCGAAGCGGGCGCGTAGAAACGGAGGCCTGCTTGCCGGATCGAGGACGACTTTATGCTTTCAAGCCGCAGGATTCTCGGGACCTTTGGGCTATTCTCAGTAATCGTTTTTGCAGGCGTTGCCGGGGCGCAGGTACGGAACGTGGTAGCGGACGTGAGCCGGACGACCGGGCCGCACAGCCGGGTTCCGCTGAAATGCATCGGGGCGGGGCGGGCGAACGAGGGGCTGCGCGCGGACTGGCAGGTGCAACTCGAAACGGTGCAGAAGGAGATCGGGTTCGACTATATCCGGATGCACGGCATTCTGCACGACGACATGGGCGTCTACGACGAGGACGCGAAGGGCAACCCGCAGTTCAACTTCCAGTACGTGGACGCGCTCTACGATGCGTTACTGAAGATGCACATCCGGCCGTTCGTGGAGCTGGGCTTCATGCCGTCGAAGCTGGCCAGCGGAACGCGGACGATTTTCTGGTGGAAGGGCAACGTGACGCCGCCGAAGGATCCGGCGAAGTGGAATGCGCTGATCCGGGCGTTCGTGGCGCACTACAAGGAGCGGTACGGCGAAGACGAGATCGAGAAGTGGTACTGGGAGGTGTGGAACGAGCCGGACCTGCATAACGGGTTCTTCACAGGGACTCTGGACGACTATCTCGGGCTCTACAAGAACACGGCGGAGGCGGTGAAGGCGGAGTGCCCGCGCTGCCGCGTGGGAGGACCGGCGTCGGCGATCCCGTACGACTTTGAGATCGCGTTCGAGAAGTACGTGGTGGAGAACAAGTTGCCGGCGGACTTTGTGGCGAGCCACGCGTACGGAGTGACGCAGGGCTTTCTCGATTCGGACGGGTCGGCGGGGACGCTTCTGGACCCGTCGCCGGATGCGGTGAGCGGGCGCATGCAGCACTCGCGGGAACTGGTGAAGAGCTCGGGACGGCCGGGGATGGAGCTGCACTTCACGGAGTGGAGCTCGGCCTACACGCCGACGGATTTCATGCACGACCAGTACCACCAGGCGAGCTTCATCCTGGACAAGGTGAAGCGGGCGACGCCGTACGTCGACTCGATGTCGTACTGGACGTTTACCGACATCTTCGAGGAGAACGGGCCGCGCTTCACGCCGTTCCACGGCGGATTCGGGCTGATGAACCTGGAAGGAATCCGCAAGCCGGCCTATTTTGCGTTCCGGTTCCTGAGGCAACTGGGCGAGGAGGACGTGGTGAGCGCCGATCCGCAGACCTGGGTCACGAAGTCGAAGGACGGGTCGGTGCAGGTGCTCGTGTGGGACTACACGCCGGTGGTTCCTCCGAAGGGGCAGACGGACCAGAGCTACTATCGCAACGAGCTGCCGGCGGCGAGCAAGGGCACGCTGCACGTGGAGGTAAACCACCTGGCGGCGAAGAAGTATCGCGTGAGCAGCTACCTGGTGGGCTACGAGCACAACGACGCGTACACGGCGTATCTGCACATGGGCGCGCCGAAGCAACTGACGCCGAAGCAGGCGGCCGATCTGCAGGCGGTGGCGACGGGGGCTCCGGAGAGCATGGCGGAGGCCAGGACGCCGGACGGCGTGTATCGGGTCGATTTGCCGCAACACGAGAACGATGTGCGGCTGATTGTGCTGACGCCGGAGAAGTGAGAAAAGCAGCGGGCCAGCAAGTCAGCGGGTGTTCCCACCCTTCGCGCGGTGAGACTGCGCGAAGGATGGGGCACGGAGCGCATTCGATGCGGGGCTACATGGGCTGGCGGGGGCGGTAATAGCCGACGCCACCGGCAGCGGGTGAAGTATCCGTTTAGAACCCTGCCCGCGCTTTGAACTCGCGGGCGCGGTCGCGGGCCACGGTCAGGTCTGTGTTCCTCAGATCCTTGAGACGGACGTTGAGAGCCCCTCCGGGCAGAGACGAAACTTCCTTGACCCAGGCCAGGTTCACCAGCGTGCT
>JBEKUS010000093.1:0-15832 GCA_049514795.1 Occallatibacter sp.
TTCCGTCGACCTTGAGGGCCTGCATGATCTCCATGATCTGGCTCGTAAGCGGAATCGGGGTTGCTGTTTCGTGGGCGGTATCGAGAGCGTTCTGCAGGTCCTTGATGTGCAGCTCAATCCTGAATCCGGGTTTGTAGTTGCCTTCGAGGACCATGGGAGCCTTCGCGTTGAGGACGGTGCTTCCGGCCAGGCCGCCCTTGATCGCATTGAAGACCCGCTCGGGATCCACTCCGGCCTTGGTGGCGAGAACGAAGGCCTCCGACATCGCAGCGATGTTCAGCGCGACGATGATCTGGTTCGCAAGCTTGGTCACGTTGCCCGCGCCGATGTCTCCGCAGAGAACCGCGCTCGCTCCCATCTTGAGCAATACGTCCTTCACCTTCTCGAATACGGCCTCCTTGCCGCCCACCATGATAGCGAGCGTCCCATCGATGGCCTTGGGCTCGCCGCCTGAAACCGGGGCGTCAAGCATCTCGATTCCCTTCTTGGCGAGCTCGGCGGCCACCTCGCGGCTCGCAAGCGGCGCGATGGAGCTCATATCGACAAGCACGCTGCCCGGCTTGGCCCCCTCGATCACGCCGTCCTTGCCCAGCACGGCCTTCTTCACGTGGGGCGAATTGGGCAGCATCGTGATGATGAGTTCGTTCCGCGAGGCCACGTCTTTGGGAGACGAGCCAGCCTTTGCGCCCGCCTCAACCAGCTCCTTCACCGGCGCCTCGACAATGTCGTACACGACAAGCGTGTGGCCTGCCTTGAGCAGGTTCTTCGCCATGGGCTTCCCCATGATGCCCAGTCCGATAAAGCCAATATTCATTTCCTGGCTCCTTTCAAAAGCGTTTTGACGGTATTCGCGACGGCGTCAGACGTGAGCGCGAAATGCGCCAACAGTTCGTTATAGCCCTCCGCCGAGATGCCGAAGCTGTCCGGTACGCCCACGAACTCCACGGGCGCGTGAGCGACTCCCCGAAGCGCCTCCACCACGGCGGAACCGAGTCCGCCGATCACGGAGTGCTCTTCAGCCGTAACGATGGCTTCCACACCGCCGGCATAGCGGACGATCGCCTCGCGGTCCAGCGGCTTGATGGTGCCGACGTCGAGCACCCTCACTAAGATCCCCTCGGCTGCCAGCGCCGCCGCGGCCTCAAGAGACCGGGAGACCATGATACCCGAGGCGAAGATTGCCGCGTGGCTCCCATCCCGGAGCATCGTCACCTTGCCGATAGAGTACGGCTCATCGGCCGGATACACGAAGGGAAGATCGTTCCTGTTGATTCTGATGTAGATAGGCCCCGGCCAATCCAGCACGCAGTCCATCATCTTCTCCACTTCGATGGAGTCGGCAGGACTGAGCACCGTCATGTTCGGCAGGGCACGCATGAGGGCCGCATCCTCGACGCCCTGGTGGGTCTTTCCATCGCCGAAGTCGGAGAGCCCGGCGCTGGAACCGCAAATCCGGACCGGGAGGTTCGGAATGCAGATGGAATTGCGAAGCTGATCGTAGTCCCTTCCGGAGGCAAACACCGCAAAGGAATGGATGAACGGGATCATTCCGGCAAGTGCGAATCCCGCCGCTGTGGACGCCATGTTCTGCTCGGCGATTCCCATCTGGAAGTACCGGTCGGGGAATTCCGCCTGAAACATCGCGGACTGCGTGGATTTTCCCAGGTCCGCCTCGAGGGCCACAACGCGCCCGTCCTTCTTTCCCAGCCGGACAAGGCTGGCGCCATATGCACTTCTCAGGTTCGGCGAAGTCATTTGAGCATCCTCCGGGATTCTTCGATTTCTGCCAGCGCCTTGTCGTATTGCTCTTGCGTCATGATGCCGTTGTGGAAGGCCGCCGTGTTTTCAGCGAATGAGACACCCTTTCCCTTGATCGTGTCCGCCACGATCACGGTAGGAGCTCCCTTCATCGCGGTCGCCTCGTCCAGAACATCCAGGATTGCGCCCACGTCGTGTCCGTCCACGTTCAGCACGTTCCACCCGAACGCCCGCCATTTGTCTTCTATGTTTGGGATATCGAAGATCTCCTTCGTCGGCCCCGTAGCCTGGATCCGGTTTCGATCCAGGATGGCCGTAATGGAATCCAGCTTGTAGCGCGCAGCGGCCATGGCCGCCTCCCAAAGCTGACCTTCGGCAAGCTCGCCGTCGCCCATGATCACGTACACACGGGAGGGGCGCTTCGCGAGGCGCAGGGCAAGCGCCATGCCCACGCTGATGGAAAGTCCCTGTCCCAGAGAGCCGGTGACCGCCTCCATCCCGGGGGTCATCATATCGGGATGGCCTTGCAGTTTGCCGGCGAGGGTTTTCACCTTCAATATCTCTTCTCGCGGAATCACTCCCAGCTCCACCAGAGCAGCATATTGAATGAGAACGGAATGTCCTTTGCTGAGAAGAAATCGGTCCCGGGACGGATCGCCAATGGCTTTGGGATCGAAATGCATCTTGGCGAAGTAGAGGGCCGATACGATCTCGGCCAGCGAACACGAACCGCCCAGGTGTCCCGCCTTGCCGACGCCGATCATCTTCACGACGTCCGCCCTGAGGTCCCACGCGATCCTCTTGATTCTCTGAATCTCGTCAGGCTTTGCCATTCATCTTCCTCCTGGCGCAGGATCCGTAATCCCCGCCACGCACGCGCTTCACCGGCCGGATCGTGCGCCCGACACGGCCAGTGCCGCTTTCTATCGATCTAGTAAAGCGATTCAGTGTAGTTCCGCCGTCCGCCTCGGAGGCGTGACACCGATCACAACTGGATTCGAATTTGAAATCGTTGCTGGAAGAGCAGAGTTGCTGAGCTCATCCGTGGTACGTGCCTGCCCGCTCAACTTCCGCGGCGCCGGTGACTTGGGAATCGCCGCAAACTCGTGCTTGATTTCAGGCTCTCGAACTTCATTGGTGAGAGTTTTTGCTCGGTGATGAGGTAGGCATTGAGCGGCGGAATGAAGGTCGACCGGAGGTTCGCCGACGGTACCACATCAAGAAAGCGTGACTTTCCTGTCTCACTATCAGGACCCGCCTCCATTGATCGTAGGTTTCGAGCTCCGAGGACGTGTCCGGAACTGAACAGGAATTTGCATTTACGGACAACTCCGGAGAGAGTCTGGGGCGCGCATGTTTGGCTAAGCCGTGTCCGCATTTGTATTTGAGTCCGTTGGAGCGCACCGCTCTCGTGGTCATTGAATTGCTGTGTTGCATGGGTAGCTTGGTGTCAAGGAGGAGTCGCCATGGCGTATTTTGAGCGGATGCGCGACATCGTCTCCGAACCGTTCAGTCCCGACGTAATCCGTCAGCGCGCGGCAGCCGGGTGGCAGATGGTGGCGATCGAGTGGCGGCGCGAACTACCGGACGCGGAGGCCCCAGCCGAAGGAGAGTTCGATGAGGATGTACCCTACGGGCTACGCGTCTCCGACGACTGCAAGCGGCTGGAGGCCGACCCTACCGAGCATCAGGTTCTGATGCTGATGATGGAGCTGGTAACGCAGGACTTTTCTTATCCGGAAATCGTCGCCAAGCTGAACAAGAGTGGTTTTCGCATGAGGAACGGCCAGCCCTGGAATCGCGTCGCCGTCTTCAGAATGATCCCGCGGCTCATCGAGGTAGGGCCGCGATTCTTCTCGTCTGGAGAGTGGGCCGAGCGCCGCCGGCACTTCGAGAATCCGCGTCCGGCGGAGGTGCCTGAGCAGTCTGCCGCGCAAACGCGCACGCGGCGAAGTCTCTTCGGGCGTCGGTCACGACCATAGAGACCGCGATCGATCCGGGAACCCTTCGGGGTCGGGGGGGTGGTCAGCATTGACCGCTCCGGAGGGACCTGGAACCGATCTCAAGAGCCGTTCGTGATTAGTGAGCCGAGCGGCGTTGGAGCCGCGTCGCCTTGGGCTGTCTACGGTGCGTGACTTGCGAACAGCCGGCCTTTGGGCGCCGGGCCGCGCCGATGGCGTAGCATGGGCTTTCAACAGCTCGATGTGGGTGCTGGTAGCTGGTTGGGAGCTGCATGAACGGCCCGTCCGTTGAGGAGATCGCATGATGCAAGTCGTGAAGCTTGTCGTGGCATTGGCTGTGTTGGTCTATTTGCCTGAGACCGCCGCTGCTCAGGTAGTTCGGACCGCACAGGGCGCGATTTCCGGTCGGAAGGAAGCCAATTCCACTGTCACCGTCTTCAAGGGCGTTCCTTATGCGGCTCCACCGATCGGCGACCTGCGCTGGCGTCCTCCTCAGCCGCCGATTGCGTGGCAAGGCGTGCGCAAGGCCGATGCGTTTGGTGCGAGTTGTATGCAGGGCATCGTAGACAGCATGTTGCCGATGCACATGCCATGGACCGAGGAGTTTCTTACTCACAACAAGGTGAGCGAGAACTGTCTCTTCCTGAACATCTGGACGCCGAATCCAAAAGGGGAAGCGAATCTTCCCGTGGTGATGTTCATTCACGGGGGCGGATTCAGCGGCGGAGCCGGAGACGTCGCAGTCTATGATGGTGCGAATCTGGCCCGTAAAGTCTTGGTCGTAGTAACGATCAACTATCGTCTTGGTGTCTTTGGATTCCTCGCGCATCCCGATCTTACGGCCGAATCGGATCATCGCAGTTCGGGTAACTACGGCCTGCTCGATCAGATTGCAGCCCTCGAGTGGTTGAAAGCGAACGTCGTGCAATTTGGCGGCGACGCCCGGAGAATCACCATCTGGGGTCAGTCAGCGGGTGCGCTAAGTGTGGCGGATCTGGTGGCGTCACCGCTGGCCGCGGGGTTGTTCCAGCGCGGCCAGGCCGATAGTGGGTTGGGTATCTCAGGATTCCCGATGGCGGACCGGAGCGCGGCTGAGGCGGACGGTTTGAGGTTCGCCCGCCAGCATCATGCATCCTCGATCAAGGAACTGCGCGCCATGCCTGCTGAGGCTCTCCTGTCCGACCCGGCGGCGGGCGGAGCGTCGGATCGCCGGTTCGTGCCCATCGTCGATGGATGGGTGCTGCCCGATGCGCCGAATGCAATGAACGCCAGGGGCAACGACAACGACGTGCCGGTGATCACCGGCTACCAGCCCGGCGACTCCATGATGTTCAGTCCGCCAATTCGCTCGCTCGACGAGTATCGGCAGATGATTCAGCGCAACTATGGCGACATGGCCGTCGAATTCGACGCGCTCTATCCGGTATCGAAGATGGATGACATCAAACCCGCGTTGGCAGTGAGCGGCTATGAGCGCAGCCGGGTCTCGATGTTCCTGTGGGCGGCCGCCAGGGTGAAGACCCATCGCCAGCCGGTGTACATCTACTACTTTGATCGCGCGATTCCGTGGCCGCAGCACCCCGAGTTTGGTGCATTCCACAGTGGGGAGCTCCCGTATTTCTTTCTGACTCTTGAGAAGCTTGACCGGCCGTGGACAGAGGAAGATACAACACTCGCGAAGGCCGCTTCTTCCTATCTTTTCAACTTCGCAACCAAGGGAGATCCAAACGGACCAGGTTTGGCCCCGTGGCCGAAGACCGATCCCAAGGTACCTCGGACGATGGAACTTGGCGGGAAGCTCGGTACCATGCCGCTTGCAGACAAAGCACACTACGATTTCTGGGTCCGCTACTACAATTCACCGCTCAGCAAGAATGCTCCGCTGTTCTAGCGCTTGTATCGGAGGCGGAAGCAATTGGCGCAGGCGCTATGCACTCCGGCGTATGCTCAGCAGACCGGAGATTCGCCAAGATCTGTCTCGCTACCGTGTGGCCGGTCGACCGCCAGGAGCATCAACTTCGCAATTACCCGATGTAATCGGCAGAGCTCGTTTCGGGGCTCGGAATCCAGCGGATCGGCGTTCATGGATAAGCCCGTCGGCTTAGTCCGAGCGTCAGGGGGCGAACAATCGCAAACAGAATGATGGCCGTCTCCCAGGGTGATTCTTGAGTCGAACTCCCGCGGAGTTCTGTAGCGATCGTGCCTTCACAGTACGATGTTCGCGCCTGGCGTTATAGTTGTTCACTGGTTCCCTTCCGTGAAACGGTTGTCGCCGGAATACCTCGCCGCGTGGCAGGAACGTATGGCCTGTTTCAGATCACCGGTGACCTGGCCCCAAATGAATTCGGAAAGGCGGTCGCAATCCATGAAATCCCGCATCGTTAGCTCAGTTGCTCTTGCCGTCTTCGTCTTGGCGTGCACATTGGCCAGCGCGCAGTTCCCCGGAATGGCCCCGCCGAAGCACTATCCGTGGTCCGACAAGAGCCTCACTCCAGACCAGCGCGCCGATATGGTCATCAAGGAGATGACATTCGACGAAAAGATCCAGTTGCTTCACGGTCTCGGTTGGCAGGCAATGATGGGGCAGCCGGAATCCGGGCCCGCAACCCGTGCCATCTCGACCCTCGGCTTCATTCCCGGCATTCCCCGCCTCGGCATTCCCGATCTGCAGATGACCGACTGCGTCGAAGGCGTCTCCGGCGCGGGAGTCAAAGGCCGCTACGCCACGGCTCTCCCTTCTGCTGAGACCATGGCCGCTGGGTGGGATCCGGTCCTCTCTTACGAAATCGGAACCATGATCGGCCACGAGGTCCGGGCCATGGGCTTCAACATGTCTCTCGGCTCAGGCGTCAACATGATCCGCGAGCCGCGCAACGGCCGCACCTTTGAATACAAAGGCGAGGACCCGCTTCTGGCCGGCACTCTGGCAGGCCAGGAGTTGAAAGCCGAAAAGGACCTGCACCTCATCACCGATCTCAAGCACTACGTGGTCAACGATCAGGACGCCGGACGCATCGTCGCGAACTCCATCATCAGCAAGCGCGCCATGCGCGAAACCGACCTTCTCGTATTTCAGATCGCACTCAAGGACTCCGGCGCAGGCGCCATCATGTGCTCCTACAACCGCATCAACGGCGTCTATGCCTGCGAGAATCCCTACACGCTCACCGTGTTGAAGAAGGACTTCGGGTTCAAAGGCTTCGTCGTCTCCGACTGGGGCGCCACCCAGAGCACCGTCCCCGCCGCGCTCGCGGGTCTCGACATCGAAATGCCCGGCAACGACTCATTCGGCGAGCCTCTTAAGAAGGCCGTCGAAAGCGGCGCAGTTCCCATCGATCGCCTCAACGACATGGTGCACCGCATTCTCCGAACCGAGTTCGACTCCGGCATCGTCGACGACCCTCCGCAGCCTGAATCCCCTGACGTCATGCGCGGCTTCGAGGTCGCGCAAAAGACGGAAGAGCGCGGCGCGGTGCTGCTCAGGAACGCACACAACATCCTTCCGCTCAGCGCCTCTTCTATCAAGTCGATCGCCGTCATCGGCGGCCATGCAGACGTCGGCGTCATGTCCGGCGGCGGATCCTCCCAGGTCTCGCCTGCGGGCGGCAACCCCGTTCCCCCTCCGCCGGAGCTGATGACGAACCCGTTCGCCGCCTTCATGCTCCTCGAGACCTACCACCGTTCGGCGCCGCTCAAGGGAATTGAGGCCAAAGCGCCGCATGCCGTGGTGAAGTTCGATGCCGGCACGGACCCCGCCGCTGCGGCCGCGCTCGCAGGGAACTCGCAGGTCGCGATCGTCTTCGCCGTCCTGCACGCCTCTGAAGGCCTGGACCTCAAGACCCTTTCGCTCTCTAAGGAGCAGGATGCCCTCATTGAAGCCGTAGCCGCCGCCAACCCCCGCACCATCGTCGTGCTCGAATCCGGCGGCGCCGTCCTCATGCCCTGGATCGACAAGGTTTCCGCCGTCGTCGAGGCATGGTACCCCGGCATCCGCGGTTCGGAAGCGATCGCCAACCTGCTCTTCGGCGATGTGAACCCCTCCGGCAGACTTCCGCTTACGTTTCCCAAGAGCGAAGCCGATCTGCCCCATCCCGGCCACGTCGATCCGCCCAAGGCCGACGCCGCTCACCCCGTGCCGCATCTCGCTGGCGCACCCGGGTTGATCGGCATGGCCATGGGCATCGCTCCGGACTTCGATGTCCAATACGACGAAGGCCTCAAGGTCGGCTACAAATGGTATGACGCGGAAAACAAGGCCGTCCTCTTCCCCTTCGGCTTCGGCCTTTCCTACACAACCTTCGCCTACTCCGCCCTCTCCGTCACGCCCGGTGAAACCACCACTGTATCCTTTACCGTCAAGAACACCGGCAAGCGCGCCGGCATTGAGACAGCGCAGGTATATGCATCGCTGCCCGACGCCGCGGGCGAGCCGCCCAAACGTCTGGTCGGCTGGGCCAAGGTTGAGCTCGCACCCGGCGAATCGAAGACCGTCTCCGTTCCGATAACCCGCGAGCGGCTTTCGGTCTTCGACGAAGCCTCTGACTCCTGGAAGCTCGTCCCCGGCAGCTACACCCTTCGCGTTGGCAATTCCTCACGCGACCTGCCCCTACAGGAGTCCGTTACGTTTTAGCTTTCTAACTCGTGCCGGCGCAGGAATCGACCGCCGGAACCTCAGCCACCTTCGGGAGGCAGCGTGGTTCGAAGATCGTTCCTGCGCTCGACCACAATTGCTGACGCTTGCGCAATGGGCTCAAACATCCACGCGTAAGCCCTGCAGAGTACGTCCTCGTCTGACGCCCGCAGCCTCCGCGTACGCTTCTGCCGAATTGCGGTGCTTCGCCGATCGGCGGTTCCTTTCCGCCGTCGCGAAGCCCGATTGAAGAGTCTGGAATTTGACTGGTCGGGACGGGCAGATTTGAACTGCCGACCCCTCGCACCCCAAGCGAGTGCTCTACCAGGCTGAGCCACGTCCCGACACAAGTCAAAACCGGTCCGCCGCGGCGGACCGGCTCAGGGGTCCTTGCCTAGTTTACACCGGCACGCGCCTTCGCCGCATTCTGGCGCAATCGACTTTTGGACAAGATCCCGCGTGGCTGCGGCTGCGGCGGCAATGGAATGCGTTGGCACAGCGCTGACGATCGCATCTTTCACGGACGCTGACACGGTATACCGCCAGGAAAGACCGGCAATCGATTGCTCATCTTTGTTTGCCTTGGGCTCTGGCTCGGGCAATCGGTGACGTGGCTTCGTTGCTGGATCCGTCCCGTCGCAACCCCGTTTGTTCCGATTCGTGGAATTGCTTTTTGCGGTACCAGTTGCGCGCGTCTCGGAACCGGTCTATTGTGGAAGTAGTTCCAATTCGTTCGCGTGTCGAAATATATCCGCAAGGGGATGCACCGCGCCGTTCCGCAGGGTTGGAGCAGTCGCGGCAACGGGACCGGTTCTGCAGGCATATCGTGCGATGCGGCGCAGCGAGAGGTGAATCGATGGCGCAAGTTGGCGCCCTTTACGATGCGATTTTGAACGGCAACGACAAGCGGGCGCGCGCGGCGACAGAGGAAGCGCTCGCGGCGGGTGCCGCACCCATGGAATTGATCCAGGATTCCATGGTCCCGGCAATGGATGCGGTCGGCCGGCTTTTCGAGTCGGAAGAGTACTTCGTTCCGGAGCTGTTGCTGGCCGGCCGGGCGATGAAGAACGCCATGGAGCTGCTCAAACCGTTGCTTTCCGCCTCAGGCCAGAAGATGGCGGCTCGCGTGATCATCGGCACGGTAAAGGGCGACTTGCACGACATCGGCAAGAACATCGTTGCCTCGATGTTGGAAGGCGGTGGCTTCGAGGTCATTGACCTCGGCACAGACGTTCCGCCGGAAAGCTTCGTCGCCGCCGTGAACGAGCGCAAGCCGCAAGTGGTCTGCATGTCGGCGCTGCTTACCGTCACCATGCCGGCGATGAAGCTCACCATCGACGCTCTCGAAAGCGCAGGCCTTCGCACCCAAGTGAAGGTGCTCGTCGGCGGCGCGCCCGTAACTACGCAGTACGCAAAAGAGATCGGAGCCGACGGATACAGTGAAAACGCCAGCGGCGCCGTCGGCCTGGTAAGAACCCTGCTCGCGAGTGCCTAATGAAAGTCATCGAAAGGGCCCGGAAGTTCTCTTCGCTGGCCATTGCAAGTTCCGATCAACTCCTTTACGGCGTCTGCCCCCACCCCCTTGCCTGCGGGTTCGGGCTCACCATCGGCGCAGGCGCGGTGTTTCCCGAGGTCAACTTCACTCTCCCGCCAATCTCCATCGGCGACGACACATGGGCCGTTGTAAAGGCCCACTACGAGGAGATGGCCGCGCAGATTCTGCGCCGCGCTGTGGCTTTGGCGGTACCCGGGATCGTTCTCGAGTTCGAGCTTCTGCCCGCCATGACGGAGCGGCCGGAGTGGGGCGCGGAGATCACCGCGATCCTGAAGCGCCACCTTCTCGCCGCACACGAGAAGCACCACCTCGCTTCCGCGTTGCGCGTTACGCCGACCGACCTCCGCGACCAGTTGAAGCCGCCGCTGATGCGCAGCGGAGAGCCTTGGACGCATCTCTACCTCTCGCTCGAGCTCTGCGCCGAGGCCGGCGCCGACATTCTCTCCATTGAATCGGTGGGCGGTAAGGAAGTTCACGACCGTGCGCTCATGTACGGCGATTTCCCGGGAATCGTCTTCGCGCTCGGCGTGCTCGCGCCGCGCGATATGACCTGGCTATGGAAGCAGATCGTCGAGGTTTGCTCGGCCCACGAGAACGTGATTCCGGGCGGCGACTCCGCTTGCGGATTTGCCAACACTGCCATGCAGCTCGCGCACCAGAAGATGCTGCCCGAAGTGCTCGCCGCGGTGGTGCGCGCCATGAGCGCGGTCCGCAGCTTGGCCGCCTTCGAGCAGGGCGCGGTCGGGCCGTCGAAGGACTGTGCGTATGAGGGCCCGGTGATGAAGGCCATCACCGGCCTGCCCATCTCCATGGAAGGAAAGTCGGCCTGTTGCGCCCACTTCAGCCCCGTGGGCAACATCGCCGCCGCCGTTTGCGATCTGTGGAGCAACGAGTCGGTGCAGAACGTTCGTCTGCTCTCAGGCAATGCCCCCGAGGTGTTTACCGAACTGCTGGCCTATGACTGCCGGCTGATGAACGCGGCCGCCGCCGCCGGGCACGCAGCCGATCTTCGCGATTGGATGACTGCGTCCGACGAGTGGCTCAGCCCGCAGGCCGCAGTGCTTTCGCCCGCCGCCACAATCCGGATCGCCGAGGCCATCGTCGCCGAGGACTCGCCTTATCGGCAGACCGTCGCCGCCGGCCGCGCGGCGCTCGGGATCATCCAGGACGGAGTGGCAGCCGGGAAGCTGCAGCTCTCGCGCAAGGAACAGCAGTGGCTGGCGCGCATTGAAACCGCGCTCGACGAACTGCCCGCCGAGGAAGCGACACTAATCGCTGCCCTTGAAGAGCCGTACGGCAGCCTCTACGATAAGCCAAGCTATGGCTTGTAGCTTCGTCAGCGCCTTCGTTCGTTTCACGCGGACTAGCAGAATGCTGAAAGCTGGAAGCTAGTGGCGGGAAGCTGCCTTTCCATGCGCCTCAAAGCGATCATCTGCCAGGTCTTCACCCGCGAGATGGAAGCCGTCGCGTCGCGCACGGCGCATGCGGTCGATCTGGAAGTCCTCACCATGGGCCTGCACGACCTTGGCGCCGGGATGCGCACTCACCTCCAGGAACGCATCGACACCGCCGATTCATGCGGCTACGACGCCATCCTGCTTGGCTACGCGCTGTGCGGGCGCGGAATCGAGAGTCTGCGCGCCGGCGGCACGCAGCTCGTTCTGCCCCGCGCCCACGACTGCATCGGCGTTCTCATGGGCGATCGCCATCGCTTCGCCGCTTACTTCGATAACCATCCCGGCGTCTACTATCGCTCGCCCGGCTGGATCGAGTTCCAAACCCCGGACAAGCTGCTGGAGCCGGGCTGGGCAGCATCGCACCGGACCCTGGGCGAGCGCCGCACTCGCGAAGAGCTCATCGCGCAATACGGCGAGGACAACGGCAACTATCTCTATGAGCAGTTCACCGCTTATCGCCGCCACTACACGGGCCTGACTTACATCTCGACCGGCGTTGCGTCCGACGAAGCCAGCCGCGCCAGTGCGAGAGCCGAGGCAGAGAAGGAAGGCTGGGTGTTCGAGGAGATCGGCGGTTCGCTCGTGCTCCTTGAGCGTCTCGTCAATGGCCCGTGGGATGCATCCGATTTTCTCGTCGTTCCGCCCGGCGCTCAGGTTCGCGTTACGCTGGGCGAAGGGATCGTGGAAGCGATATGAACCCCGATCCATCATCTTTGGCTCGCGTGCGCATTCGCCTCGAGCCCCTCGGCGTTGAGGTCGACGTCCCCCTCGGCGGCTCGCTCGTTGCCGCCCTGGCTGCGCTCGGCCTCGAGTTCCCCTGCGGCGGAATGGGCGAGTGCGGCGGCTGCGGCGTACGCGTGCTTTCGGGCGCCTTTCCAATTACGGACGCCGATCGAACCGTCTTCTCGGACGATCGGCTTGCCGCCGGATGGCGTCTCGCCTGCCGCGCACGCCCGGATTCGCAACCCGTCTCGCCCCTCGTCCTCGAGTGCGGCCAATGGCATATGGAGGTTCTCTCCGACTCCGGTTGCCCCTCCATATCAGCGACCGTTGCTCCATCCTTTCCCGCAGTTTCATCGCAGAAAAGGGTGGGAGACAGTTGCTCCATCCTTTCGGAGTCTGCCGCGGTGGACTCCGAAAGGGTGGGAAAGCGAACCAAAAGAACACACGGCCTCGGCATTGCCATCGACCTCGGCACCACCACCATCGCCGCGCAACTCGTCGATTTTGCCACGGGTGACGTCCTCGGCGTCGAGACCCTCCTCAATCCTCAGGCCGCCTCCGGCTCCGACGTCATGAGCCGCATCCGAGCCGCGCTCGACGGCACAGACCATACATCGCCCATCCGCGCCGCGCTCGGCCAGCTTGTCGCGCGCCTCGCCGCCGGCCGCGCGCCGCAGATCGCCGAAGTCCTCCTCGTCGGCAACACCGTCATGCACCACTTGTTCAGCGGCCTCAGCGTTGAGCCGCTGTCGCACGTGCCCTTCCAGTCGCCGCACCTCGCCGAGCAGCATTTCACGCCGCGCGAGCTCGGCTGGAACCTACCCGCCGCTTGCACGATCCGTTTTGCCCGCTGCATCGGCGGCTTCGTCGGCTCCGACATTCTCGCAGGAATTATTGCTGCGGGCATCGCCAACGGTCCCGACCTCTCCGCGCTCATCGACCTCGGCACCAACGGCGAAATCGCCATCGGCAACCAGGCCGGCATCGTCTGCGCCTCCACCGCCGCCGGTCCCGCGTTCGAAGCCGGCGCCATCCGCATGGGCATGCGCGCCGTCACCGGCGCCATTTCATACGTCTCGCTCGCCAGCGGTACGCTGCGCGCCACCGTTATCGGTGATGTCGCTCCGCGTGGCATCTGCGGCAGCGGCCTCGTCGATGCCGTCGCCGCTGGCCTGCGCTCGGGCGCTATTCTCTCCAACGGCCGCATCGCCAACGGCGCGAGGCTCTTTCCCGTCGCCGCGCCGGTCGTCCTCTATCAATCGGACATTCGCGAGCTACAGCTCGCCAAGGGCGCCGTCGCCGCCGGCTTCCGTCTGCTTCTCAAGCGCATCGAGGCCAGCATTGCGTCACTCCACGCCATCCACCTCGCCGGCGCCTTCGGCAACTACGTCCAGATCGAGTCCGCCATCCGCATCGGTCTCATCGAAGCGCCCCACGCCCTCATCCACGCCGCGGGCAACACCGCCCTCCGCGGCGCAAAGCTGCTTCTACTCGCCGCCGAGGAGCCCCCGCTCCCGCCCATCGAGCACGTCAGCCTCGCCGCCGATCCTGCCTTCCAGGACGAATTCGCCCGCTGCATGACCTTCCCCGCGCCTGCGTAGCGCAAGTCTCAACCTTGTACCGCCGGTCTCCAGACCGGGGTCCCCGGCAACCGCGCTTTCCGCTTGCTGGGGTGGGAGACCGGCTGCCACGCGGGCCTGAAGGTTCGCACATTCGCCCCGCATTCGGTCTCGCCCTCCATTACCGCCGAGGCGGCCTCGTCCCCCGTGCGTCCACCCCGCGCCACCTGCTATCGTTTACCTTTGTTTATCGAGCAGAATCGGATCGGCCCTATGCCCCATCCCGTCATCAAATTCGGCACCGACGGCTGGCGCGGCGTCATCGCCGACGACTTCACCTTCTCCAACGTCCGCACCGCCGCCGAAGCCATCGCCGCCTACGTCCACGCCCAGGAAGATCCCGCCAAAGGCCTCTGCATCGCTTACGACACGCGATTCGGCTCCAAAGCCTTTGCCCGCGCCTGCGCCGGGGTCGTCTCCGCCACCGGCATCCCCGTCCAGCTTGCCAACGCGGTCACGCCCACCCCGGCGCTCAGCTTCGGTGTGCGCGAGCACGGCGCAGCCGGCGGCATCGTGATCACCTCCTCGCACAACCCCGCGCAGTGGAACGGCGTCAAGTACAAGGGCTGGTACGGCGGCTCGGGAAAGCCCAGCATGATCGCCGCCATCGAGTCCTACCTCGGCAAGCCCGTCCCGCACCCTTCACAGCCCGCGCCAATCGTCGAAGTCGACTTCCTTCCCACCTACCTCAAGGCCATCGAGAACTTCGCCGACCTCGACCTCATCGCCAAATCCGGCATGAAGTTCTGTATCGACTCGATGTACGGCACAGGCGGCACGCTGATCGCTGACATATTCGCCCGCATCGGCGTGGCGCACGTCCAAATCCGCTCCAACCCCGATCCGCTCTTTCCCGGCATCAATCCCGAGCCCATCGAACCGAACATCCGCGCCCTCGGCGAGGCCGTGGTGGCAAACCGCTGCCAGGCCGGCCTCTGCACCGACGGCGACGCCGACCGCATCGGCGCCACCGACGAGCACGGCAACTTCGTCGACCCGCACAAAATCTACTGCGTGCTGCTGAGCTGGGTGTTGCAGTACAAGGGCTGGCCCGGCGCCGTCACGCGCGCGTTCAACACGACGAAGATGCTCGACCGCATCTGCTTGAAATACGGCCGCGAGCTCATCGAGCACGGCATCGGCTTCAAGTATGTCTGCGACCTCATGCTCGAGCGCGAGATCGTCATGGGCGGCGAGGAATCTGGCGGCATCGGCTTCCAGCGCCACCTTCCCGAGCGCGACGGCCTGCTCAACTGTCTGCTCCTCGCCAACGTCATGGCCCAGGAGGGCAAGACCCTCGGCCAGCTCGTCGCCGATCTTCAGGCCGAATACGGCGAGCACCAATACGGCCGCATCGACCTCACCATTCCCGACGACGTAAAGAACGGCGCCATCGCTCGCGCCCGCGCTCTCGAGACCGGCGACCCATCCTTCGCCGGCATGCCCATCCTCCGCCAGGAGAACCTCGACGGCGTCAAGTTCTATCTCGACAATCCCGAAGCCAAGACCAAACCCAACGCCGCCGAAACCTGGCTCCTGCTGCGCGCCAGCGGTACCGAACCGCTGCTGCGCATCTACACCGAGTCCTGCTCGAAGGAGTCCGTGGCGAAGCTGCTCGAATCCGCGCGCACCTTCGCGCTGCATGGCTAACGAAAACCGGGGTGCACAATTACTCACCGCGGTGTGAACAGGTGCCCGAATCTTCCGCGCAGATATCGCAGCTTTTCATAACGACGCCTTCCGTTCATGCAAAGAACATCCCCAGTCGTTAATTCAATTGGTGCGACATGTTTACCCGGCACAGTTCTTGACACGAACTTATAGCTGTAGGGCAGATGGTGAAAGTTGGGGTTGTTGACGACCTCAAATGAAGGGCCCGCGATTTCTGAGAAAAGGTTCCTATTCTCCTCAATTAGTTGCTGTAGGGGATCCATGCACGGTCTCTCCTTTGGGACCGAACCAAGGCTAGGGCCAATTTGACGGTAAGTCCAGCCGGGTACCCCAGTTTGTCAGTAGCACATGATATGTCCGGTGGTTGTAGCGAGTGAAGTGTCCGCTTAGCGGGCGGCGAGGATGGTTCCATGCGATTGAGCGTGGAGAGCTATCCGAGGGCCGCAGTGGAGCGGGCG
>JBEKUS010000094.1:0-15789 GCA_049514795.1 Occallatibacter sp.
AGTTCTCTGACTGAATGAAGGACCGAGTATTTTCTCGATCGCGATAGGGTTCAAAACCTTTATCGAGGAACTCCGTTCCGGGCACATGCGACATCTCGGCCGACCACCTGGGTTTGCACCAGGGGCTTCCCAATGCCAGCCCTGTGTTCCGCGAATCTCCTGGATTGCTTCCGAATTGCGGAGAACTCGGGAGCGCATCCATTCATGGGCACTACGGCGTTTGTCAGGGTCGATCGATGCATCTCGACCTCGAAGCGCGCTTTGGTCTGTTCGCATCAACTGAGATTCTTTTGAGAGCGGATCAATGCTCCCTTACCGATCTGCAACAGGGAGAAAATACAAGTTTCCGAACCTGAGAGCATGCTTCAGCGCTGGACCGAGATGAAGCGTGGGGGCCACTTTGCCGCTATGGAAGAACCCGAGTTGATGGTGGCCGATATCCGCGTGTGGTTCAGAGATTTTCGTGGATGATGATGTGGCCTCTGAGCGCTTTCGCTCGGGGTGCAGACGACTATGCGCAGGGTTTCCGGGCAAAAATGTATGCACGATGGCTTTGGTGTTCCACTTCCGGCGCGTATGGTCTGCGTTCGATGACATGCTCTACCACGAAGCCCGCCGCTTCCAGCTTTCTGCGGATCGACTCCGGATCAAAGAAGAAGAACTCCATCGCGATCGCGCGTCCCCACATTTCGTTCACCTGCACAACTCTGTCACCCGTATGAAACGCCAGCAACAAAAGGCCGCTGGGCATTAGCACTCGAGCCATTTCTCGGAACACCTGCGCGAGCCACTCCGTGCGCAGATTCACAATGGCGTAGAAGGCTGCGATACCTGCAAGTGATATATCATCCAATGCGAGCTCAAGCATGTTGCCCTCGCGGAAGTGAATCTCAGGATTCAGCTGCTGAGCCTGCTGAACCATAGCCGGCGACAGATCAAGTCCGAAGACGTCGCATCCTCGGGCCTTCAGATACCGCGCAACCTGACCCGGGCCACAGCCGATGTCGCACACCCGGCCGCGACTTTGTGTCTCGGCGGCGAAACGATCTAGCAGTTCCCGATCCAGAGGTTTCCCGTCCAATTCGTGAAAGAGATTCTTCGCGTACTCGTCTGCAATCTGATCGTAGTTCTCACGAACGGACTGGCTACGATAATCATTCATGACCGGTGTGTTCTCTCGGACGGAGCATCTCAAACCATGATAACGATCCACACAGGGCTAGTGGTGGCGGTTTGACGCACGGATTTTCAGCGTCTCCAAGCAGGGCATCGATTCGTCCGCAGCGCGAGCGAGGCACCGTCTCATTTATCAGGAATCACGATGTTGCGGAAGATCTTCCATGTGCCGCCGGGCTGTCTTTGCCAAGCAGTCAGATATCTCTCAACCAGCCCGTTCCCGCCGTCGAATGTGGCATCGGCCTGGCCCCATTCATAGACAAAACTTCCTTGTTCAGTCGATCCCCACGTCTTGACCACAGAAGAGCGCGCCCGTCCAAGGTGCGCAAGTTGAGCAGTTCTTTGTCGCCCGATCTTAAGCCGTCCACGAAAATACTCTCCAGCGGGCCCGCAGTCGGCGGCGTCTTTGGTATATGTCGCGATAGTGCGCTTGACATCCCCGGCCTTCATTCCGTCGATCCAGGCCTGATTTCCAGCGCCGATCGCATCCCGCGCGGAGATGAACCGAGATTATTCATGCCGCAGCTCTACGATCGGGTCCACCTGCGTCGCCCGTCTCGCAGGAATCCAGGCCGCGAGCATTCCGATCAGCGTCATTAGGGCGCAGGCTACGCTTAGCGCGACAGGGTCGAGCGTAGACACATTGAACAGGAGACTCTTCAAGACCCGCGTTAGCGCCAAAGCCCCGGCTAGTCCAGCAGCAAGCCCCACGATGATCATGGAGAGGGAGTCGCGTAAAACGTGGGACAGCACGTGGCCCCGTCGCGCGCCCAACGCCATGCGGATGCCAATCTCCCGGCGCAGCTCCGTTACCGCATAAGCGAGAACGCCATAAAGCCCGAGCGCGGCCAGCAGAGCGGCTACCCCCGCGAATGCTCCAACCACCCAGGTAGGCTGCCTCAGCCAGAGGATGCTCTGCTCCTTTACCTGTTCCATGGTCCTCACGTCCCCCAGAGGCAGGTGGGCATCGACCTGCCGCACCGCCTGCCGAATACCGGGCATTACCGCCGACGCCTCGCTTCGTGTACGGACTACCAGCTTAATGTCCTGCCGCGGGACTTGGGCCAGTGGTACATAAGCCACCGGTTCTTGCGGCGCGTGCAATCCGCCCGTACGCTCGCTGCGAATCACGCCCACGATCTGCACGTTGACGACGGACTCCGGGATTGGACCGTAGCCGGGCAAATCCATGAGGACGGTTCTTCCGACCGGGTTCGCCATTCCGAATTGGCGCGACAACTGCCGGGCCACCTCCTGATTTATGACTACAACGCGGGGGCGTCCGGCGCGATCCTGAACCTCAATCCCGCGCCCCGATTCCACGGGAATGTCGAACGTGCCGAAGTACCACGGATCTACGAGCTTCACGCCGACACCGAAGCCCTCACTTCGACTAAGGCCCATCCCCTCGCCCCAGTGCACGCCTTGAAGAGGGACGTCTTGCGCGACGGATGCCTGCTCGACTCCGGGCACGGCTCGCAGCCGTTCAACGACCTCTTCAAAGAATCTCGTAGCTTTTTGTGGGTCCGGGTATGCCGCCGTGGGAAGATCGACCGACATCGTAATCACGTGGTCGATTCTCACCCCGGCATCCACCTGTTGAAGCCTCGCCAGGCTCTTGAACAGCAGGCCCGCACCGCAGACCAGCACGAAGGAGGTCGCGACCTCGGCGATGACGATCGTCCGCCGGACAACCGCGCTCGAGCGCGGCGATCCGCGTCCTACCTGATTCAGCCAGCCTGACAGCCTGTTGAAGGAAGTCTGCAAGGACGGAAGCAGACCCGCGAGTATCAGAACCAACATCACGGCCGCAGCGGCGAAACCAAACACGCGCAGATCCATGCTGAGATCAGCCGTAAACGGCAGCGATGCCGACAGCAGCGGCATCGCTGCATAAATCAGCAGCCAGGCCACCGCAAGTCCAGCGGCGCCCCCTAGAACAGACAAGACCAGGCTCTCGGTGAGCAACTGCCCGATCAGACGGCCACGCCTCGCGCCCAAGGCGGCTCTCAGCGCCATCTCTCTTCGCCGGGTTGCCCCCTTTGCCAGCACCAGGTTTGCCACGTTCGCGCAGGCGATGAGCAAGACCATCAGAACCGCTCCGAACACCAGGTAGATCGAGCGGCGCAGTGTGTCGCCAACCAGCCGCTGCGCAAACGGTTCCACCGCGAAGCCCCAGTCCTTATACTCCGCCATGGCTGGGGCGAGATTGGCTCTCAACATGTTCATCCTTGTTCGGGCCTGCTCGAGGCTCACATCCGCCCGCAGCCGCCCGATAACCTGGAGCACGTGCTGATTGCGATTCATTTGCTCCGGTGCGAAGATCAGTGGTTTCCAGAACGCAGTCTCATCCAGATCGAAACAGCCCGCGGGTAACACGCCGACGATGCTGTGCGGTTTACCGTCGATTACCAAGTCGCGTTTCAGAACGTCGGGATCGCCCGCAAATCGTGTTTGCCAGAACGAGTGGCTCAGCACGACCACCGGGGATGCTCCCGCCTGATCTTCCCCCGGTGCGAAGGTGCGCCCAAGTCGAGGCTTCACATCGAACACCTTGAAGTAGTCGGCCGACACTAGCTTGCCTTCAACGCGCGCCAGATTTTCACCGGTTCCCACGGTGGCGCGCGTACGCTGTTCGACCGACAAGGCCTCGAAGACCGCGCTCTGCCGCCTCCAGTCAAGAAAGGTCAGTGTGGTGGTATCGTTTGGCGTCCCATTCGGCAAAGTCTCCCAGACCCGAACCATGCGATCAGGTTTGGGGAATGGAAGAGGCTTCAGCAGGACCGCGTTCAAGATCGTGAACATTGCCGTGTTGGCGCCGATGCCGAGAGCAAGGGTCAGCACCGCCGCCACGGTGAAGCCGGACGACCTGGCTAGGGTGCGAACCGCGAAGCGCAGATCGCGCGCCTCGTTTTCAAGGAAGTGGCCGAGACGAATAGCCCGCACCTCCTCTTTGACCTGCTCGACCCCTCCCAGTTCCACGAGCGCCCGCCGGCGAGCTTCCGGGTGCGAATGCCCCTCTTTCGCCTTTTCCTCGGTCAGCAGCTCTACCGCCGATTGAAGCTCATCGTCCAGTGCCTGCTCGACTGCGCTCCTGCGTAGGAGATTCCGGAACAAGCTAGCGATTCGGCCCGGCATGATGCCCTCCTTTCGTTTCACGCGTTTTACTGCCCCTGCACAGGATCCCTTCTCTGGCAACACCGGCTCGGGCAATAGGGTGACGCATTTCACTCGTTACGCAGTGCCTGCATGGGCTCAATGGATGCTGCTCGCCGCGCGGGCAACCAGCAGGCCAGCATCATGATTGCGGTAATGAACAGCATGGCGCTCGCGAAGACCGGCAGATCGAATGAGCGAATGCCGTAGAGCAATCCGGTCAGCACCCGGCTCAAAGCCAGCGAAAGAAGAGTTCCGATTCCCAGCCCGATTGCCGTTAGCCGCATACCGTTGCGGATCACTATCCGAAAGACATCCGATCGCTTAGCTCCGAATGCGATGCGAACGCCGATTTCACGCGTGCGCTGCGTGACCGCGAACGACGCCAGTCCGAAGATCCCGAGCGCTGCCAGCAGCAAAGCGACCGCGCTCTGCGCGCCTGTGATCACGGCCCCCATCCGCATCGGCGCGAAGGCATTGGGACTTGAAGACAACTGCTGATCCATGGTCCTCAGATCGTTGAGCGGCAGGTCGGGATCCAGATGCCGCACCACCTGCTGAATCTCCGGTCCGAGTTGTTTTGGATCGGCCATCGAGTGCACGATCAGCGTTGCCTTCCCAGCGTAATTCTGAGCGATGGGTAGAAAGAGCAGCGTTCGCGCACGGTCCGTTACGCTGTAGAAAGGCGTGCCCGGCGTAACGCCAACGACCTGGATCGGCCGGCCATTTTCGTTGATGATCAGCCGCTTGCCGACGGCGTCTGTCCCCGGCCAAAGCCGCTCCGCCAGAGTGCGATTGATGATGACCACCGGCGGCGCCGTGGCGTTGTCGCTCTCGCGAAACTGCCGGCCCTCGACAAGCGGGATTCCGACCGTATTCAGGAAGTCGCAGTCCACCATGTCCACAACATTAAAGTCGAATTGCGGGTTGCTCTTGTGTGGTGTCCCCTCGGCGCTCACGTCTCCACGCGAGTCCATTACCGTATCGAAGGGCGCGTGCTCTGCCAGGCTTGCGCTTTGCACTCCGGGTAGGACGCGTACGGCCCGCAACAGCGACTCCTGAAACTTGCGGCCGTCCTGCTGGTTGTAGTGCTGCATATCGAGGTCGAACGAGGCAAGGAAGATCCCTTCGGTACGCAGTCCGAGGTCGATCCGCGACAATTTATGCAGACCACGCAGCGTCAATCCCGCGCAGACAATCACCACACACGCAGCGGCCACTTGCCCGACCACCATGAGGCTCCGCAGCGGATGTTTCGACCGTCCCGCCGATGGACTTCCATCCTTCAGCAGTGGCTGAATCCGAAAGCGGCTGGCCCGCAGGGCCGGCGCCAGCCCGGCCAGCATACCGAAGACAATCGAAATCGCGAAGGTGAAGACTGGAGTGCGCCAATCCCACCCGGTATCGGCTCCTGGGGCAAAATCGCTTGGCGTAACCAGCCCAACTAAATGAGGGCCGATCGCCAGCCCTGCTGCGGTTCCTGCAAGTCCCGCGCCCAGCGCCAGCAGCCCGCTCTCGACAGTCAACTGTCGTATCAGCCTCCAGCGGGAAGCGCCCAGAGCGCCGCGGATCGCCAGTTCCTGTTCTCGGCCGGCTGCCCGGACATAGAGCAGATTCGCGATGTTGGCCGTGGCCACAACAAGCACCAGCAGCGCCAGCGTCATCAGAGCCGAAACGATCATTGGAGCATAGGCGGCGACATATGGCGACGGCCGGCTCATGTTCTCCCGCCGGACAAGTATCTGCACCGGGACGTGATTGTCGGGATGCTGTTTGAACAGCTGCTGAATTGCGGCCGTGGCTGTGGCTCGCGACTGCTCGATGCGGACACCTTGCCGCATGCGGCCCATCATGAAGAATGCCGTATCGCCCCGGCCGAAGTAGATGCCGCCCTCCGGCGCCAACAGCGGATACATTGAGGCCGGCACAAAGCCGCCCAACGCCGTTCCGTACTCCGCGCCGTAGAAGCCGGGTTCCGTGACGCCGACCACTGTCAGCGGATGGCCATTGACCTTCACCGTCTGGCCGATGGCGCTCGGGTCGGCGCCGAAGCGCGTACGCCAGCAATCGTAGGTCAGCACAATGATCGGGTCTGCACTCGGAAGCTTACCTTCGCCCGGCAGCAGCAGCCGGCCCAGATATGGCTTGGCGCCCAGCACGTCGAAGTAATTGTCGCTGATCAGATGCACCCATGCGCGCTCGGTTGACGCACCGGTCCGGCTCAGGTGAACTCCCTGCTCTTTGTAGGCAATCAACCCCGAGAATGCCCGCGCCATTGCCGAGTCTCCGGCTGCGCCGCCTTCGATTGCCTCGCGCAAATCCTTGTAATCCGGATAGGAGAATGGCATCTCGTATTGGAACTTCGGGCTCTTTTCCGAAAGCACGACCAGTTGCTGCGGATCTTTCGCGGGCAGCGGCCGCAGGAACAGATCGTCGATCAGCGAGAAGATCGTGGCGTTCACGGCCAGGCCGAGGGCCATCGTCAACATGGCCACGAGCGTGAACCCTGGGTGCTTGCGCAATTGTCGCCAACCGAATCGTACGTCTGCAGCAAATTCTTCCAGCAGGCGCCCCGCCCATACCTCACGAACCTTGGTTCGGACCTGCTCGACGCCGCCAAGTTCGATAAGCGCTTGCCGCCGGGCCTCCGACCGTGAAAGCCCCTCACTCATCTTTTCCTCGGTCAGCAGCTCCACCGAAGATTGGATTTCATCGTCCAGCGCCCGATCGACAGTCTTCTTGCGCAGGAGATTCCGGAATAAACTAACGATTCGGCCCGGCATGATGCCTCCTTTCGGCTCGCGCGATTTACTGCCACTGCACAGGGTCCCTTCTCTGCCAACACCGGCTCGGGCAATATGGTAGCCGCATTTCACTCGTTACGCAGTGCCTGCATGGGCTCAATGGATGCCGCTCGCCGCGCAGGCAACCACGCCGTCAAAACCGCAATCGCCGCCAACAGAATGCCGGACCCGATCAGCGCAAGTGGATCGTTGGGCGCCACACCGTACAACTGGCTCGTGATGAGCCGAGTAACACCAAGAGCGGCGGGCAGGCCCAGGACGAAGCCTGCGGCGGCGAGCAGTAGCGCCTCGCGGAGAATCGGATTCGCAATGTCGCGGCGGTCAGCTCCCAGGGCCATCCTTGTGGCGAACTCGGGGGTCCGCCGTGCGACGTGATAGGACATTAGTCCGTAAAGACCGATACAGCAGAGCAGCATCGCCAACCCGGCAAGCGCTCCGCACAGCACCGCGAAAAGTCGTTCCTGACCGGTGTCTGCATCGCGCACAGCTTCTTGTGTCGCGACGTTTTCCACCTGAACGCGGGGATCAACCGCGGAGACTGCCTTGCGTGCAGCGGTGACAACGGACATTGGCGGCTCTGCGGTCCTCAATGCGAAGTAGGCATCCTTAAAATTGCTTCGCATCGTGACCCCAAAAGAGATCTGGCGAAATGGATAATACACAGTTGGCTGTGGCGCTTCTCTCAGAGAGCGATACTTGACGTCGCGGCAGACTCCAATGATCTGCCAGTCGTCGGTCAGGATGTGCACCATCCGTCCAATAGGGTTCCTGTCGGGCGAATACTGCCGCACTAACGCTTCGTTGACCACAACCACCTTGGGAGTTCCTCTGGCATCGGCAGCGTTGAATCCACGCCCCTGGATTATTGGAATGTCCATCGTGTCGAAGAAGGTCTCCCCCACGGCCAACCGGCTTGACTGCATCTTCTCCGCCTGCTCCGAAGAACTGTCACGAAAGAAGAACGCGCCGGACCATCCGGCGTGGCCGAGTGGCGGATAACTTAGAAAGGTTGCTCCGCGCACCCCGGGAATTGCTGAGAGAGAGTCCTGCACCTCGGCGTAGAAACTTGTGCGTCTCGCGGGATCGTCGTAGCCAGAACCGCCTGGATTCACCTCGAACAGCAGCAGTTTCTCGGTGTTGAACCCGATGTCGACGTGCGTGAGATTGATCAAAGTGCGGGTATAAAGGCCAGCGCACGTCAGAAGCAGCATCGAGATGCAGATCTGGGCGACGACGAGGACCTTGCCGATTCGCAAGCGTGGCGCCCCGATCGCGCCGCGGCTCCTGAGTCCGGCGATCGGATCCACATGTCCGGCCTGTAACGCCGGCAGCAGACCTGCCACTAAAGCACTAACCAGCGCGGCGATCACGCCAAAACAAAGGACCGTCAGGTCAAGAGTGAGGTCATAACGCAAACCGTCGGTAGATTCGGCGAACAGGCGGGAAAGCGCGGTCTTTCCCCAGATGGATAGCAGAATACCAAGTCCACCGCCAATCGATGCGAGCACTAGGCTTTCAGTGAACGACTGGCGGATGAGCCGCCATCGGCCGGTACCAAGAGCGACGCGCACCGCCAGTTCGTGCTGTCGCACGGCGCCGCGCGCCGCCATCAACCCGGCAAGGTTAAAGCATGCCACCAGCAGAACCAGACCCACCACGCCCTGCATCAGCAGAAGTGGTTTGCGGTAGCTATTGGATTCGCTTGCCAGCCCACGGTAGCCCGGCTCTAGCAGAATTCTCGGATCTTTCATGATCGGGCCGGCCTCGCGGGCAAATGCGACGTCGAGCGCGGCGCGCAATTGCGCATCGCTCACGGCGGGCTTCAATCGTGCCATGACGCGCACGAACCAGTGAAACCGCTCAGCAATCGGCCTGTACAAAAACGGCGACTGCGCCGACATTGGCACATAGAACCCGCTAGGATCACCCGGCACGACTCCAGTAAACCCGCGCGGGAGTACGCCGACTACCGTGAAGCCTCTGCCATTCAGCAAAATAGTCTGGCCGAGTACCGCAGGATCGAGGCCGAAATATCTCTCCCACCACTCGTAGGAGATCACGACATTCACCGAAGATCCGGAAAAATCTTCTCTAGCATTTAAGGGCCGGCCAATCAATGGACTAACACCAAGGCAGGAGAAGAAATTGTCCGAAACCATCATTCCTTTGGCGGTGAATGTCTCCTCTTTAACGCGAGCCGTAACCTGTTCTTGCTGATCCACGGGTTGAAATCCAAAAATGTCGGCCAAGGCGGCGCCTTGGTCGCGTAGAGCAAGAAATGCAGGGTGAGTTACAGCGTGCGCGGACATGAGATTGCCTTGCATGTCCGGGAAGTCGTTGAGCGAAGTCATTCGGACATCGCTGCCTGTCCATCGCAACACACGCAACTCTTGAGGATTAGGCACGGGAAGCGAGCGCAACAGGATCGCATTGACGAGCGAAAACACAGCCGTACTCGCTCCGATCCCGAGAGCCAACGAGAGCACCGCAACCGCCGTAAACCCCGGATTCTTGCGCAACTGGCGCAATGTGAATCGCAGGTCCGCGGCGAAGTCGTCAAACAGACGCCCAACCCGAATCTCGCGAACCCTGGTTCGGACTTGCTCCACACCGCCGAGTTCAATCAGCGCCCGCCTCCGTGCCTCCGACCGTGAAAGCCCCTCGCTCATCTTTTCCTCGGTCAGCAGCTCCACTGACGATTTAAGCTCATCGTCCAGGGCCTGCTCGACTGCGTTCCTGCGCAGCAGATTCCGGAACAAACTAATGATTCGGCCCGGCATGATGCCCTCCTCTCGGCTCACGCGGATTCCACCGCCGCCGTCATGATCTTGACCACCTGGTTCCATTCCCGCTGTTCGGCCTTGAGCTGCGCGCGGCCCGATGCCGTCAGCCGGTAGTACTTGGCCCGGCGGTTGTTCTCTGAGGCGCGCCATTCGGCCTCCACCCAGCCCTTTTCTTCCATGCGGTGCAGCGAAGGGAAGAGCGACCCAAAGCTCACCTGAAATGCGTCCCGGGTGATTTGCGTAATGCGCCGGGAAATGCCCACCCCATGCAGAGGTTCCAGGTTGAGGGCCTTCAGGATCAGCAGGTCCAGGGTGCCGCGCAGAAGATCGGTTCGTTGTGGTCTCATGGCAGTCTCCTATCGGAATACGATAGGTCTGGGCGGAATGTTCCGGCAAACTTGGCTCTCATGCGTACCTCAAACTTGAGGATTCTGTGTTTTTGCAAGCACTCGCTGCACTGCGAATTTCAGATCGCTGAGCATACGTGCCTTCCTATACGGGGGTCCTGTACTGGAAGTTCATGCACGCGACTTGCCACACTGCCACTCCAAAATAAAGGAGTTAGGGGCGGGCAATGGCGTCAGCGGTGTCCGCAATCAGCGCCGCCTGTTCAGAACCGAACAGTCGGTCGGCATAATCGGTCAACCACCGGGCCACTCAAGAGCATCAGTACCGATAAGTCTTAGTGCATGTCGGCTAGGATTCTTCAATCGTGATCGTGCACGATGTGCGGTGCTCGCCGAATGCTGATCAGGGAAGTAGGGCAATGTCGGTTGCGATTCTTTGGACAACCCAGAAGCAGAGTGATGAACTCAGGATTGAAACTACCTGCGGTGAGCGGCGAGCTGTAGATAAAAATGTAGCTGCCATTGCCTCTCAGATCCACGAGTAGGCTTGAGCCACGGGATCTTCCCGATCCCCAAGGAGGCAGCGATGCAGCAAGAAATGCAGGTAGCAGCGAGTGCAACAACATTCGCGGATAGTTCAGTGATCGGATTGGACCTGGGCGACCGGTGGAGCAGATTCTGCCTGTTGAACAACGCCGGCACGGTGGAGGAAGAAGACCGTGTACGCAGTACCGATCAGGCGCTCGAAGCGCGATTCGGAGCATTGCCCCCGGCGCGCTTCGTTATCGAAACCGAGACCCATTCGCCTTGGGTGAACCGCCTGCTGCAAGACATGGGCCACTCTGTAGTGGTGGCCAACGCGCGCAAGCTGCGCATGATCTACGAAAGCAACCGCAAGAATGACCGGCTGGATACTTTCATGTTGGCGCGGCTGGGACGCGCTGACGTGGAACTGCTTGCGCCAGTGCGGCATCGAAGCGCGAAAGCCCAGGCGGACTTGGCCGTGGTGCGTGGCCGCGACGCCCTGGTGGCTGCGCGGACGCAGCTCATCAACGCGTGTCGAGGTATGGTCAAGGCCATGGGCGGGCGCCTGCCCAAGTGCACGACCGCAGCCTTCGTCGGCAAGGTGAAAACCGCCATTCCGCCGGAGCTGCAGATTGCGCTGCGGCCGCTGATGTCGAGCATCCGCGTGTTGAGCGAACAGATTGAGAGTTGCGATCGGAGAATTCGCTCTCTGGCGGCAAACCAATATCCCCAGACCAAGCTGTTGCAGCAGGTAAAGGGAGTGGGGCCACTGGTTGCGTTGACCTACGTTCTCACACTGGAAGATCCGCACCGCTTCGCGAGCAGCCGCGCCGTGGGCAGCTATCTGGGGCTTTGCCCACGGCAGTCGGAGTCCGGCAACAGTGCGCCCCAGCTGGGCGTCACCAAAGCGGGCAGCGGTCATCTTCGCCGACTGCTGGTACAAAGTGCGCAATACACGCTCAGCTCTTTGGCTTCCGATAGCCGACTCAGGCGTTGGGGACTGGAGCTAGCGTCTCGAGGCGGCAAGAACGGGAAGAGACGAGCGGTGATCGCCGTGGCTCGAAAGCTGGCTGTGCTATTGCACAAGCTCTGGGTGACGGGCCAAGCCTACGAACCGTTGTACGGGATCTCGCAGGCGGCGTGATCAAACGTGCGCCACGAGGGAATCTGCACAAGTTGTGCCAGACAAAGGGCGAAACGCTATAGCGACTGAAGTAACTTCTCTTTGGATCCGGATCGAACTGAGGCCGAGTTCGGGTGACTGCGAAAAATCGACAGGTCCTGGTTGGAGCCAGCAATAGCCCTATCGAGAGACCGCGCTGTAGATAGCAGCACCCACCCCTGCATGAGGAACCCTTACATGCACCAGGGCGCATGATGCGCCCTACCGAGAGTGCGGATGGAAGCATGGCGCAGGGCAGCCACAGACAAAAATCAGATTCAGAGTGATGCTCGTTCCCTTCGCCCGGATGATCTTCAATACGGCCTGCTGCGGCCGCCGTCAAGGCTCTGCGCTGCGCTCCGACCGCTGACGCGGCAAGGCCTTGACCGCGGTCCTCACCGTCCGGAAAATCCAACTATCCGGGCGAAGGCAAAAAGAAAATCGCCGTTCTCCCCCAAAAACCACTTGACGCAGCAGCTACATGGAAGTCGATTTTGTAGCGGTCAAAGCCCCCAAGAACAACGCGAAACCACAGCCTTCAATAACGAGGCTGCAAGCCATTCAATATAAATCAGTTAAAACATGTAAATTCAACGGATTTCAATAAACGCCCGAATCTGGTTCGGGACCAGGGGGTCGGAGGTTCAAATCCTCTCTCCCCGACCATTCTTTAGAATCAATAGATTACGCGGGATTCACCCCTGCACAGAATACTAGACCGAGGTATTCAATCAGCGCAAGGCATTTCTAGTGTGCTTTCCCCTTTTGCGGTTTCCTTCTGCTTCTGCTTTTCGAGGGACTATCTTCCTTTAGGGATTCAGGCGGCAACCACGTGACCGCCCTCTCAAAGCCGATCCGCCTACTGGCTCCCTTTTACGCCGCCCTTGACACCCGCGACCGAGTCCATGAGTGACTCGGCTCTGAATGCGACATTTGAGATCGCAGCGAATCAGCACCCAGGGTGGATAAGCCCCTTCGTTGCTGCAGTTCACCCCATCAAAAAAGTGGTTGCGGTGGCGCCGCTCAAGTCCCGATGATTACAGTGTTGGCGGGAGTCAGGAAATGCGGAAAGCGATCCTTCGTGCAGTACTTTGTGTGGCCGCGCTGGGAGCGCTGGCTGCAACGGCGCGCCCCGAACACAGCGCGGCGCAAAACCTCGTTCAGCAGATCGATGATGGCTGGCAGTTCCGGCAGAACACGGACATTGCGCAAGCTGCGGAGGAGGGCTGGCTGCCGGCAACAGTGCCCGGCGATGTGCACCTCGATCTCCTGGCCAACAAGGTTATCCCCGATCCATTTTTCCGGGATAACGAGGCCAAGCTGCAGTGGATCGAGAGCGCGACCTGGGAGTACCGGAAGAACTTCGACGTGGCGCCAGCCGAGCTGGGCCGCGCCAACATTGACCTCGTCTTTGACGGCCTCGACGCCGCCGCCCAGGTCTACGTGAACGGCGAAAAGGTGCTCAACGCCGACAACATGTTTCGCATCTGGCGCGTGCCGGTGAAAGGCCGGCTGCACTCGGGAACAAACCAGTTGCGCGTCGTCTTCCCCTCGCCCATTGCGGCGGCGCAAGTGGTGGCGGCCAACGATCCCTGGCAGCCGAAGACCGGCACCGAGGCCAAGACCTACATTCGCAAAGCCGCGTATGAATACGGATGGGACTGGGGACCGCGATTTGTGACCATCGGAATCTGGCAGCCGGTGCGCCTGGAGGCATGGGACAAGGCGCGAATCGCCGACTTCGCCATTCGGCAGCGCGACGTAAGCAAAGAGGTGGCGCATCTCGACGCCGAGGTTGAGATCGAGGCAGCAAAGGCTGGGACGGTATCCGTCGCCGTGGACTACTGGGAACACGGTCTGTCCCTCGCCGGCCTTCCGCCTTCGGTTACGCGCATGATCGAGGTTCATGAGGGACAAAACATCGTCGATCTTCCCATTGAAATCCGTCAGCCGAGGCTCTGGTGGCCGGCGGGATATGGCGACCAATCGCGCTACGACTTCACAGCTCACGCGTCGACGACGTCGCCCTCGAGCAACCTCGACAATCGCACCGTCACCACTGGTCTGCGCACGATCGTTCTCGACCGCCATCTCGACAAGTGGGGACGCTCGTTCCAGCTCATCGTTAACGGGATTCCCGTTTTCGCGAAAGGCGCAGATGTGATTCCCTTCGACAGTTTCCCGAACCGGGTGACCAAGGCAGACTACCGGCGCTTTCTCGAGTCCGCGCGCGAGGCCAACATGAACATGATCCGCCACTGGGGCGGCGGCTACTACGAAAGCGAAGAGTTTTACGAGATCTGCGACGAGCTGGGCATCATGGTCTGGCAGGATATGATGTTCGGCAACGACTGGCAACCAGGCACCTATGCCTTCAAGCAGAACATCGAGGCCGAGGCCGAGGATCAGGTGCGCCGCCTGCGCAACCATCCGAGCATCGCGCTCTGGTGCGGCAACAACGAAACCGAGGAAGCGCTGAACTGGAATCATCGTCGGGCGCTGCCGGCGGAAGTGAAGTTCCAGATGTGGCAGGACTATTTGACCGAGTTCAGCGGCATTCTGAATCGCGTGGTCGCGCGGTTGGACGCCGAGACTCCCTACTGGCCCAGCTCGCCGAGCGCCGATTACGAAGAGACAAGCGACAAATTCGAGTCGGGCGACGCGCACGACTGGAGCGTATGGCACGGCCGCGTGCCCTTCACCGACTACGAAAAGCACCACTGGCGCTTCGTGAGCGAGTACGGCTTCCAGTCCTTCCCCGAGATGCGGACGGTCGAGAGCTTCACGGTGCCCGAGGACCGCGCCAACGTCTTCACGCCGGTGATGCTCGCGCACCAGAAAAGCAACGAAGGCAACTCCATCATTCACGATTACATGCTCCGGGACTACTTCGAGCCCAAGGACTTCGCCAGCTTCCTCTATGCCAGCCAGGTGTTGCAGGCCGAGGGCATCAAGATCGGCGCCGAGCACTTCCGGCGCAGCCGCCCCGAGACGATGGGCTCCATCTTCTGGCAGTTGAACGACTGTTGGCCGGTGGCATCGTGGTCGTCTATCGACTACAACGGCCGCTGGAAGGCCCTTCAATATTACGCGCGCCGCTTCTACGCGCCGGTGTTGGTTTCGCCGCACGTCGAAGACGGCGTGGTGAAGATCTTTATCATCTCTGACCAAACGGCGGCGCAAGACGCGGAGCTCCGCGTTCGTCTCATGGACTTCGACGGCAAGGTGCTGCTTGAAGAAAAACGCGCCGTCAACGTTGCGCCGCTCTCAAGCCACGTCGAACTCGAATGGCCGCTCGACAAGGTCTCGACCGCCGCAGGCGGCGACTTGACGAAGGTCTTTGTCGCCGCGGATCTCGGCCGAGCGAATACGCAGATCTCGCGCAACCTCATCTATCTCGCGCCGATCAAGCAAGTGCACTTAAAGCCGGCAGCGCTCAACGTTGAGGTTGCTGGCCAGAGCGGCCTCTACACCATCCACGTCACCTCGCCCGTGCTCGCCCGCGACGTGTATCTCTCCTTCGGCAATCTCGACGCCAAGCTCTCAGACAATTACTTCGATGTTCTACCCGGCGAGACGGTGACGATTACGGCAACAACTACAGCCTCTCGTGACGACCTGCGGGCACAGATGACGGCGATTTCGTTGACTGACGCCTTCCATAACGAATAGAACCGGAACGCCGGGCAAGAGAAGCGTTCCAAGAAAAAATGAAAGTGGGGTAGCTGCCTTATTACAGTGACCGCTACCGGTTGTGTTTCCCTGTGGGCAAGCCAGCCCGCGAAGGCCGGTAACGCTTAGGTTTCGTAATCACAGCGTTCTCCAGGAGTCGATAA
>JBEKUS010000095.1:0-28182 GCA_049514795.1 Occallatibacter sp.
CCAGAACTTTCCTGAGAAGGAAAAAGTGTCAGGGATGTGCCCGGTCTGAAATGTCAGCTATCTGCCCGGCCGTACAACACTGCGGCGTTTAGAGGCACTGATTCGTTGGACAAACCGATAGTCCATGCAGGGGACTCACCAAAAGCAGGTCGTGGCACGAACAAACTTCAACGCAGGCGGAAGCCCTGTGTCTGCAATGGATTCAGTTCGGGCGCGATTGTGCCCGCACTATGACCAGCGGATTGGGGTCAGGATCGCGCCGGTAAAAGAGCCGCGGTTGCTGAAGGTTCCGTTCGCCGGGCGGAAGAGCCTCTTGATTCTCCACGATGCTGATACCGCGCGAACCTTCCATGAATTGGCGCTGCAAGGCGGGGACCTTTTTGGATGCTTCCTCGAGCCAATCGAGCAAATTGATGTCCTCATTGGTAACGGCCGGATGCGAGATCTGGTCGAGCAGGGAATAGGTAAGGAGGCCATGCCCGTACTGAGCTGCTTCCATCGCCGGCTGGTAGGCTTGCGACGCGGTGAGGATATACATCCCCTTTTCGTAAGCGAGCTGCGCCAGTCCCCTGGAATTCATTGCGCCCTGCCGTTTCTCTTCGGCCTCAAGAGCCTGGCCTGACCGGCAGGCATCGACAATGACGAGGAAGTGGCGACCGTCAATTTTCTCAAAGAGCTGATCGAGATCGAGATCGGAGATTGCATGAGCGCCTTCAGGATCTGCGGCAAACAGTTTGGGATCGAGGTCGTGCGGCAAGAGGTAGAAACGGTTGCCGACCGCTGTTCCGTGGCCGGCATAGAAAAGAAATACGCCGTCTTCAGGCTGGGTTCGCTCGAGGCCGGAAAGAAGCTCGCGATCGGCGTCACTCAGGGGGAGGCGAGCGCCGGAAAGAATGGAAAGGGCGGCGCGGATATGCGCGGCAGTGGCCTGATCGTCGAGCAGCGAGACGGTAACGACCTTGGAAAAGTTGTTGAGCGAGGTTTGGTTGCCGGCAAACTGCGACGCGAAAGACTGCGCGTCGTCACGGGCATAGCGAAGGTCCATACCCGGCGCCTGATACTGGTTCAACCCGACGGCAAGAATATACGCAGTGCCTGCCATGCCGGGTATCTCGGGCAAGTCCCACGTGGTCTGCGCGTCGTCGCTCTTGATTCCGTCGTTGTTAAACGCATACGCAACCAGATTGTTGTCGCCCGCGGGGATTGCAACGACGGTTGAAACATCGCTGCATGCCGAGCCGTGCAGGACATCTCCACTCCAGTGGCGCACCAGCGAGCCGTTGCGAAAAAGACGAAGGTCGCGCGCACCGCTGCCCTGGGGGTGAGCCGCATCCGGCTCTGCCTGGCATACGTGCAAGGCGACGGAAACGTGGCGCGTGTCGTCGAAGATCTTCGTTGGCACAATCCCGACCGTCGGCTGGCGTCGATCACGCTTTTCGAGAGCCAGCTTCGGCTCGGGGGCGCTGCCCGCAACAATCATCGAGAGCAGCCCGGGCTGGTAAAACTCGTTGTAAAAAGCCTCTACGGGCAGAACGTCAAAGGTGCTGTCGCCAAATCTCCATGCGATGGCCTTCCAGCCGTTCGGGGATCCATCAAAGTAGCCATCGGGCGTAATGACCAGCCAATCTCCCGCGGCCGTGCTGGCCATCAGCGCGGCTTCGCGCCCCGTCTTGAGATCCCAGAACGTAATGTAACGTGTGCCCTGAATGAGGAAGCGCCCATCGACACTGAAGGTGAAAGGAATTTTGCTCTCGAAGCTGGAGGTTGGATCCATAGTGCTGGTCAGGCTGTACATCAGCGCCCCGCTGGCGGCATCCCAGACGGAGATGGCCGCCCCTTTTCGCAGACCGCTGGCAGCCAGCAGGCGGCCATCGGGACTGAAGGCAATCGACGTTATGCATTCGCCCACGGCCTTGATGGTGATGGTGTCGGGCGTGGCGCCGGCGGGCGCAGGACACTCTCGCCCGGTCAGAACCGCAACCTGCTTACCCAGAGCGGTGTCCCAGACATGCACCAGGCCGTCGTCCCCCCCGGCGGCAATGCGGCTTCCGTCTGGGCTAACCGCAACGGCGTTGATCTTGAGCTGCGTGGCCAGTTGCTTGACCGCCTGCCCGGTTGCGGAGTTACGAATCTGCACCCGTCCTTCCTGATCGCCGGAGACGAATTGAGCGGAGTCGGGGAGCCACGCAAAACCGACAACGTCAGTCAAATTCAGGAGCACGTTTCCGGAGGCGCGGTTCCAGATGGTGAGAGGCTTGATCTTGCCCATGAGACCGGTGCGGGCAATCAACTCCTCGTTGGGGCTGACCGCAAGCACATCGGCCGCCCCGGCCTCGGAGCCGGGCGGCGGATTGAGGAGCTTGCTATCGCTGCCGTCGAGGGCGCCGCTGAACACGCCGCCAGAAACGTTCATTGTGATCCGGCGGCCAGTACGGCTGAGGGCAATGTTCGCAGTTGCCGCTTGGGGCACGCGCACAAGTTCCGGACCGGAGTTCGAATTGAGGTCCCACAGCGTCAGAGTCTCCCCGCCCGTCATGCCGGCGATGCGGCGCGCCAGCAGCCGCCCTCCATCGCCTACGGCAACGCTGTACGCGACCACCTCAGCACCAGGATCTTCAAGGCCGAAGCGCGGAATACGAATGGGCTCGGCGTCTTTCAGCCGCCAGAGGATGACTTCAGGGCTGCCGTTCTGCGACTCTTGACCGCCTACCACTCCGCGCGTGGAAACATAGGGATTTGAAGTAACCAGCAGATTGCCGTCCGGTGAGAACTCGAGGATGTTGTAGCCGGGTAACGAAACGTCGAGTTTCGATCCATCACGCAGAGTGTAAAAGGCGATCTGCTTGGCGTTGGAAACCTCTTCAACGGCTGCGGCCAGAGTGCGGTCGTGGGAAAGTGCGATCGGCCCGTTCACCGCCGCGATCAAAACTTTTTGTTTCCCTGTGATGAGATCCCACTGGACCAGATTCCCGGCTGCATTGCCCCCGGCCGCAGGAACATACCCCAAGAGGGAGAGAGAATCGGTGGAAAAGCCGAGAGCTATACCGCCTTTTGTTTCAACTCCCAGGTCAGCAATTTTCTCCGGGTGTGCGACCTCGACTGTATGTATGTCGCTGTCCGAATCGGAGAAAGCCAACAGAGAGCTGTCGGCACTGAATTGCAGCCTCGGCCAGACCTGGTGCTCCGATTTGACCTTGCCGCGTATTTGCGTGCGTACCATGCCGGTGGCCGCGTCCCTCAGGAGGACCTCGCCTTCCGACCCCGCTGTCGCGAGCCACCTTCCGTCAGGGCTGAACGCAATGTCGGAGACCCAGAAGGCGTGCCCCTTCACCTTGCGGATCAGCTGCCCGCTCTTCACGTCCCAGAACTGGATCTGGTACGCATCGCCGGTGGGATGAAGTTGGTCGAGGACGGACGATTCCACTTCGGCTCCCATCCCTTCGCCGACTACCAGTATCTTGCTGTCTGGACTAAACGCCATGGCCGGAGTGAGCGTCTTCACCTGCAAGGTGCGCAACAGACGGCCGGTGTCAGGCGACCAGAGTTTGACGGTGTATCCGCCGGCGGTCGCAATCAACCTGCCATCCGGGCTGAAGGTGACATGGTCGATCACATCGCCATGCCCGGTTTGCGGCACGAGCTCGGGCCGCTGCCCAACCGCAGCGCATGCCATCAGGGCCAAGCACAGAATCGGCGCGGTACGCTTCATCTGAAACCTCCTGCCTGCCTCGAGAATTCCAACCAGTATACGCTTCAGGTTTTGCGCCAATCAGTCCTCTCAGCATTCGTTTGCGCCGAATTCGTTTGCGCCCATCGAGAAGACCTTAAGGAGAGGGCGGCCGAGGACAAAATGCGCCATTTAGTGGCTCAAAACACGGCGAAGGATCGAGTGGGGTACGTCCGCGCGGACACGCAATACAGGCAAGGGGACGAAGATTCTCGATTCGACTTTCTTATAATCTTCCGCTTACGAGAGAATCTCAGGTTCAACAGCGAGACGCGGCTTCTCAGATGCGATTGGGCGCCAATGCTTCCCGGCCAGCCCTGCCAATAGCGCGAAACCGCCATCCCGCGCTGAGCCGCGCTTTACGGCCCCAGATACAGGCTCACGCCGGGCGGCGCGAAGCTGAGTTGGCCGGTTTTGGGATCGTAGGCGAGGTTGAGCGCGCCGCTCTTGCGGCCGTTGATGAGCACCGCCACGAGCAGTCCGTTGCCGTAGTGGCCGGCGAGTGCGATCTTGTGGCTGTGGATGGCGCCGTAATCGTTGTCCGGGCTGTTCGGGCCCCAATCGCCATGGAAGCGCTCGAAGGGATAGGTTGCGTACTGCTGCGGGTGCTGCTGCCAGTTCTTGTCGTTGACCCAGATGCCGTAGGCCTTGGGTAGGTCGTTGGCCTCGAGCGCATCCAGGAAATGGTTGACCTTGGCGCGCCCGAACAGGTAGCGGTTCCAGTTCCAGGGCCAGTCCACGGGCCGGCTGGCCGCCAGCCACCAGGCTGCCAAAAGCACCAGCACCGCCCCGGCGGAGCACTGAACGATCAGCGTTTTTCGCCGCGACCGCGCGGCATCGAATTTGGGAGCATCGAGCAGAGTCATGGGAAACGTCCTTCAACATCAGGATACGGCAGGAGCAGGGGTCAGAGATCAGGGGTCAGGGATCAGAGATTAGTTGTCAGTGGACAGTTGTCAGTTGGCAGTTGTCAAAGGCCGCCTCTACGCCCGAACATGCTTCCCCGGACCTATTGGATTAGACACCGACAGAGGCTCTACTGATCCCTGAGCCCTGAAACCTGATCCCTGCGTTTTACTCTTCGCGGGAGTACGTCGTCTTGTCCTTCTCCGTCTGGCGGTCCAGCGCCAGCTCGATCAGCCGCGTGATCAGCTCCTTGTAGCTGAGGCCCGACGCCTCCCAGAGCTTGGGGTACATGCTGATCTGGGTGAAGCCGGGCATGGTGTTCACTTCGTTCACGAAGATGCGCTTTTTGCCGTCCGGCTCCATCAGGAAGTCAACGCGCGACAGGCCGGAAAGATCGCAGGCCTTGAACGCGGCCACGGCCATCTCCCGGATCTTGCGGGTTTGTGCCTTGGTAATCTTGGCCGGAATCACCGGCACGGAGCCTTCGGACAAGTACTTCGCCTCGTAGTCGTAGAACTCCTTGCCGGGAATGATCTCGCCGACCACGCTGGCCTCGGGCGAGTCGTTGCCCAGCACGGCAACCTCGAACTCGCGGGCGCGCGCCGCCTGGCCGCCGCGGATTTTCCTGCCGCCCACGCCCTGCTCGACGATCAGCTTGCGGTCGTACTTTGCGGCGATCGTCAGCGCCGGCCCAAGCTCTTTGCGATTGTGCGCCTTGGTAATGCCGACCGAGGAGCCCAGGTTCGCCGGCTTCACGAAGACCGGATACTTGAGCGCCCGCTCGACCTGAGCGATCGCCTTGCGCGGCGAGCGCTCCCAATCGGCGCGGAGCAGCGTGACGTGCTTCACGATGGGCAACCCGGCCTGCACGAAGAGGCGCTTCATCACGTCCTTGTCCATGCCGGCGGCCGAGCCGAGCACGCCCGAGCCGACGTAGGCGATGCCCGCCAGCTCGAACAGTCCCTGGATCGTTCCGTCCTCGCCGAAGGTGCCGTGCAGAACGGGAAAAACGACGTCGATGGCCTTGCCCTCCGGGCCTTGAGGACCGGGCATTGGCGCCATCAGCGTCGGAATCCCCTCGTGCAGGAGCTTGGCGCCGGGCGTCGCGTCGGGATCGCCCGCGCGCAGCCGGCGCGCCACGGCGCTCGAGTCGCCATTGAGCAGATTGTGCGCGTCCGCGGCCGCCAGCCAGCGGCCTTCCTTGGTGATGCCGATTGGAGTTACGTCGAACTTGTCGCGGTCGATCGCCGTTAGAACCGATGCCGCCGACAGCAGCGAAACCTCGTGCTCGCCGCTGCGCCCGCCAAAGAGAATTCCAACCCGCAGTCTTCTTGTCATCTCTGAGTAATTTTAGACGCTCGACGCTGGGCCATGCCCGAACGGAATGAAGACTTCCGCGTAACTTCCGGGCGTCGCTGCGGCGACAGCAGCGGCAATTTGCTCGCCGTGGAATTGGACGCGCGACCATTTGGTTGTGCCGGTCAAGACCACGAGCGCGATCTTCCTTTTCGCGAGGTTCTGCTGGTAGCGGATTCTCTGATCGGTCGTAATGAACACGTTGAAGCCGGCCTCTTCAGCCGCATTCAGAAGATCGCCGTTGCTTAAGCGGTCCCAACCCTTCGATTTGGCACTGATCACTACATGGTCCGGCAACGCGGCCGCCAAGTCCCGTGGCGTTCCGTGATCGAAAAGAACTTGCATAGCCGTCGCTTGCCTGGAGGGTCTAGGCCGCCTCGGCCTCGGAGGTTTTTAGGCTCTGGGCCACGAATTCAAGCACTGCCTGAATCTGTTCCCGTGTCACGTCAAACTGCTCCATGACTTCTTTGACACTTAGCTCTTCCAGATTCTCAATCACCGTAGCCACAGGCAGACGGGTGCCGCGAAACACCCAAGCCCCGCTCACCTTGCCGGGTATGCTCTCGACGGCGGGGCATTTGGACCAATCGAGGACAGCCATCGCCGCGCACCTCCGCTCCACTATTATGCCGTAATCTCCCTGCCGTCGAGTTGGATTGTGCTTAGAGGATCTTCTTCCCGAATGCCGAACAGGCCAGCTCGACGGCGAGGTCGGCGGTGCGGTTGTGCTCGTCGATCACCGGGTTCACCTCGACGATCTCGAAGCTGAGAAGGCGGCCGTGGTCGGCCACGATCTCCATGGCCAGGTGGGCCTCGCGGTAGGTGGCGCCGCCGCGGACGGGGGTCCCGACGCCCGGCGCCTGCTCGGGATCGATCCAGTCCATGTCCAGCGAGACGTGGTAGCCGGCGGTGCCGCGCCCGGCGGCGCGCAGCGCCTCTTCCATCACCGCTCTCATGCCTCGCTCGTCGATGTCGCGCATGGTGTAGATCTCGCTCATGCCGGCGCGGCGCAGGTTCTCGCGCTCCGCTTGGTCGATTTCGCGCACCCCGATGAGCACTGCATTCTCGGGGAAGACTTTGGGTGCGTAGCCGAGGATGTTGGCCAGCGGTTCCGGGCCCAGTCCTAACAGCGCGGCCAGCGGCATGCCGTGAACGTTGCCCGAAAGCGAGGTTTCCGGCGTGTTGATGTCGGAGTGAGCGTCGATCCAGAGCAGTCCGATCTTCTGCCCCTGGCGGCGGTAGAACTCGGCCACACCGGCGACCGAGCCTGTCGCGAGCGAGTGGTCGCCGCCCAGCAGCAGCGGAGTCATGCCCGACTCAAGCGCTGCCAGCACGGCTTCCGCCGTCAGGCCGCAGGTCTTCGCGATCTCTTTGAGGTACTGGGCCGATTTATCACCCGGCGTCCTGGTTTCGGCGATCTCGACGCGGACGTTGCCGGAATCCGTGACCCGGTGGCCGAGCGCCTCCAGACGCGCCGCCAGGCCGGCAACCCTCACGGCGGAGGGCCCCATGTCGACCCCGCGCCGGCTGGCGCCAAGGTCGAGCGGCACGCCAATTACACGAATCCGCCGGGCTGGCTGCGCCTGGCCAACCGGTAGAGTCCCTGCCGGTGAAGCCGGGTCGGGCGCGGGTTCGCGGGTCACGGGCATCGGCTCGTCTCCTGGCGACGGGAGCGGAATCGGCGACGGTCGTGCCGGCCGGCAACGCGCCAGGCTCCCTCCGTTCCAGCGCAAGGATTATACCAAGGCCTCCGCTCCGAAAGTGTTATTCCCAAAACCTTTGGTCCGAGTAAGATGGGGGCAGTTGGAGCCATTGCGTCGTTCCTCCTCGTCATGTCACCCGGAACCCCCGGCGCGTTATCCGATGGGCCGGCCAGAGATCGGTCCATTTCCTGGGGCTGCGAAGTTCACCAAGTGGAGCGAGCGTTGAGTCGATGAAGAGATTGGGATTCGCGGCCGTCGTCCTCGTTGCGGCTGTCCACGCAACTGCGGCGTCTGCGCCGGCGCCACTGACATCCCTGCACCTGCTGACGGCACTCACCAACGATCAGTCCAGCCAACGTCAACCGGTCTCCTTCGACGCCACCGTCACCTATTACCGCTCCTACGACAAGGACCTCTTTGTACAGGACGGCAGCGATGCCATCTATGTGCACGCCCCTACCACCCTCCATCTGGTCCCCGGCGATCGCATCCGAATACACGGCACGATGCACGAAAGCTTCCGGCCATACGTAGACAGCCAGGACATCAAACGCATCGGCCAAGCTCCGCTTCCCAAGCCGTTGCAGCCCAGTTTCGATCAGATGATCCGGGCCGAGATCGACTGCAAGTACGTCACCGTTCGCGCTCTGGTTCGCACTGCCGACCTGGTGCCCAATCCCCGGTCCCCGAAATTAACCACTCGTCTCCACATGATTGTCGACGGAGGGCAGGTCGACGCAAACGTCGATAGTGACGATGAGAACGCGCTCCGGGATCTGCTCGACGCCGAGGTGCAGATCACCGGAGCAATCGCAGGCCAATTCGACAACAAGATGCAAATGACCGGCCTTCTGCTCCACGTTCAGTCGATGGACGGGATCGAGATCCTGAAGAGGGCCCCTTCCGACCCATGGTCGCTTCCAGCGACATCCATGGACCGGGTTGTAGCGGGCCTCCGGTCTGTCGACCTGACGAAGCGCACGCACGTGGTTGGAACCGTCACCTATTACCAGCCTGGCGCCGCATTGGTGCTCCAGAACGGCCAGAAGAGTCTCTGGATCACGACCAGCAGTTGGGTCCCGTTACGCGTGGGGGAACAGGCGGATGTTATCGGCTTCCCGGCGGTTGAAAACGGCTTCCTGACCCTCACCCGCGCCGAGATACACGACAGCGGGGCGCAGGCGCAGGTCGCCCCATCGCTGCTGACCTGGCGGGACCTCGCCGTCGGGGGCAACGACGGCCACAGCCGAATCTTCGACCTCGTTTCGGTGGAAGGCCGTGTGGTGACCGAGGTGCGTCAGGCCACCCAGGACGAGTACGTCATCGAATCCGATGGGCACCTGTTCTCCGCCATCCTGCGTCATCCCGGCCCGACGCAATCGGCCACGCTTTCCCCGATGCTGGAGATCCCCATCGACTCTCGGGTCCGCGTAACCGGCATCTGCATGCTCTCTGGAGCGAACCCCTTCAACGGGGAGGTGCCGTTCAATATCCTGATGCGCGACGCTGGCGACATGGTGATCGTCGCCCAGTCGCCGTGGCTGAACGTGAGCCATCTTCTGCTGATCGTTGGCCTGATGCTGGTCGTAGTCATCGCCCTCGGCGTGCGCGGTTGGTACCTGGAACGGCGAAACCGCCGCAAGATCGGTTCCCTCGCCTACCTGGAGCGGCGGCGCAGCAGAATCCTGGAAGACATCAACCACTCCAAACCGCTGGCCGAGATCCTGGAGCGAATCACGGAGCTGGTCTCGGTCCGGCTGAATGGCATTCCCTGCTGGTGTCAGGTAGCGGACGGACCCATGCTGGGCAACCGTCCGGCCCAATTGAATTCCCCGTCGCTTCGCACCGCCGCGCAACCGATTCCCTCGCGCTCCGGTTCGGCCCTGGGCATAATCTACGCCGCCTTCGATGCGCATTCCGAATCCACCGCCGAGCATAAGGCGGCCTTGGCCATGGCGGCGGAGTTGGCAACGCTGGCCATCGAGACCTCGCGGCTCTATTCCGATCTCGTCCATCGCTCCGAATTCGATCTGTTGACCGACGTACAGAACCGCTTTTCGATGGAAAGAGCCCTTTGCGCGCAGATCCAGGCGGCACGTCAGTCGGCCGGGATCTTCGGCCTTATCTATGTCGATCTGGACGATTTCAAGCAGGTCAACGACCTGCACGGACACCACGCGGGCGACCTGTATCTGCGCGAAGTAGTGCGGCGCATGAAGCGGCAATTGCGCCCCGGCGATGTCCTGGCGCGCCTGGGCGGCGACGAGTTCGCGGTGGTCGTCTCCGAGGTCCACAATCGCGAAGACGTCGAGTTGGTCGCTGCGCGCCTGCGCGAATGCTTCGAACACCCCTTTGAGGGGGGCGGTTTTCGCCTGCGCGGGTCGGCCAGCCTCGGCATCGCTCTGTACCCCGAGGATGCCAGCTCCGCCGACAGCCTGCTGCGCGCGGCCGACGCCGCCATGTATGCCGTCAAGTACTCGCGGCCGGGAAGGCGCCCTGTGGGGGAGGCCCTGCCAGACGGCGAGTTGACGCCAAGGGATTTATGACTCGTCCCGCTTCCCCAGGGCAAACCGCATTCAAGGCCGAATCCTGCTCTTCGCACGTTAATTTTCAAGGCCTTCCTGCCGATAAGAACTCTCAGACCGGATGCCGCAATATCCGGAATGGTCGATACGTGTCTATGAAGAGGGCCGCGCTTCTGTTCGTGTTGCTCCTTCTGTGCGCCCTGGGCGCTGGGGCGGTCCCTGCGCCTCCTGCCACGCTGCACGCCGTGGCCGCTCTGACCAACGCCGAGGCGAGCCGTCACCAGGAAGTCTCGTTCCAGGCGACCGTTACTTACTTCCGCAACTACGACCGGGGCCTCTTTGTTCAGGATGGGCATGACGCCATCTATGTCCGTACCCCCATCGGCTTGAAGCTGGAGCCCGGCGATCGCGTTCTCGTGCGCGGCACGATGCACGAGAGCTTCCGCCCGTTTGTGGAAAGCGAAGACGTGCGTGTCCTAGGCCATGGCGCTCTTCCCGCGGCTATTCGCGGCAGCTTCGCGGAGATGATCCGAGGGGCGGAAGATTGCAGGCTGGTTACGGTGCGAGCCGTGATCCGCTCGGCCAACATCGTCCCGAATTCAAACCTCATGGTGCCGGCCATGTATGTGGAGATGCTGGTGGATCAGGGGCATGCGGACGCCAACATCGACTCGACCGACGAGAACGCGGCCAGGGAACTGCTGGACGCGGAGGTGGAGATCACGGGAGTCGTCTCCGGGCACTTCGACAACAAGATGCAGCAGACCGGAGTCCTGCTCCATGTTTCATCGCTGGCCTGGGTGAAAGTCCTGAAGCGCAGCAAAACGGACCCGTGGTCGCTTCCGGTCACGCCGATGGACCGGATTCTGACGGGCTACAAGGCAAATAACCTGAACGAACGGCTCCGGGTGCATGGAACCATCACCTACTACGAGCCCGGGGCGGCCCTTGCGCTCCAGGACGGCCCCAAAAGCCTTTGGATCTCGACAGACAGTTGGAGCCCCCTGCGCGTGGGCGACGAGGCGGACGCGATCGGGTTTCCCGATGTCGAGAACGGGTTCCTCACGCTCGCCCGCAGCGAAATCCGGGACGGATTGCGCCAGGCGCCAGTGACCCCTGCCCTCTCGACCTGGCGCGAGCTGGCCCTGGGCGGCAACGAGGGACACGGACGGGTTTTCGATCTGGTCTCAATCGAAGGCCGGGTGGTTGCAGAGGTCCGTCAAGCGACTCAGGACGAGTACGTCCTCGAGTCCGACGGCCACCTGTTCTCCGGCATCCTACGCCACCCGGGCCCGGCCAGCCGGGTTTTGCCGATGCAGATGAAGGCGATCGCTCTGGGCTCGCGCGTCCGCGTCACCGGGATCTGTATGCTTTCGACGGCGAACCCCTTCAACGGCGAAGTGCCATTCAATATCCTGATGCGCAACTTCGATGACGTTGTGGTGGTCGCGCAGCCGCCGTGGCTGAATGTGCGTCATCTTCTGCTGATTGTCGGCCTGCTGTTCTGCGTGCTCATCGCCATCAGCGTCAGAAGCTGGGGGGTAGAGCGCAGGGTCCGCCAGAAGACCGCGGCGCTGGCATACCTGGAGCAACGGCGCAGCCGGATTCTCGAGGACATCAACAAGTCCCGTCCGCTCGACGAGATCATAGAGTGCATTACCGAGATTGTCTCGTTTAGGCTGCACGGCGCGGCGTGCTGGTGCGAAATCCTGGATGGGGCCCGTTTGGGCAAGAAGCCGCCGAAGATCACGTCGCAAAGGATCGTCCAGCAGGAGATCCCCCACCGATCGGGAGCTGCGCTGGGCACGATCTTCGCCGCCATCAACCGCTTCAGGAAGCCGACCGCCGAAGAGGCTGCCGCGCTCTCTCTGGGAGCGGGGCTGGCGACGCTGGCGATCGAAACCTCCCGCCTGTATTCCGATCTCGTCCGGCGCTCGGAGTTCGATCTGCTCACCGACGTTGCCAACCGTTTCTGCCTGGAAAAGCAGTTGCAGACGCTGGTGGCCAACGCTCGCGAGGCGTGCGGCGTCTTCGGCTTCGTTTTCATCGATCTCGATCACTTCAAACAGGTGAACGATCTGTATGGGCACCAGATCGGGGACCGGTATCTGCAGGAGGCTGCCCACCGCATGAAGCGGCAGCTTCGACCGGGCGACATGCTGGCTCGGATCGGCGGCGACGAATTCGCCGCCGTGGTTTCGGCCGTTCGCGACCGCTCCGAGGTCGAAGAGATCGCATCGCGCCTCGAGCGCTGCTTCGCCGATCTCTTCTCCATTGACGGCCGCCGCTATGTATGCGGTGAAACAGGAGCGGCGGGGAAGAAGGCCGGAGCCGGCCGTCGGCGACCCGAACCTTTCATCCAAGCTGTGCGCATAAAGAAGGCCCGGCTTGCGCCGGGCCCCCGATTGAGTGGATTGTCAGATATGCCGGCCTATTCGGCCGCCATCTCCTCGGCTTCGCCTTCCTGCCGCATCATCTCCAGCTCGCGCTCGGCGGCTTCGATCTCGGCGTGCACCTCTTGCTGCACGCGAGCCGCGGCCTCCTCGAGCTCCGGCGAGAGCTGAACGTTGCGGTAGTACTCCAGGCCCGTGCCGGCGGGAATCAGCCGCCCAACGATCACGTTCTCCTTCAGGCCACGCAGGTTGTCCACCGCGCCGTTGATGCCGGCCTCGGTGAGCACGCGCGTGGTCTCCTGGAAGCTCGCCGCGGAAACCCAGCTATCGGTCGAGAGCGACGCTTTGGTAATACCCAGCAGCAACGGACTCCCGATTGCCGGACGGCCTCCGTTCTGCAGCACGCGCTCGTTCTCTTCCTTGAAGCGGAAGCGGTCCACCTGCTGCTCGAGCAGGAAGTTGGTGTCGCCCACCTCGCTGATCCGCACCCAGCGCAGCATCTGGCGCACGATGACTTCGATGTGCTTGTCGCTGATGGCCACGCCCTGCAGCCGGTAGACCTCCTGGATTTCGTTCACCAGGTAGGCCTGCAGCTCCTTCTCGCCCAGCACGGCCAAAATGTCGTGCGGGTTCAGCGGGCCGTCCATCAGAGGATCGCCGGCGCGCAGCCGCTCGCCCTCCTGCACGTTCACGTGAATGCCGCGCGGCACCGAGTACTCTTTCTCGTCGCCGTTGTCGGCCGTCACGTAGATCTTGCGCTGCCCCTTCGCGATCTCGCCGAAGCGGACCACGCCGTCGATCTCGCTGATGATCGCGGTCTCGCGCGGCTTGCGCGCCTCGAATAGCTCGACCACGCGCGGCAGGCCGCCGGTGATGTCCTTGGTCCGCGTGCTCTCCTTGGGAATCTTGGCCAGCACGTCGCCCGGACCGACTTCGGAGCCGTCCTCGACCATGAGGTGCGCGCCGCGCGGCAGCAGGTAGCGCTTGTGGCCCTTGGCGCCCTTCACGGCGACGGAGGGCTGACGCTTCTCGTCGGGCGAGTCGGCAACCACCCAGCGCGACAGGCCGGTCACTTCGTCGACCTCTTCGTTCAGGGTGATGCCTTCCTGCAAGTCCTTGAACTGCGCGGCGCCGCCGATCTCGGTGAGGATGGCATAGGTGTACGGATCCCACTCGGCCAGCACATCGCCGAGCTTGACCGCCGAACCCTCGCGGACGCGGAGCCGCGCGCCGTACACCACCTGGTAGCGCTCCTTCTCACGGCCGCGCTCGTCCACAATGGCGACCGAGCCGGAGCGGTTCATGGCCACCAGAACGCCTTCCTTGCTCTCCACCGTGTTCAGGTTGATGAAGCGCACGAAGCCGTTGCTCTTGGCGTCCAGGCGCGAGACCTCGGCCACACGGCTGGCGGTGCCGCCCACGTGGAAGGTGCGCATGGTGAGCTGGGTGCCCGGCTCGCCGATGGACTGAGCCGCAATGACGCCGCAGGTTTCGCCGAGCTCGACCATACGGCCGGAGCCGAGGTTGCGCCCGTAGCACAGCGCGCAGACGCCGCGGCGGGACTCGCAGGTGAGCACGGAACGGATCTTGACCCGTTCCACGCCCGCGCCCTGAATCGCCGAGGCGATGTCCTCGTCGATCGGCTGGTTGACTTCGACCACCACGTTGCCGTCGTAGTCTTTGATCCGCTCCAGCGACACGCGCCCGATAATGCGGTCGCGCAGCGGCTCGATGATCTCGCCGGACTCGACGATCGATCCCACGTAGATGCCTTCCAGCGTGCCGCAGTCCTGCTCGGTCACGATCACGTCCTGCGCCACGTCGACGAGGCGGCGGGTCAGGTAGCCGGAGTCGGCGGTCTTGAGCGCCGTATCGGCCAGGCCCTTGCGCGCGCCGTGCGTGGAGATGAAGTACTCGAGCACCGTCAGTCCTTCGCGGAAGTTGGCGGTGATGGGCGTCTCGATGACTTCGCCCGAAGGCTTGGCCATCAATCCGCGCATACCGCTCAACTGACGGATCTGCTGCTTCGAACCGCGGGCGCCGGAGTCGGCCATGATGTAGATCGGGTTCATGGCGCCTTCGTCGTCGGCCTTCTTCATGTTCGAGAACATCTCGTCGGCGACAAGGTCGGTCACCGCCGACCACATCTGGATGACCTTGTTGGAGCGCTCGCCGTTGGTGATGGCGCCGTCCATGTACTGCTTCTGGACCTCGATCACCTTCTTGTCGGCGTCGTCGACCACCTTGTACTTGCTCTCCGGGATCACCATGTCGTCCAGGCCCACGGAAAGACCGGAGCGCGTGGCATACTGGAAACCCAGCGCCTTGATCTTGTCGAGCATGCCCACCGTCACCTCGAGGCCGAGGTTCTGGTTGCAGTAGTTCACCAACTGTCCGATGCCTTTCTTTTTCATCAGGCCATTGATGAACGGCATGCCGGCAGGCAGCGAATCGTTCAGGATCACTCGGCCCACGGTTGTCGACAGATACTCCTTATCGAAGTCGATGGGATCGGTGTGGGTCAGGTCCTGGTCGTCATAGGCGTTGGCCATGTCGAGCACCTTGCCCGTGTAGCGCACGCGGATGGGCGACAGTGTCTCCACCTCGCCGGCCTCGAGCGCCATCAGGATCTCCTCGGTGTTGGCAAAGACGCGGCCCTCGCCTCTGGCGCCCTTCTTGGCCTTGGTCAGGTAGTAGAGGCCCAGCACCATGTCCTGGGTGGGCACGGTGATCGGCTGGCCCGACGCCGGCGACAGGATGTTGTGCGAGGCCAGCATGAGCACGCTGGCTTCGATCTGCGCCTCGGGCGACAGCGGAATGTGCACGGCCATCTGGTCGCCGTCGAAGTCGGCGTTGAACGCCGTGCAGACCAGGGGGTGAATCTTGATGGCCTTGCCCTCGACCAGCAGCGGCTCGAAGGCCTGAATGCCCAGGCGATGCAGGGTTGGGGCGCGGTTGAGCAGAACGGGATGGTCCTTGATGACTTCCTCAAGGATGTCCCACACCACCGGCTCCTGCATCTCGACCATTTCCTTGGCCTGCTTGATGGTGGTGCACTGGCCGGTTTGCTCCAGGCGGTGATAAATGAACGGCTTGAACAGCTCCAGCGCCATCTTCTTGGGCAGGCCGCACTGGTGCAGCTTCAGCTCCGGCCCGACGACGATGACCGAGCGGCCGGAGTAGTCCACGCGCTTGCCCAACAGGTTCTGGCGGAAGCGGCCCTGCTTGCCCTTGAGCGTATCGCTCAGAGATTTGAGCGGACGGTTGTTGGCGCCGCGCAGCACGCGTCCACGGCGGCCGTTGTCGAACAGCGCGTCCACGGCCTCCTGCAACATGCGCTTCTCGTTGCGCACGATCACTTCCGGCGCGTGCAGGTCCATCAGCTTCTTCAACCGGTTGTTGCGGTTGATCACGCGGCGATAGAGGTCGTTCAGGTCCGAGGTGGCAAAGCGGCCGCCGTCGAGCGGAACCAGCGGGCGCAGCTCGGGCGGAATCACCGGCAGCACGTCCAGGATCATCCACTGCGGCTTGTTGCTCGACTTGCGGAAGGCTTCGACGACCTTAAGGCGCTTGGCGTACTTCAGCTTCTTCTGCGCCGAGGTCTCGTTCTTCATCCGCTCGCGCAGCTCCGTCGCCAGCTCGTCCACGCTCACGCGTTTCAGCAACTCCTTGATGGCTTCGGCGCCCATCATGGCCTTGAAGCCGGAGGGACGGAACTGCTGGTCGAGTTCGCGGTAGCGGCTTTCGTCCTTGATGATCTCGCGCTCGCGCACCGGCGCGTCGCCGGGATCGACCACGACGTAGGACTCGAAGTAGAGAATGCCTTCCAGGTCGCGCAGCGAAATGTCGAGCAGATGGCCGATGCGCGAAGGCAGGCCCTTGAAGAACCACACATGCGAGCAGGGCGAGGCCAGCTCGATGTGGCCCATGCGCTCGCGGCGCACCTTCGAGACCGTCACTTCCACGCCGCACTTGTCGCAGATCACGCCGCGGTGCTTCATCCGCTTGTACTTCCCGCAGAGACACTCCCAGTCCGTGACCGGGCCGAAGATGCGCGCGCAGAACAGGCCGTCGCGCTCCGGCTTGAAGGTGCGGTAGTTGATGGTCTCCGGCTTGGTCACCTCGCCATGCGACCAACTGCGGATCTTCTCCGGCGAGGCTAGCATGATGCGGATAGCGTCGAAGTCGGTGATGGGGCTGGTAAGCTCGAACGGGTTTGAACGGAACAAGGCCACCCTCCTTGGCAGGCTCTCTTGTGCCCGCCGCGGCGTTTCCCGGGATTCTTTTGGAGTCCTTCCTTCCCGGGTAGCGACGTTCGCCGCTTTCAAGAAGGACCCGAAAAACCAGCTATCAGCTTTCAGCCGTCAGCTCTCAGCTTCTTCCGCCTTTGAGCCGTTTTCACGCTTTCGGCCGATAAGAAATTCCACTTCGCCCCGGCTGCCGCTTCCGCCTCAAAAAAGCTGAAGGCTGAAAGCTGATAGCTGAGAGCTTGCTTTTAGTCCGCCACCGCCGCGACTTCCTGCGTTGGCGCCTTCTTCGCTATGTCCGCCCGCTTGATCAACTCCACGTCAAGGCAGAGCGATTGCAGCTCGCGAATCAACACGTTGAACGACTCGGGCACGCCCGGCTCGATGGCCGCTTCGCCCTTGACGATGGCCTCGTAGATCTTGGTGCGGCCATATACGTCGTCGGACTTGGCGGTGAGCAGCTCCTGCAGGATGTACGCCGCGCCATAAGCCTCGAGCGCCCAGACCTCCATCTCGCCGAAGCGCTGGCCGCCGAACTGCGCCTTGCCGCCCAGCGGCTGCTGCGTGATCAGCGAGTACGGGCCGATCGACCGCGCGTGAATCTTGTCGTCGACCAGGTGCGAGAGCTTGAGCATGTAGATGTAGCCCACCGTGACCGGCTGCTCGAACTGCTCGCCCGTCAGGCCGTCGTAGAGCATGGTCTTGCCGGAAGAGGGCAGGCCGGCAGCGCTCAGCAGCGCCTTGATCTCATCCTCGCGCGCGCCGTCGAAGACCGCGGTTCCGAACCAGATGCCTTTGCCCATGCCCTGCGCCACGCGGATCAGCGTCTCGTCGTCAAGCTCGTTCAACTGGCGCAGAACCGCGGTTCCGGCGAACTCCTTCTCCATCATCTGGCGCGCATAGGCGGCATCGTTGTTGGCGTTGACCAGCGCGGCCACCTTCTTGCCCAGCTCGTGCGCGGCCCAGCCAAGGTGCGTCTCCAGAATCTGGCCCACGTTCATACGGGATGGCACACCCAGAGGATTGAGCACGATCTCCACCGGCGTTCCGTCGGGCAGATACGGCATGTCTTCCACGGGCAGAATGCGCGAGATCACGCCCTTGTTGCCGTGGCGGCCGGCCATCTTGTCGCCCACGCTCAACTTGCGCTTCATGGCCACGTAGACCTTGACCAGCTTGATCACGCCCGGAGGCAGCTCGTCGCCCTTCTGCAGCTTGGCCACCTTCTCGTTGGTGATCTTGCGCAGCACTTCGATCTGCCGCGAGGTCATCTCCTCGATCTCGTCGATCTGCTCGTTCACCCGCGGATCCTTGTCGGCGTAGCGGATGCGCTTCAGGTTCTTGGTCGAGATGCGCTCGATGGTGTCGCGATCCAGGATCGCGCCCTTGGTCAGCAGGCGCTTGTTGGTCCGCTCGTCGTGCAGATCGGCCAGCACTTCCTTGGCCCCCAGGATCGATTCCAGGCGTTTCAACCGCTCGTCGGTCAGAATGCGGATTTCATCGCCCAGGTTCTTCTCGAGCTTGGCCACGTACTCGCCCTCGATCAGCTTGGCGCGCTCATCCTTCTCCTGGCCCTTGCGGCTGAAGATGCGCACGTCAACGACCGTGCCCTCGATGCCCGGAGGACAGGTGAGCGAAGCGTCGCGCACGTCGCCGGCCTTCTCGCCGAAGATGGCGCGCAGCAGCTTTTCTTCCGGCGTGAGCTGGGTTTCGCCCTTGGGCGTCACTTTGCCCACCAGGATGTCGCCGTGTCCGATCTGGGCGCCGATGCGGATGACGCCGCTCTCGTCCAGGTCGCGCAGCGCGTGCTCGCTCACGTTGGGAATATCGCGCGTGATCTCTTCCGGACCCAGCTTGGTGTCGCGGGCCTCGATTTCGAACTCCTCGATGTGCACGCTGGTGTAGTAGTCCTCGCGCACCAGTTGCTCGCTGATCAGAATCGCGTCCTCGAAGTTGTAGCCGCGCCAGGGCATGAAGGCCACCAGCACGTTGCGTCCCAGCGCCAACTCGCCCAACTCGGTGCACGGCCCGTCGGCGATCACCTGCCCCTTGATCACCCGCTCGCCCTCGCGGACGACCGGCTTCTGGTTGATGCAGGTATTCTGGTTCGACCGCTTGAACTTGATGAGCTGGTAGATGTCGGAACCGACTTCGCGCGAGAGCTGCGTAGGATGGTGCTCGCCCTCAACGCGCACGATGATGCGCTCCGAGTCCACCGAATCCACGATGCCGTTGCGCTTGGCCAGGATGACCGCGCCGGAGTCGCGCGCCGTCACGCCTTCCATGCCCGTGCCCACCAGCGGCGCCTCGGCCGCGAGCAGCGGCACCGACTGGCGCTGCATGTTGGCGCCCATCAGCGCGCGGTTGGCGTCGTCGTGCTCCAGGAACGGCACCAGCGATGCGGCCACCGAAACAAGCTGCTTGGGGCTGACGTCGATGTAGTCGACCTCGGCACGGTTGACGAGCACGAAGTTCCCCAGCCGGCGGGCGTTCACCAGGTCTTCGGTGATCTCGCCCCGGTCGTTGAAATCGATGTTGGCCTGGGCGATGGTGTGCTTGTCCTCTTCCCACGCCGACAGGTAGAAGCTGTAGGGAATGGAGTCGATTTGGCGCTTGCCCGCCTTCTTCAGTTGCGCGTTCAGGCGGATCGCCTCGTCCTTCTCGATATGGTCGCCGACGCGCAGACCGCTTTCGCCGGCGTTGACGATTTCGACGAAGTCCAGGATCTTCGAGTCCTTCACCTTGCGGTAGGGCGACTCGATGAATCCGTACTCGTTGATGCGGGCAAAGCAACTCAGCGAGCTGATCAGTCCGATGTTCGGACCTTCCGGCGTCTCGATGGGGCAGATGCGCCCGTAGTGCGTCGGGTGCACGTCGCGCACCTCGAAGCCGGCGCGCTCGCGGCTCAGTCCGCCCGGCCCGAGGGCCGAAAGCCGCCGCTTGTGCGTGATCTCCGACAGCGGGTTGGTCTGGTCCATGAACTGCGAGAGCTGCGAGGAGCCGAAGAACTCGCGGATGGCCGCCATGACCGGCTTGGCGTTGATCAGGTCGTGCGGCATGGCCGTATTCAGCTCCTGATACACGCTCATCTTTTCCTTGATGGCGCGCTCCATGCGCACCAGGCCGATGCGGAACTGGTTCTCCATCAGCTCGCCCACGGCGCGCACGCGGCGGTTGCCCAGGTGGTCGATGTCGTCCACCACGCCGATGTTCTTACGCAGCTTGAGCAGGTAGCGGATGGTCCCGTAGAAGTCCTCGGGCGTCAGCGTCCGGTGATCCAGCCGCGTCGCGTCCTGGTTTTCGTAGAGCTTGATGTTGAATTTCAGCCGGCCCACGCGCGAGAAATCGTACTTGCGGGGATCGAAAAACATGCCCTCGAACAGCGCGGTGGCCGTGTCCAGCGTCGGCGGGTCGCCCGGCCGCAGCTTGCGGTAGATCTCGATCAGCGCCTCCTCCGGCTTGTGAACGGAGTCGCGCTTCAGCGTGTTGGAGATGATATTGCCCACGTCGTCGCGGTCGGGGAAGAAGACCTCGAAGCTCGCCGCGCTCGAGGCCATCACCTTGTGCAACCGGTCGGCCGTCAGCTCGACGTTGGCCTCGACGATCACTTCGCCCGTGTTCGTGTCCACCACGTCGGAGGCCGTCATCGCGCCATCCAGCTCGGCGGCTTCCACTTCCACTTTTCCGATGCCCGCGGAGCGCAGCGACTTGATCGTGTGCGCCGTAATCTTGCGCCCGGAGTGCGCGATTTCCTCGCTGCCGTGACGGATGGCGTGGGCCGGCTTGGCGCCAACCAGGTGCGTGCTCTTCGCCGCGTCCTGCGGCACCTCCCACATCAGCTTGCCGTCCTCGAGGTGCATCCGGTCGACGGTGTAGAAGGTCTTCAGGATCTCTTCTTCGGAGCGCAGGCCCAGCGCGCGCAGGAAGATCGTCCCCAGGAACTTGCGCTTGCGGTCGATGCGCACATAGAGCGTGTTCTTCTGGTCGAACTCGAACTCCACCCACGATCCGCGGTAGGGGATGATCTTGCCCAGGAAGTAGGTGCGGTTGTTCGCCGTCTCGAAGAAGACGCCCGGCGAGCGGTGCAACTGCGACACGATGACGCGCTCGGTGCCGTTCACGATGAACGTTCCGTTGGGAGTCATCAGCGGAATGTCGCCGAAGAATACCTCCTGCTCCTTGATGTCGCGGATGGTCTTGTTGCCGGTCTCGGGGTCCTTGTCGTAGATGGTCAGGCGCACCGTGACCTTGAGCGGCGCGGAGAAGGTCATGCCCCGCTCTTCGCACTCCTGCTGGTCGTACTTCAACTGCAGGCTGACGGGGTCGCCGCACTTGTTGCAGAAGTCCGGCGTGTTCTTGTTGTAGGTGCCGCACTTCTGGCAGAGCACGTCGCTGGGCAGGAACGGATCGGTGATCACCATGGCGCCGCAATGCACGCAGGCCGTGCGCAGGTGATGCAGGCCCTTCAGGTGGCCGCACTTGCACTCCCAGTTGCCGATGGCGTAGTCCACGAAGTCCAACTGCGAGATGCCGCGGAAGTCGGTGATCGGGAAAACCGACACAAACACCGACTGCAGTCCCGAGTCATCACGCTCGTTGGGCAACTTGTCCATCTGCAGGAACCGCTCGTAGCTGCGGCGCTGCACTTCGATCAGGTTGGGAATCTGGGTTGCGGTTGGAATCTTGGAAAAATCGAGCCGGCTGCGGATCGCGCGCTTCTCGTTGGGCATGATCACTCCTGAGCCTCATCGCACCGGCCGCCGTAGGCGGACCGGGCCGGCGCCCGAGTCTCGGCGGCGCCGGCATGATTCCGGAAAAAGTTCGAATAAACCTCGGAGCGGACAATGAACTTCCCGCTCATTCTGCCTTCGGCGGCCAGAAAACGCGGTCCCTGGCGCCGGCTGGAACCCAGGTCAGGCGGGTTCCGTGAGAGCTTCGTCAAAAACGCTTGGCAGATATTGCCGTCCATCGGGCCGCTGCGCTAGACTGCGCACAATTGATGGAAGCGAGTGCGGTGGTGAACTCGAAACCTGTGCAAAACCGTACACAGAAGGTGTGTGCGAATTGCCTGCGGAGTCGATAGAATTCCCGCGGGAATCTCGCCAGGAAGACACAAATAGCCCGTAAGGACGCAATGCCTCACGAGCGCAGCTGAACGCCTGTGCTCCCTTTCGAATTTTCTTCCATTGCCCTCGCCGATCGCAAAATCCGCTTCCGCCGCGAATTGCCTGCTGCCCGACCTTTGTCTGTGTCCGCCCCGCCTGTCCTCAGGGCAAACCGCCGACGCAAAACAACTTAGCCATTCCCTGACGCCCGCTTCCGGATCCTGCTACCCCTGCCGGAAGGCAGACGTTTGCGTGACCGCCACGCTCCGATTTCACGCCGCCTTGCCGCTCCCGTCGATCGCCGACGGCAAACGGAGACGCCAAGACGCGCAAGCTATATCGTAGCGCGTCCCGGCGTCTCTTGCAAGTCCCGTGCCGTTTACTTGATTTCGATGGTCGCGACGCCTTCAAATTTCTTCTTGATGGCCTCGGCCTCTTCCTTGGTCGCGTTTTCCTTCAGCGGCTTCGGAGCGCCATCCACCAGGTCCTTGGCTTCCTTCAGACCCAGCGAGGTGATCTCGCGTACAGCCTTGATGGTATTGATCTTATTGGCGCCGGTGTCCTTCAGGATGACCTGAAACTCGGTCTTCTCCTCGACCGCCGGAGCCGCTGCGCCTGCCGCCGCTCCGCCCGCAACCACCACAGGCGCCGCAGCCGCCGCCGAAACGCCAAGCCGCTCTTCCAGCTTCTTCACCAGAGCCGCTGCTTCCAGCAGGCTCAGGCTGACAATTTGTTCTTCCAACTGCGCAAGATCCGCCATTTTCTTCTCCAATCAGAACCGTTTGAATTCGTGTTTCCCCGGCCGCTTCAGCAAGCCTGAAAGTTTCCGATGCGCCAGACCCGCGCCCTTTCTCGCCTGCACCCGGCCAAAACCCTTGAAAGCAGCTTGTAGCTCGTAGCCTTCAGCCGGTAGCTACGAGCTACTGGCTACAAGCTACCGGCTTGTTTTCACGCCGCGGCGAACTTTTCCTTCTCGACGCCCTGGTTCAATACCACCGCCAGATCGCGTCCCGTCGCATTGATGACCGTCGCCAGCCGCTGCGCCGGCGCATTGATGAGGAAGAGCAACTTGGCAAAGATCTCTTCCTTGCCCGGCATCGTCGCCAGCGCCTTGACCTCTTCCACGGTCAGCAGCTTGCCGTCCACGATGCCCAGCTTGAAGTGGAACTCCGCCGCGTTCTCGCCGGCCCACTTGGCAAAGACCTTGGCCAGCGCCACGGGATCGCCCGCAGTGAACGCCACCGAATTCACGCCCTTCAGGCCCTGCAGCGCCGCCTCAATCTGCGTGCCCTTGCCCGAGATGGCCGCCAGCTTGTTCTTCACCACGCGATATTTGCCGCCCGCCTGGCGAATCACTTTGCGCAGCTCGTAGTCCTTGGCCACTGTCAGCTTGTTGAACGTGCCGATAATCGCGGTGGTCGAGGACTCCAGCTCGATGGCCAGCGCCTTAACCTTCTCTGCCTTCTTCGCTTTTAAAATCGCCATTTTGTGCTCCGCACAGTGGACAGTTGTCAGCGATCGGTTGTCAGCGACCGGAAGGCGGCAATCAACCCTCTGGAACCGACGATTTCGATCTCCGCTCTCCGTCCCCTCTTTCTCTTCACCTGCCCTCACCGGGCGTCATTCCCTGAATCCGGCTCCCTGAATTCCCGGGTCCGGCGCAGCTCCAATTGCCTCACGATCGCGACTGACAACTGATCACTGACAACTGACCACTGCCTTTACTTCTTCCCCGCCGCGTCGGCAACCTGCGAATCCAGCGGAACGCCCGGGCCCATCGTCGAGCTCAGCGTGACGCTCTTGATGTACTTGCCCTTGGCCGCCGCGGGCTTGGCGCGCACGATCGACGTGATGACGGTTGTCGCGTTGTCGATCAGCTTTTGCGGCTCGAAGCTCAGCTTGCCCACCGGCACGTGCACCAGGCTGGTCTTGTCGGCGCGGAATTCCACCTTGCCGGCCTTGATCTCTTTGACCGCCGCGCCCACTTCCATGGTCACGGTGCCGGTTTTCGGATTCGGCATCAGGCCCTTGGGTCCCAGGACTTTGCCCAACCGGCCCACCACTTTCATCATGTCCGGCGTCGCAATCAGCGCGTCGAAGGCGGTCCAGTTTTCCTTCTGGATCTTCTCCACCATCTCCTCGCCGCCCACGAAGTCGGCTCCGGCCGCGGTGGCTTCCTTCTGCCGGTCGCCGGTCGCAATCACGGCCACGGTCTTGGTCTTGCCCAGTCCGTGCGGCAGAACCACCGTCCCGCGCACCATCTGGTCGGCGTGGCGCGTGTCAACGCCCAGACGCATCGTCAGATCGACGGTCTCGTCGAACTTCGCGTACTTGACCTTCTTCAGGAGATCGACTGCTTCGGGCAGCGGATACGCCGGCTTGCTGATCGCGGCGCGTGCCTTCGCAATATTCTTGCCAGATTTCGCCATTCTTCCCTCGTCTCCCACCGCCTTTGCCAGCCCGCCCTAGCGGGAATCCGTCGACCTCACAGGGCATCCGTCCAAAACTCTGCCCGTCCGGCCAGGACCCAAAAGCCGTGGTGCAAATGACAGCGCAGGACTTCCCCTGCGCGTATGAATCCATCCTAGCGGAAGGATGGGGCGAATGCAAATCGCCCGCCAGTACCGGGATCGTCCTTTTCGCAAAAGCCGGCTCGGCAGGAACAGCGGCAGCTTCGCGTACGGGGCGCGTCATTCGCGTGCGAGATAGCCCGCGGGCGTCAGGATCTCGATCCCTCGAAACGGATGCAGGGCCAGCAGATCCGCGTCGCCGGTCACGATCACGTCGGCCCTGCCGTGGACGGCCACTTCTAGGAACTTATTGTCGTGCGGGTCGCGGCAGACGCGAATCGGCGAAGGAACCTGAATCAACGTGCAATGTTGGGCATACTCCGCCAAGATGCCCATCCGCAGCGACCGCTCGATGTGCGGATCGAACTTGCTGCGAAGCAGCACCTCACGAAATTCGGCCAGCGTCTCCTCGGATGTAAGAAGGATGCCCGTTGCCCGGGCCCTGAGCAAGGCTTGGCGTGGCAGCGAGCCGAATCGAAGGGCCGCGCTGATTAGAACATTCGTGTCCAAAACCAGCCGATCAAGCTCGATCATCGCTCAGCCAGGATTTCCTGCAGACGTTCTTCCGTGAGCCCGTTGGCTTTTGCTTGCTCGGCAGCCAGCGCCGAGAGGCGATCGAACTCCTTCCATCGATCCTGCACCATTCGCTCGTACTCGTCGGCAGCGACCAGCACCGCAAAGTCCCGCCCATGCCGCTGGATTCGCACCGGGCCCCTTTGCGCCGAGTCCAGAAGCTCCGCGAATCGCTGCTTTGCCTGCGTCGCAGACACGGTCTTCATACCCTCAATCTCCCCTTAAATGTCCATTTTAGCCGAAATGATCGTTTTGGTCAAAATGGACAAATTGATTGTTTTCCTGCTTCAGGAGCCTCGATGTTGACCCCACACGTCCCCCTCATTCCCACGCGCCGGAACAATCCACAGCCCGGCCGCTAAACTAGAGTCAGGACCCTTTCCTTCGGACGCAAGCATTGCACTCCCTCCTCGCCCATCTCAATCCCGAACAGCGCGCCGCGGTCGAGGCCGCCGAGGGTCCGCTGCTGATCCTGGCCGGCGCCGGATCCGGAAAGACCCGCGTTATCACCCACCGCATCGCCTGGCTGATCCAGGAAAGGAACGTTGCGCCCGACTCCATTCTGGCCGTCACCTTCACCAATAAGGCTGCCGGCGAAATGGCCGAGCGCGTCAACCAGTTGCTCGGTCATTCTTCGCTCGCCAAGCCGCTCATCTCGACGTTCCATTCGATGTGTGTGCGCATTCTGCGCCGCGACATCGAGGCTCTGAAGACCGGCGACAAGGGCCTCACGCGCGCGTTCACCATCTTCGACGAGAACGATCAGCAGGGCCTCGTCAAACAGATCATGAAGCGCATGGGGATCGACACCAAGCAGCAGACCCCGCGCACCGTGCTCGGCCGAATCTCCTAGGCCAAGAACCACATGGTCGATCCGCAGGAGTACTTCCTCGGGTCTAAAGACCCGACGAGCGAGCGCGTGGCCCACATCTTCAAGGCTTACCAGGACGACCTGCGCAAGAACAACGCCATGGACTTCGACGATCTGCTCCTCGAAGCCGTGCGCCTGCTGAAAGCCTCGGGCGAGGTGCGCCAGCGATACCAGCGCCGCTATCGGTACCTGCTCGTCGACGAGTACCAGGACACCAACCGTCCGCAGTACGAGCTGATGAAGCTGCTGGCCGACGAGCACAAGAATGTCTGCGCCGTGGGCGACGAGGACCAGAGCATCTACTCCTGGCGCGGGGCCGACATTCGCAACATCCTCGAGTTCGAGCAGGATTTTCCCGACGCGCGGATCATCCGCCTGGAGCAGAACTACCGCTCCACGCAGGTGATCCTCGAAGCCGCCGGCGCCGTCGTCGCCAACAACTTGCGCCGCAAAGGCAAGAAGCTCTGGACCGATCGCCAGGGCGGCGCCCTCATCGGCTACTACGAGGCGCCCGACGGCGAGAACGAGGCGCTCTTCATCGCCGACAAGATTCAGGCATTCCTCCGGGCACAAAACTCGTCCGAAGGTGAAGGGGGCGGGAGCCCCCATTGCGCCGTTCTTTATCGCATCAACTCGCAGTCGCGCCTCATCGAGGAGGCGCTGCGCCGCTACAACATCAGCTACACCATGGTCGGCGGGTTCAGCTTCTACGAGCGCGCCGAGATCAAGGACCTGCTCGCTTACCTGCGCCTCGTCCGCAACCCCCACGACTCGATGGCGTTGCAGCGCGTCATCAATACGCCCGCGCGCGGCATCGGCAAAACCACGCTTGAGACTCTCGAACGGCTGGCTCTCGAGACCGGCCAATCCACCTGGGATGCAACCGCCGCAGCCATCGCCAACCGTCTCATCCCGGCACGCGCGCTCGCCGCGCTCGACTCCTTCCGCCTGCTCATTCTCGACGCGCAGGCCATGATGGACCCCGACTTCGCCGGCAAGCTCGCCGCCGACGTAGCCGAGTCCCGCGCGGGCGACGCCGATACGGGCTTTGCGTTTGGCGCTGAAGACCGGGAACAAGGGAACGAGGGAACAAGGGAACAAGACGACGGGGAGCAAACCGCTGCAGCGGACGAGAATCGTTCGCCGGAGAACTGGGCAGGGAGCGGGGTGATAATCGAGCGACAAGAGGAAGAGTCCGGTTTCCGCTCTCCCGGCGACTCCGCCACCCTGCCCGAGCTCATTCGCTTCATCATCGATCGCTCGGGCTACATCAAGGCCCTTGAGGCGGAAGGCACGCCCGAAGCCTTCAGCCGCATTGAGAACCTGAAGGAACTGGCCAACGCCGCGCACGACGCCGAGGAGCGCGGCGAGACGCTTGCCGAATTCCTCGACCACGCCGCGCTGGCCTCCGACACCGACCAGTTCGATCCCAACGCACGCGTCACGCTCATGACCCTACACTCGGCCAAGGGCCTTGAATTCCCCCTGGTCTTTCTCGCCGGCCTCGAAGAGGGCCTCTTCCCCCACTCGCGCGCTCTATCCAGTCCCGAAGAGCTCGAGGAGGAGCGCCGCCTTTGCTACGTCGGCATGACGCGGGCCATGAACGCGCTCATTCTCACCCGCGCCCACTACCGCCGCCGCTACGGCGCCGACATGCCCGAGGCTAGCGTGCCCTCGCGCTTCCTGGAAGAGGTCCCCTCGCAGCTCATCGAGAATCTCGGCAGCACAAGCCCCGCGTGGTCCACGCCTGCGTACACTCCCGGCTACGGCGCCGGCCGCCGCCAGTCGCGCAACTTCGGCTCAGGCGCCGCGCACTTCAACTACGAGGACGAGAGCCAGGAGATCCCGCGGCCCTACTCCCCGAACCGTGTTGCCAGCCGCGGCGCTGGCTCGGGAGCTGGACGCGCGCCAGGAGCGCCGCCGAATTCCATCGACAACATCGCCCGCTTCTTTGGCGGGAAGTCGGGAACTGGCCGACCCGGCTCCTTCGCCCGCCCGGCCATGAACATCCCCACGCCCAGCGGCGCCTCCGGCCTCCGGAAGGGCCAGCGCGTGCTGCACGCGAAATACGGCGAAGGCACCGTGCTGCTGCGCGAGGGCGACGGCGAAGACGCCAAGCTGACGGTGCTCTTCCAGCGTCACGGCATCAAGAAGCTGATGGAGAAGTTCGCCAACCTCAAGAAGCTCTGACGTCCCGCCCGTGCCC
>JBEKUS010000096.1:0-15725 GCA_049514795.1 Occallatibacter sp.
GACGCGTGCGCGGCAGACGAGGATCCTTCAATTCCGCAAAATGCGTCAGGGGAGTCTCCATCTCCCCATCTCAATCTTTTCGCACACCGCCGCATATAGCCGCTATGGTGCGTTTGCCCTGCAATAGACGGCAAGTCCAGCGACACATCTCCGCTCCATCCTGTACTATGGGCAGCGGAGAGTCCCCATGGAGCGAATGCTTGCCACTGCGGCCGATGCCGAGATCATTCTGAAGCTCTACGAACTGCGCACAGAGGCGGTGATGCGCCAGGCCCGCGCCTGGGTCGGGGGTGAGTTCTGGCCCCAAACCGCCGACGATTTCTTTGCCGTGCTGAACAACCCCTCCGACCCGCACAATCCCTGGCTTCGCCAGGTGATCACCTACTGGGAGATGGCGGCGACATTGGTTCTGCACGGGGCCGTTTCGGCTGAACTGTTTGTGGATTGCAATGGAGAGGGATTCTTCATCCTGGCCAAGCTAGCGCCCATCCTGGACGCTATCCGTGAGAAGAACCCCGCATTCCTGACCAAGACCACGGAGCTGATCGACCGCTTTTCGGCGGCGGCGCAGCGCTATGAAGTGACGCTGAAGCGAGTCGATGCGATGCGCGGCGCACGCTCGGCGGGGTAGGCTGGCGCCAGGCGGAAAATCGGGTTTGGCGGTTTCCCTTGCCGTAAGCCCAGCCGTCAGGCATCATGAGAGCGGGTCAAGGTTCGTCAATTCCCCTGGAGGTTCCCACCCATGAAGCGTCGTTTGTCTCTGTTGGCTGCTATTGCTGCCCTAGCCGTGCCGTTGGCGCTGGCTGCTGGTTCCACCACGAGTACGGGATGGATTTCGGATTCGATGTGCGGCGCCAAGCACCTCGGCGACAACCCCGAATGCGTCAAGAAGTGCATCCAGTCCGGGATGAAACCGGTTTTCGTCGACGCCCAGAAGCAGGTCTGGAGCATCGACAACCCCGACGCGGTCAAGGACTTTTACGGCGCGCACGTCACCGTTACTGCCACCGAGGATTCATCCGCCAAGAGCATCCATATCGATTCCGTCGCCGCGGCCAAGTAAAGCGCCCCGGCGGCCGGAATCTCATTGGTACTCGCCACGCCGCGCAAAGTCTGGTAGTGTCGTATCGGCTCCCCTCGCCGGGCAGGATCTAGTCCCCGGTCCTGCCGGGGGAGCGAACGACTCAGAGCGACCGGACATCCCATGGCGCGAGCAATCTGGAACGGCAAAGTCGTCGCCGAAAGCGATCAGATCGAGGAACTGGACGGGAACGTCTACTTCCCCGAGTCCAGCCTCCGGCGCGAGTTCTTTCGGCCCAGCTCCACCACCTCCACCGATCCCACGAAGGGCCAGGCGCGCTACATGACCATCGTGATCGACGGGCAGGACAACCAGGACGCTGCCTGGTACTACCCCGATCCCAAGCCCATCGCGCGCAAGATCAAGGGATACGTCGGCTTCTGGCGGGGCGTCGAAGTAGCGAAGTAGCTTGATTCGAGCCGCTATCGCGCGGAGAGACTCTGCATCTGCATGCAGCGATCTGTTCGTCTCCTCATCAGTTGCAGGTCAGTTGAACGGTCTTTGCGACCGGAGTCGTTACCACCTGGGTGAAGGTTCCAGTTAGTGTGACCGCGCCATTCGTCGGCGATTTGCAGATGGCCGTTCCGTTTGTGGCGTCGTTGGCGCTGCTGATCTGAATGTCGACGGGATCGGGATTTGACCATGTCGCGTGAGAAATCGCGACCCACGTGGGCAACGGGCAACCGATCGGAGCGGTCGGTTGCGCAACCCCGACAAATTGAATTTGGTTCCCCGGCGGAGCCGCCGCGTGGTCGATTGTTGCGGAGGTCGGAGTGACCCTCACTTCGACATCGCCCAGGCTGCAGTTGACGGCTGGGTTGCCGCCGCATCCACAGACCAATGCCAAACCAGCAAACAACGCGATGAGAAGATTGCCGCGAATGAAAGCAGCCATAACGGGCTCCGTACCTCGCCCCCGGGACGCCACCTCAAGCTTACACCCGTTCCATTCCGCTTGCACTGTCCTGCATTTGCCGTTCGAACCGAGTCTTCTACGTCCTACTTCCTACTCCCTGCTCCCTACTCCCTATTCCCCCTGTCTCTCAGTACGCCTGCAATTGCTCCAGCGGCAGCCGCACACGGAAGCACGTCGAGCCCGGCTCCGACTTCACGCTCAAATGTCCGCGGTGCTTGCGCACGATGCGCATCGCGTTGTCCAGGCCCAGTCCCAGCCCCGTGCCCGGGGCCTTGGTGGTGAAGAACGGCTCGAAGATGCGCTCCTGCATCTCGGCCGGAATGCCCGGACCCGTATCCCAAACCTCCACCAGCAGCATGTCGCCTTCGCGCTTGCAGGCTACGCGCAGCTTTCCCTGACTCCCAAGTGCATCGAGCGCGTTCTCCATCAGCGCCGTCCACACTTGGTTCAGCTCGCCGCCATACGCGCTGATCCGCGGCAGATCCGGCTCGTAGTCGCGTTCGATCTCCACGTTGTTCATCCGCGAGCGGAGCATCTGCAGCGTAGCGTCGAGCCCCGCCGCCACGTCCACCTCCAGAATCGGCGCGCGGTCCATGTTGGAGTAGTCCTTGACGGCGTCGATCAGGTCGAAGATCCGCGCCGTCGAGTTCACGATCGTCTCCGCCGCCCGCGCGGAGCGAAGGAACCGGGCAAAGTGCCCAAGCGACAGGCAGCACTCGCTTGCCCCGAGGAACCCGCGCAGCTCGTCGAGATCGGCCGCCGTCACACCCTGTTCGGCCAGTTGCGCCGCGGTCTCCCATGCGTCTTTGCATCCGATGCCATTGAGCCACGCGCGGAGCGATTCTTCACGGGCGATGAAGCCGAGAGCGTCCGTCTCGGCGGCTGGTTCCAGCGAATCGCCCGTGCGCTGGAGGATCTTTTCCTCCCACGCCGCGATCTTGCCGATCTGCTCCTCGGTCAGATGCAGATTCATCAGCTTGAAGCGGCTGGCCCGGTTGGCGCGCAACGTCGCCAGCAGGCTCGCCGCGGCGCGCTGCGCCGCGGACGCGGGATTGTTCAGCTCGTGCGCCAGGTTGCCTGCCAGTTGCCCCAGCGCCGCCAGTTTCTCGGCCTGCTGCTCGATCCGCGTCACCTCGCGTACCCGGTCCAGCAGTGTCGAGACCACGCGCTGCGCCATCGTCGGAATCGCCGCCATCATCTCGGGAAACTGCGAGCGGTGAATCAGCAGCGCCCAGACCGGCGACACCGCGAATCCCTGGCCGCCGTAACCCTTCATGCGCGAGAAGGGCAGCAGGCCGGTCATCTGTCCGGTGCGGCCGATAAACAGCGCCATCGGCCCCCCGTGCTGGCGGCGCACGTGGATCTCGCCTTTCAGGATAAGCATCATGTGCTCGGCCGGTGCGCCTTCCTCGAACAGAATGTCGCCGGCGTTGGCCTTCAGCTCCTGCCCGTGGCGCGCTAGCCAGAGGCGGTCTTCGAGCGGTAGGCCGTGCAGCGCGCCGATGGCTTCGATGGCGGCCGCGATCTCCTCCGCGGGCGTGGAAATGGCGGGCGATGCGGCTGTGGAGGGAGACATGGGGAAACCTCCGGAGTACTACGACAGGATAGCCGATGGCTGTTTGCGGTCCGGCGCGGCCCTACAGTGGTTCCAGAGTAGCAGTACCCAGAAGCAGTAGAAGCTGAGTGGCTCTTTCGTTAAGAAAGAGCCACCTTGAACGGCGCCAGCTTAGGCAGGTGAACTCTGGAACCGCTTTAATGGTCCTTCCCGCTCGTCTCGCGCTCGCTCCGCTGCGGGACGTTCCAGGTATCCGCCACAATGTATAGCGGCCGGCCTTTTCCTTCCTCGAAGATCTTCGCCACGTACTCACCCAGCACTCCGAGGATCGCTAGCAGCGCAGTATTGCTCAGGCAGATCACGATCATCAGCGACGTCCAGCCGGGCACCGTGCGCCCGTGGAAATGCGCGATCAGCGCGCGAACCGCCTCTTCAACCGCCAGCAGCGCCATCAACCCTGCCGCGAAGAAGCTGACACGCAGCGGCAGCGGCGAAAAGGAGATCGCGGCGGTCCACGCCAGCCCGATCATCTTGCGCAGCGGATACTTCGTCTCTCCGGCGACGCGCGCCTCGCGCTCGTAGCGCACGCAGATCTGCGGGTAGCCGGCCCATGCCACCATGCCGCGCAGAAAACGGTGCAACTCGCGCATGGAGCGCAGGCTGTCAACCGAGCGGCGCGACATCAGCCGGAAATCGCCCACGTCGCGCGGCAGCGACTTGAGAAAGAAGAACTGCATCAGGCGGTAGAAAACCCACGCCGTGGCCCGCTTGAAGAGATTCTCGCCCGCGCGATAGCTCCGCTGCCCGCACACCACGTCGTAGCCGTTGCGGTACTGCGCCACCATCTCGTGAATCACGTTGAGCGGGTCCTGCAGGTCGGCGTCGATCAGCACCACCGCATCCCCGGTCGCATGGTCCACGCCCGCCGTCGCGGCCAACTGGTGCCCGAAGTTCCGCGAGAGGCTCAGCACCTTGATCCGCGGGTCGCGCGCGCTCCAGTCCGCCAGCAGCTCCACGGTGCGGTCCGCGCTGCCATCGTTCACCAGCACCACTTCGCACGGATACGGCGACGCGTCGATGAACCGCGTGATCGCGGCATCGAGCAAGGGCAGGCTCTGTTCCTCGTTGTAGCAGGGAACCACGATCGACAGCAGCGCCGGATCGGGCCGCGGGCGCAGATAGCCGGAGGACTGGGTCACGGGACTCCCGCCGGATTCGGAGTTCGGGGCATTGAGCTTGATGGTATCGTGGACGGCCGATTCGCCGCCACACGCCGCACCGATTTGGTCCCGCGCTACACAGGTTCCGCGGTCGCCGCCTGCTTGCCGGCCTTCGCCCGGCGCAGCGAAAGCGCCCCCGCGACCGCCAGAACAATCACCGCCGGTTCAACCGGTTGGCGGTAATCCATCATCGGATGCGTGAGGTAATACGTAATCGGGAAAACGCCGATCAGCAGCAGATACGGCACCAACGCCGTGCGCTTCGTTCGCCACATCGTTCGAATGCCCAGCAACATGAACAGTGTCACGGTCGTGATGTAGAAGGCCAGTCCCGGAGTGAACGGCTGATCGCTCAGCTCCTGGGCCGAGAAGCTCCAGTAGCCCGTCCAGTAGTACACAACGCGGCGCAGCGTCTTTACGATCAGGAACCCGTAATGTGGATTGTTCTTCAGATCGTTCAGCGACATCTCGTGCTTTTCCGCGAGGTATTGGATCTCGCCCATGGCCAGGTATTTCTTCAGCTCCTCCGGGTTGCTGGCCGGGTACGGGCGGCCGCCGCAGGTTGGCGGCGACGTGTGGTCGTTGATCGCGTTGCCGAAGTTGTCGGCGTACAGCTCAAGCCAGATGTTGTCGCGGATCGGGCACAGTACGCCCAGCGCCCGGTAGTTTCGGACGGTCCACGGCGTCAGCACGGCGATGAAGGCCAGCACGGCGGCGGCTCCGTTCAGCATCCAGCGCCTGCCCTCACGGTGCGCCTGGTAGAGCGCGAAGCCGAGCAGAAACGGCAGCGTCGACATAATCGACGGGTTCGAGTGCGCGGTGAGCCCGTAGAGCGCGCCGAAGCCGATCCACGCTAGCGGCTTCGCCGACCGATGCAGCCGCTGCGCGATGCAGAAGCACGTGGTGAACAGCAGCCCCGTCAGCGAGTACTCCCAAACGCGTCCCGCGGAGAAGTAGATTGCGAACGGATACAGCGCCCACACCCACGCCGCGATCCGCGCCGCCCGCTCGCCCAGCGAGTATTTGGCGCTGAAGTAGACGGGGATGCATGTCAGCGTCGAGAGCAGGCTGTTGATCGTCAGAATGACAAACGCCGAGGTCAGGGAATAGATGCCGAACAGCCGGAAGACCAGCGAGAGCAGGCCGGGATAGAGCGGCGATTCCAACGCCGTCGGGCCGCTCCAAGGATAGTATGGCGACGAAAACCCGTGCCCCGCGGCGATCGCCCGTGCAATCCAGCCCATCTCCCAGCCAAACGCCTCGTAGTACTTGTCGGCATCGGGCAGGTCGCGGTACGTGAATACCACCACGATGATGCGAATCGCGAATGCAACCGCGAAGATGGGAAGAAGCTGCCGCAGCCAGCTCTTCTGCCCCGCCCGCGCAACTTGGTTGAGTCCAGGCTCTTGAGGGATCTTGCCCGTGGTCAATCGACACCGCCGCAGTGGATTTGAATCGACAGCCCATTACTCGGATCGAGCGAATTGACGTCCTTGCTTCCGGTAAAGAGGCGGCCTTCGCTCCTCAACGCCGGACCATGAGTCACAGGCCCACTCAATCCTTGCGCTCGCGCGATACCCGGTCGGAGTTGATGGTCGTATGAAAGCAATTCTACGGCAGCTTAGGCCGATGTCGGTTCCGGGTCGCCCTTATTGCTGACCCGCCGCGGCGTCCAGGATCGGCGCAGCCCGCCCTTCGACCGTTCTGCCGTGCGCGCCCTCGAGATCGAACACAATCACGTCGTTTGCCCCCTGGCGCAGCCACGGCCCGGGCAGGTAAAGCGTCTTCTGCGGTCCGATGTTCCAGATTCGCCCCAGCGGATGGCCGTTCACCCACACAAAGCCCTTCGTGAAGCTGCTGGTGTCGAGGAAGGTGTCTCCGGGCCGGTCCGCCTGCAGGGTGCCCCGGTAGAAGCAGGCTCCGCTGCACGGCCCGGGCTGGAAGTGCAGCTTCTCGGGCTCGCTCATGGGCAACGAGTAGACTTGCCAGCCGGTCAGCGGCTTTCCTGCCAGCGTTACCTGCTTCGTGATGCCCTTGCGTTCGCCGCGAATCGCCGTCGTGAAGTTCACGCGGCCCGAGTTCTCCACCAGGATGTCGAGCCGCGATCCGGGCACACTCAAATCGACGGTGAGGCGGTTCTGTTCCAGGCGCCGGTCGAGCGTTCCGGCGAGCTTGCCGTTCACGAACACCTGCGCGTAGTCGTGGAGCTCGTCGAGGACGAGGTCGCCCTTGACCGCGCCTGGCACAAAGGTCCGGTAGAGGATGTACCCGTATGCCTGGTCCAGATCCTCCATCGTGAGCAACTGGTCTGTGCGCACCCGCTCCGGCAAGTTCTGCCACAGGGATGCGGACTGGGTGAACCCAGCGGCTGGCAAGGCGATCGGCGGATCGACGACCGGCACGGGCGGCGGCGTCATTCCCGTGGCTCGCGCGATGGCATCGCGAAAGAGATAGTACTTCGCCGCTGGCCGTCCGCTCTCGTCGATTGCGGAGTTGTAGTCGTAGCTGGTCACGTCAGGGGCGTACGGCTTGTGGTTCATATCCGCGCCGTTCATCCAGCCGAAACTCGTTCCCCCGTGAACCATGTAGATGCTGATCGAGTAGCCCTGCTTGAGGATCCACTCCAGCTCGTCCGCCTGCATCCTGCCGCCGGTCGTGTGGTGCGGGCCGCCCCAGGCATCGAACCAGCCGTCCCACCACTCACCCGCCATGAACGGGCCATCCGGCCGCAGCTTGTGCAGCGCCTCAAAGGACTCTCGCGCGTGGCCCGGAGAGAAGTTGATCACCGCCGGCAGCTCCGGCAATCCGCCGTTGGGGATGTTCTCGGGGTTGTCGGCTGTGTAGAGCACGGTTTTGTCGAACCCGCCGTCCACCAGGTCCTGGCGAATCTGTTCCATGTAGCCGTGATCGTTGCCAAACGATCCGTACTCGTTCTCAACCTGCACGGCGATGACCGGCCCGCCATTGGCAAGCTGCAGCGGCGCCAGCTCCTTGCCCAGGCGCAGCAGCCAGCGCCGCGCCGGTTCCATGAACCTGGGGTCCGTGCTGCGCACCACGATGCCGTGGTCCTTCAGCAGCCACGCCGGGAAGCCGCCCCACTCCCACTCCGCGCAGGAGTACGGCCCGGGCCGCAGATTCACGTACAGCCCTTCGCTCTGCGCCTCGCGGACGAACTCCGCCACATCGTGCTGCCCGCTGAAGTCGTACTCTCCGGGCCGCGGCTCGTGGAAGTTCCAGAAAACGTAAGTCGTGATCGTGTTCAGGCCCATCGCCCTGGCCATGCGCAGCCGCGCCCGCCAATACTCCCGCGGAATGCGCGCGTAGTGCATCTCGCCGGAGATGACCTGGAACGGCTTGCCATCCAGCAGGAACCTTCCGCCCTCGATGCGGAATGTGTGCGGCGGCGCGGCGGCTCCGGCGGGGGCAGCGGCCGCGGAACTCTGAGCGGCACTGAGAGCAGGGAAGAGCAGGAACAGGACGAAAGCCGCGGCAGATAAACGGAACGTGTTTTTCATATAGGCTTCCAACGAACCTCATCACGATGGGTTAAACAGGACGCTCGCGCTCCATTGCGGCGAATCTGCGCACGAAGAAGGCGGTTGGCGCGCCCCAACCATGATAGGTCAGAGAGCTCCCCGTTGCGGTGCGGCCGGCATCCTGCGCCTTCCAGTCATTGCAGCCGTCCGCCAACATCGCCGCGGTGTAGACTGACCCTTGACTCGGAAGGAGGAGACTGCCGCATGCACATTGCGTTTGCTGCCTCGGAATGCACGCCGTTTGCCAAGACGGGCGGCCTGGCCGACGTGGTCGGCGCCCTGCCGCGCGAGCTGGTCAAGCTCGGCCACGAGGTTTCGGTCTATCTTCCGTTCTATACGCGCGTCCGCGGCCACATCGAGGGCGAGCCGGTCTACGCCCTCCGCTCGCTCACCATCCCCTTCCGCTACTACAACCGTTTTGCCGGTATCGTCGACGGCGGCAAGCGCGACGGCGTGCAATTCTATTTCGTCGATTGTCCAGAGCTCTTCGACCGCAAGGAGCTTTACGGGCCCGGCGGTGCCGACTATCCCGATAACGCCGAGCGCTTCGGCCTGTTTTGCCGCGCCGTCATCGAGGCCGCCAAGCAACTCGGCGTGCCCAACGTCTTTCACGTCCACGACTGGGAGGCCGCGCTCATTCCGGTCTATCTGCGGACCGTCTATGCGGCCGATCCGGTGCTGCGCGGTGCGGCCGCTGTGCTCACCATCCACAACGCCGCCTACCAGGGCAAGTTTCCTCCGCAAACCACCGAGGACCTGCTGTTTCCCTGGGACATCTTCACCATGGACCGGGTGGAACACTTCGACCGCTTCAACTTCCTCAAGGGCGGCCTGGTCTACTCCGATCTGCTCACCACCGTAAGCCGCCGTTACGCACAGGAGATCCAGAGGCCGGAATTCGGCGAGCTGCTCGACACTGTGTTGCGCCGCCGCGCCGCCGACCTCCGCGGCATCCTGAACGGCGTGGACTACGCGCTCTGGAACCCAACGACCGACGGCAATCTTGCGGCGCACTACAAGCCGGCCGATCTCTCCGGCAAGCGCGCCTGCCGCGCCGACCTGCTTCATGCATTCGGACTCGAGAAAATCCCCGACACCTTGCCGGTTATCGGCATCGTCTCGCGGTTGGCCACTCAGAAAGGCTTCGACATCGTGGCGCAAATCGCCGAAGACATCGCTGCGCGCGACCTCGTCGTCGTCGCGCTCGGCTCCGGTGATTCCTACTACGAGCATCTCTTCCGCGATTGGGCCTTCCGCCACGCCGACCACGTGGCCGTGCGCATCGGCTACGACGATGCCCTCTCCCACAAGATCGAGGCCGGCTCCGACATGTTCCTGATGCCTTCGCGCTACGAGCCTTGCGGCCTGAACCAGATCTACTCGCTCAAGTACGGCACCGTGCCCATCGTCCGCGCCACCGGCGGCCTCGACGACACCATCGAGGAGTGGGACCCCAAGAAACGCACCGGTACCGGCTTCAAGTTCGAGGGCGTCGATCCCGGCGCACTGCTAGCCGAAATCGACCGCGCCCTCGAGGCCTTTCGCGACAACAAGAGCTGGACCCGCCTGATGCGCAACGGCATGGCGCAGGACTACAGTTGGTCCGGCCCGGCGAAGGAGTATGTCCAGGTCTACGATGAAGCCGCGCAGAGCAGATCATGAGAATACTCTAATGTCTCATTGAGACAATTGACACAATACCGTCGCGCCGGTATTCTCCTCAGGAGGCAGAGCAGCGCCTCGGATGGGATTCTGCATGTCGGCTTCGATGGATAACGTCGCGATCACCTGTGCGGCAGAGGTGTTTCTGGCGACCGCTTTGCTGCATCGCGAGCAGCCGGATCGCCCGGACTTCAGCATCTCCGAGATTGTCGATCGCGTCGCCCGCGAAGGGATTCACGGGAGCTTGCGTTCAGGCATCAACGTGCATGCTTCGCTGCACTGTGTCGCGAATCGCGTACCGAATCCCGCCCGGCATCGAATGCTCTTCGCAACCGGAAAGCACACGCGCAGACTGTTGTTGCCCGGCGATGAGGTTCATCCGGAGAGAACTGGAAAGCTCTATCCCGACGCCGAGGAGATTCCGGAGAAGTACCACCCGCTCCTGGGTTGGGCCAAATGGCGGTATGAGAAAAGCGCCGCGATGAACGGCAAGAGTCCGTCAATCGCCGACCGACTGTCCTCTCAAGCTTCAGACGAGCCCCCCAGGCCGGCGGAGCAGTGGCTTGGGACGCTCTTCGAGCTCGAAGGGCTCGGGAAACAGTACTGGAAAGACGTGGACCCTGACGAGTTCGTGCGCAAGCTGCGCGAGGGATGGGAATGAGCCGCATCTTTCTGGACACGAGTTTCTTCCTTTACCTGATCGAGGGCGCAAGCCCGCGGGCCGCGCGCGCTCGGCATCTGCTTCGGGCATTCTCCGCGCGGAGAGACGAAATCCTCATCTCCGTCATGAGCCTCGGAGAGATTCTCGCCGCCCCGCTCCAGCACGGGGACCACGTCCTTGTACATCGCTATCGCCAGATCTTCAAAGGGAAGGGAATCGTCGTGCTGCCGTTTGCGGAGCACGCCGTGGAGACCTTCGCCCGGATCAGGACTCAAGAGACGGTCAAACTGCCGGATGCGATTCACCTGGCGATCGCCGGCGCCGCTGGATGCGACCTGTTTCTGACCGGCGACGACCGCCTGCAGGGAGTCACGGTCCCTGGAATTCACTTCATCGCGTCGTTCGAAAAGGCGCCGGTCTGAAGCGGAGCTGCGTGAATCCCCGCGTCAATCGCGGCGATTCGCCACTCTCGCCCGCTTTGCCGTCGCGTACTACGCGCGCCTCTCACAAGAGCCCAGGCGCAGATCGCGCCTCTCAGATCGCGGCGTTCGCCGCAGCCGCGCCGCGAGTCGGCCGTCTTCGGCTTGGCGCCTCCTGGCCGGCCGCGGGAACGATTTTCCGGTTTTTCCACAAGAAATATCGCTTCGTCCGCTTGACAGTTATCCTCACCGTTCATCGTGCATTAAATTGAACATGATTCCTATTTCAACGAAGCAGCGAAAGAGATTCTCTCTCTAGGGCTTGCTCGAAGGGTGAGTCGATGGAAGGAGCCTTCCGCTCTACGCGGTCCCGCCGACGTTCCGCCTGTCGGTCGTTTCTCCTCTGTTGCCTGGTAGCGCTCGCTGCCGGTTGCATCCCTGCACAATCCACATTCGGCGTCATCCTCGGCATCGTGCGCGACACGACCGGCGCCAGCATTCAGGATGCCCGTGTAACGCTCCAGAACACCGGCACGCAGAGCACGCTGATCGCCATGGTCGACTCGACCGGCAATTACGCATTCAGGAACGTCGATGTGGGCCTTTATCGGCTCACCATCGCCGCGCCTGGCTTCGAGACCGAATCGCTGTCCCGGATCGAGCTCGCCGCGCGCGAAACGCGCCGCATCGACGCCACGCTTCGTCCCGGCGTCCAGAGCGAAACCGTCGAAGTCAGGGAAGACGCGGTCCCGGTGATCACCACCGACGTCTCCAACGTGGCCCAGACCAAGCTCGGCGACGAGCTCGTGGACCTTCCCGTCGCCATCTATTCGCGCTCCACCGGCTCCACCAGCCCCATCTCCACGCTTACCACCGAGTCGGGCGTGCAGACCGACGACAGCGGCGGCCTGGCCGTGATGGGCGCCACGCCCGCCCTGCTGAGCGTCACCATCGACGGCATCTCCTCGGTCGGCGTCGAGTACTCCGGCCCGGTCAACGAGATGTTCCCCTCCTTCAACTCCATCGAGGAGATTCGCGTCTCGGAGTCGAACAACAGCGCCGAATTCTCCGGCGTCGCCGACATCACCACCGTCTCCAAAGCCGGCACCGTCAACTTCCACGGCAGCCTCTTCGAGAATCACGAAAACACCGTCTTCAACGCCAACGACGCCTTCGCGCTCACCAAGCCGCGCATCCTCATGAACGACTTCGGCGCCACGCTGGGCGGCCCTCTGCCCGTCCCGTTCCTCGGCGAAAAGCAGGATCGCACTTTCTTCTTCTTGAGCTACGAGGGTCTGCGCCTGCCACGCGAGACGCCCATCCTGCTCAGCGTTCCCTCGTCGGCCATGCGCTCGGGCGACCTGACCAACTATCTTGCCGCGCAGGGCGTCAACGCTATCTCGCTGCCCGACGGCACGCCCATCGATCCCTCCGCGGTCACCCCGGGCCCGGTTGCCGCCGCCACGCTCAAATACCTCTTCCCGGCGCCCAACTACGGCTCTCCCGACTCCTACGCGAACAACTACCAGACCAACTTCCCCTCGCCGATCTCCGCCAACCAGGGCGACATTCGCCTCGACCGCACGCTCTCTCCGCGCCAGTCGATCTTCGCGCGTTTCTCCTACAAGAATCGCCAGATTCTCACCGCGCCCTCGGCCACCTGTGTCTACACCTACTGCGCCGAGGCCGGCAGCCCGCTCCAGGGCGCCTACAACACGCCCGAGATCGACGAAGGTCTCACCTTTGCCTACAACTACATCTTCAATCAGAGCCTGCTGAACGAGTTTCGCAGCGGCTTCAACGCCCAGCACGCCTCGGAGACGCAGAGCTACTCCACAGCCGACCTGCTGACCCAAACCGGATTCTCCTCCGTCGTACCTCAGCCCGACACGCAGTGGGCCGAGGCGCCGCAGGTTCTCATCAACGGATTCATGTCCACCGGCGCAGGCAACCCCGGCATGCAGCGCGGCCAGATCGTGCAGCTCCTCGACAACGTCACCTGGACCCGCCACGCGCACACCTTCAAGTTCGGAGTGGACTTCAAGCGCCTTGCCGACCACGACGACAACGTCTACGGTAACTATCGCTCCGGCTGGTATGTCTTCAACGGCAGCTCCAGCGTCGGTGAGGCCATCGGTGATCCCTATGCCGCGTTCCTTCTCGGCTACCCCGACTACACCGAGTTCAGCTCCACCAACAACCCCACCATGGATGGCCGCGGTTATTCCGGCGCGGTGTTCGCGCAGGACGACTGGAAACTGACGCAGAATCTGACGCTGAACCTGGGCCTGCGCTACGAGCTGCATCCGCCTGTCTACGACACGCACTGGAACACAGCCACCTTCATGCCCGATTGGAAAGGCATCGGCACCGACGGCGTGACGACGGTGAACGGCGCGGTCGTCGTTCCCAACGCGCAAGCCGGCAAGAGCGCATCCCAGGACTTCCGCGCCGGCATTGCGCCCACTCCGGTCCTCACCGCTTCGCAGGCTGGCATCCCCCAGTCGCTCCGCTTCACCGATACCAGCGATCTCGGACCGCGCGTCGGCTTCGCCTGGCGCCCCTGGGGCAACGACAAGACCGTCCTGCGCGGCGGATGGGGCCGCTTCATCGAGACTCCGCTCGGCTTTTCGCTGGTCGCCGGGTGGGCCGTTGCCGCCAGCTACGTGCCCACCTTCAACCAGGACTTCGACACCGACGGCGTCACCCCGCTGCTCTCGCTGGCCAATCCCTTCAACCCCGCGGCCACCGGAATGGGCGGTTTCTACTACGCCTTCCCCATCCACTACAAAGACCCCACCGTGCAGCAGTGGAACCTGACCTTCGAGCAGAACCTGGGCGCGAGCACGGGCCTCCGCCTCTCCTACTCGGGCAGTCACGGCGCGAATCTTGAAGCGATGGAAGACCTGAACCAGGTGCCCGCGAACACCGACGGCTACTCAACTGCCGCCGTCAGCCGCCCCTACCCTACCTGGAGTGTGATCCAGAGCGTCGAAAACGCCTCCTTCAGTAACTACCAGTCCGGCACGGTCGAGGTCTCGCGTCACAATGGCAAGTCTCTGAGCTACGACGCCAGCTACACCTTCACGCGCGACCTCTCCAACGCCGGCGGCGTCGCGCCCACCGCATTTGCCGTTGCCGGCGGCGTCTACATCACCGACCGCTTCAACCCCGGCCTCGACTACGGCAACGTGGTCTACGACCGCCGCCATCGCTTCCTCGCCACGTATCTCTACAACCTGCCCTTCGGCCGCGGCCAGCGCTGGCTCACCCACGGCGGCGTGGTCAACGCCGTTGCCGGCAATTGGCAGCTCGCCGGGGTCACGGTGCTGCAGTCCGGCCCCTTCCTCACGCCCTACGAGCAGACCGTCGATCCCGCCAACACCAACATCCTCACCACCGTCGGCTTGGCGCGCACCGACCAGTTGCGCGGCGTGCCGCTCTACGCCTCCCATCGCACCACGTCGCAGTGGCTCAATCCCGCCGCGTTCCCGTATCAGAACCTCGCCGCCGATTACAGCTCGGGAAACCTGACCGGCATCGGCCGATTCGGCAACGCGCCCGTGGGCGGCGTCGTCGGCCCCGGCACCGCGAACTTCTCGCTCTCCCTGATGAAGAGCGTCTCGATCCGCGAGCAAACTGGCTTCCGCTTCAGCATCGAGGCGGCGAATCTCTTCAACCACCGCAACTACGAGCCGCCCAACATGCAGGTCGACTCCGCCGGCTTCGGCACGATCACCGCTCTCCAAACGGCCGAAGGCGCCGGCCCGCGCAGCCTGGAGTTGACGGGGCGGTTCAACTTCTGAGCGTCACCGCGGGCAGCGGGAGGCTTCGGTTCTCAACGTTCATGCGCGAAACTGATGCGCAAGCGCGTTCCAGTGGCTTTGGCAAATCGTTCCAGCGTGCGCGTCGATGGCTGAACCCTTCCGCTCTCCAACCGCGCGATCACTGCTTGCGTCGTCCCCATCTCCCGCGCAACCTGCTCCTGTGTCATATTCGCTGCGGCCCGCGCTTTGATCATGGCTGAAGCAAGGGCGAACTCCGCTTCCAGCGCATCATAGGCCGCAATGTACTTCGGGTCCTTCTTCCACTGCTTGAAAGACTCTTCCACGGGGATGAATTTCGGCTTCATTGAACTTCCCTCGCCTTCTTCAGGGCTTGAACGATTTCCTTGCGCGGCGTCTTCTGGGTCTTTTTGGCAAAAACATGCACAACGACGATGCGCATGCCGGTGGTCGTTACGTAAATGGCTCGGGCAATTCCGCTCTTGCCTTTCAAGCGCATCTCCCAGAGCGGTCCCTCCATGTGCTTCAGGTAGGGCTCGCGGACGCGCTCCAGGCCATGGGCCTCGATGAGTTCCACGATGCGCTGGAAACTGGCTCGGATATCCGGAGGGAACGCGTCGAGTGCGGCCTTGGTCTCCTCATCGAGAAATCCGACAGACCATCGCATGAGGCTAGTATACCATTTTTGCAATGTTCTTGAGCGGGCAGCCAAGAAGCCGGACGCCGGGAGGCTCGGGGCCTTCCGCCTCAGGCTTGTGGAGGGCTTTGCGTGGGCCACGCCCGTCCTGATATCTGGTCCGTACAATAGTATTATACGATTTGACAGACGATTCGAATCCGTGTACCGTTTCATCATGGACTTGATGAGGCGCTCTGACCTGCCGGCATGG
>JBEKUS010000097.1:0-15640 GCA_049514795.1 Occallatibacter sp.
ACCTTGCTGGATCCACTTGTACAACTGGCATAGACCCCACGCCAGCCTCGCCAACAACACTCCCATCAGCCGCGCTGGCCTCGATCGGAACAACCTGTTGACACTACACAACTAGGGACGGACGGGACCTTTTGGGGTCAGGGCGGGATCCCGGGGCCGAGGCCTCGTCCGGCGCACGTGCGGGTGGCCGTATATGTTGTGCGCCAAACTTGACATACTCTACATATGGGGGCAGAATGTAACATAGGTCAGATTTTGTCTTGATTGAGTAATAGACTTTGCAGTAAGGCCTGAACGGTCCTCCCCGCAAGCCTCGCCCAGCAGCCTTTTCCGACCTTGGACAAGAATCTAGAGCGCTGCCGATCGCCATCGGAGAGAGACGGCAATCGGGATGCGGTGAGGGAGCTATGACTGAATCCAATCGCCACCGGATCTTCGAGGATGTCGCGGCCTCGATCGAAATTCCTGATTCTTCCTACGAACTCGCTGAAGCGCGGTACAAGGACTTGGGCGTTTGGTTGGGCCGACCTGAGTCCAGCTGCGGTGAGTACGATCCGCACATCTCGGCTCAGGGCTCGTTCCGTCTCGGAACCGTGAACCGCCCGCTAAGTGAGAAAGCCGCATACGACTTGGACCTCAGCTGCAACCTTGAGGGTGGCCTCACGATGGGGAATGTGACTCAGGAAGGGCTGAAGAGTCTCGTTGGCTCCGAGGTAGAAGGCTATCGGCAGGCGCGTAAGATCACCGAACCACTGAGAGAGAAGCATCGCTGTTGGCGACTGGCCTACGCGGACAAGCTCACCTTCCATATGGATATCGTTCCCTGCATCCCCGCGGAGCTTGTTTCCAGAAGGTCCATTGGGGATGCCATGTTGAAGGCCGGGTCCGATCTGGCGCTGGTCCAGCAAGTGGCAGGCCTCACTGTCTCAATCACCGACGATCGGCATCCGCTCTATCGACAGATCAGTTCTGATTGGAAAGTTAGCAATCCTCAAGGGTACGCCCGCTGGTTCGAGTCGAGAATGAGGTTGGCAACGACGCTGCTCGAGAAGCGCGTCGCCGAGGCTCGCGCTGCGACGATTGACGATTTACCGGCGTTTCGTTGGAAGACTCCTCTGCAGCGATGCGTGCAGTTGCTAAAACGCCACCGCGACATCATGTTCCGAACGAATCCGGACGCCCAACCTATCTCAATCATCATCACAACCCTTGCAGCTCGCGCGTACCGGGGAGAGGCCGACCTAGGCGACGCATTGGAGCGAGTCTTGACGGATATGGGCGGGCTCGTCAGTTCCCAGGTGCCGCGAGTTCCCAATCCGGTCAACCCGGCGGAGGATTTCGCTGACAAGTGGTCCACAGAAGAGGGACGGAGGGAAAGGCTGGCGGATAACTTCGACGCTTGGTTGGCAAAAGCGCGGGCCGATTTCGGCTTGATTTGGGGCTCGACGGACTCGGATTTCATTTCAGAGCAAGCGCTCAAAAAGCTTGGCTTGCGGCTCGATTCGTCTGCCCTTCGGGCGAAGCTCGTCATTCCGGTGCCCGCAGTGATGTTCTCTCCCAAGACTCATGTGATCCATGATGCGCCGGCTAGGCCATGGAAGAGGTAGGATCGGAGTGATTGCGTGACGGTCCCCGGGTTAGTGGAATTCTTGCATGATTATCCGGGGATGGGCCTCCTGCCGATCACTGGTCCAAAAATCCTAATCGAGGGAGAATTCCAGTTCTGCGCAGCAGCAACGGATCGGGTCCAGATTGTCGACTCGTATCGACTTCGGGTCACTGTCCCAGATGCTTTTCCCGCCGACCTTCCGGTCGTTGAAGAACTTGGGAGCAAGATTCCGCGGAAAGGTGCGTTCCACGTCAACCGTGACGGCACCTTATGTTTGGGTTCCCCGCTCCGACTTCTTTTGAGGTTGTCGAATCGACCCACCTTGCCCGGCTTTGCCTCTGAATGTCTGGTTCCGTACTTGTATGCAGTAAGTCACAAGCTGCAATTCGGGGGGGCACTTCCTTTTAGCGAATTGGATCACGACAGGCCCGGTGAGCTTAGAGACTACATGGATCTGTTTTCTCTCGCGAGACCTGACCAGGCGGAGCAAGTGATTCGATTGCTGGCGATGAAGAAGCGGCGTGCCAACAAACTACCGTGTCCGTGCGATTGCGGGCGGCGACTCGGAAAGTGCCGATTCAACCGGAGAATTCGCAGGTTCCGGAAGCTCGCAAGTCGCTCATGGTTTCGTAAGCATCTGTAGGCTGCAAAGTCGCGCGCGGATTCGACGGGCGTCTGGGAGCCGCGATCGGCGAAGTCGTCCGCTCGCAATATTCGGATCGCCTTGGCCAGCGGCCGCTAGCGCTGAACCTTGTAAACCGGCACGAAGGCGTCTTCCGTTGGGGCAGAGAAGAACACAGTGCGCAGCTTGGGTAAATGCATCCTAGCCTCCGACTCCCCTAGGCCTCTAAGTGACGGGATGTCGGAAACCCTGTCTAGATAAAAGGAGTTTCCTACCGCAGGGGAGATTCGGAAAAAATTTCCTTTGTCGCCCAATAGGTGCTGGGCCATTCCGTTCGCCGAGGTCTGCTGAGCATGCAACAGGAGATCTACGGCCTTTAGAGCCCAGTAGCCCTTTCCTACTGACCATCGTCTTGCCCAGTTAATGGCGAGTGGCTTCGAAATACATCCGATGCTCAAAATGCGCACTTCTTCTCGCGGCCAACCGAGGAGCCCGATCGCCTCTACCGCAGCTACGGCGGCCGGGTTATTCGCCCAAACTCCTCCGTCCAACAACGGCACCCCAGACGCGGTTCGATGAGTTGGGAAGTAGGTGGGTGCGGCTGCCGTGCTCATTGCTGCCTCGAGGATTTTGCATCTGTAATCCCGTTGCAGGCTCGGATGGTGCGCGGTCTTCCAGATGTAAACCTCTCCCGTTTCCAGATTGAAGGACGGTATCACTAGGCGCTTGTTGCAGTCCCCGATATAGCGCTCACCGAAAACGCTTTTGAGGGCTTCGCGGAGCGGCTCCGGATCATATTTGGCTGTTCCCCAATGTCGAACGGAGCTGAAGAGTCGCGAGCCGGCAAAGACTTTCGGGCCTTGTGACTCATAGAAGGAGAGCATGTCCTTCGCGGTAATACCGCTCCCCAGCGCAAGTGCAATTATGCCCCCCGTTGAGGTTCCGACGATCAAATCGAAGTACTCGGAAATCGGTCTTCCGATCGTTTCCTCGACAGCCGCAAGAAACGCGGCCGGAAATACTCCTCTGATGCCACCCCCGTCGATGGAAAGGACCCGCCTCATAGTGTCACTGGGGATCATAAACCAGTCCGGCGAAGGAGTTGCGGTGCGAATTGAACGAGGATGGGAGATTATCAGGACTCGTGCGACGCGATCAATCCTTACGGGGGTTTGATCGCGGCTTCGCCGCGTACTTTGTTTCTCGAAAAATGGGTGGGCGGGGGCCACAGGTTTGTGCCCGCGGCTATAGTCTGACGCCCGCACCCAGAGGGTACCCGGCGGGCTGGGTTCATCGCGGCTTCGCCGCGTACTTTGTTTCTAAAAAAGAGTGGTGACGGTTTTCGGCAGGACCGAAGTCGTGCCCTTGTTACAAGGCCGTTTCTCTCCGCTGCTTTTCAGCAAGCCGCGAAGTCGCGCCCTGATGCGAGACGAGAAGCAACCGCAGGTCCCCGTTCGGCAAGCTCAGGGCAAAGGCAACCGCAGGTCCTTCGGCTCGGCCGCTGTGGCGACCTCGCTCAGGATGACAGCGCGTGGGTGAGGCGGGCCGGGTTTCATCGCGGCTTCGCCGCGGACTTTGTTTTTCAGAGAATGGGTGGTGTTCGTGTTCCCCACGCCGAGGCGCGGGGCTAACGATCACTGCGCCTACGGCGCGGTTTGCGGCGGGGTTTGGCCGCGCGATGGGAGAGGCAGGGATCAGGGATCAGAAAGGCAGCTTTCAGCTATCAGCTTTCAGCGCCCATCCCAGCCTAGCGACAAAAGCAAGGACGTCGCGAGGGTGGGGCACCCCGTTTCAGGTACCGATTCCACCCTAGCCACAAAAAGAAAGGCGTCGCGAGGATGGAACTTTTTTCAAGGAAGTCTCGTATTGCATTCCCATAGGAAAGCCTGTACGGTGTCCTGCATTGGTTCCCCATAGGAGGAAGCGGGATGGGCGACAAGGCCGATGTGTGGCAGGGGACGCTGGCGCTGATGGTGTTGCGTACCTTGGAAACGATGGGGCCGCAGCACGGGTATGGGCTGGCGCGGCGCATCGAGCAGACGAGCGGCGAACTGCTGGAGTTGAACTACGGAACGCTGTATCCGGCGCTGCTGAAGCTGGAACAGGAGGGATGGGTTCGCTCGCGCTGGGGGACGTCGGAGAATAACCGGCGCGCGAAGTTCTACGAGCTGACGGCGGCTGGGCGAAAGCAGGTTCGCAAAGAGGCCAGGGACTGGGAGCAGACGACCGCGATCCTCGATCGGTTCTTGAAGCCGCTGGGGGAGAACGAAGGGTGAAGGAGGCTGCGATGAAGGCGCTGCGAGTTCTGTGGAAGCGGCTGCGGGGCACGTTTGGCCGGGGGCGGGCCGATCGCGACTTCGACGAAGAGATCGGGATGCATGTGGAGCTGGATACGGAGCGGGGCCTGCGCGAGGGGCTTTCGCGGGAAGAGGCACGGCGACGGGCGCTCATCCGGCTGGGCGGTGTGGAGCAAGTGCGGACTGCCTATCGCGAGCGGGGCGGATTGCCTTGGCTGGAATCACTGGCGCGCGACATTCGCTATGCCTTTCGCACTCTCAGGAAGCACGGCGGCGTGACGGCGGCGGCGGTGCTCTCGATCGGGCTGGGCGTCGGCGCCAACGCCACGATCTTCTCGATGGTCAGCCGATTCGTGCTGCGCCCGGCTCCGGTTGGCGACCCCGCGAGCCTGGTGGCGCTTTGGATTACGCACGACGGAGGTTTGTGCTGCGACGAGTTCTCAAAACCGGATTTCCAGGATGTGCGTGACCAGACGCACTCTTTCTCCGGCGTTGCCGCCTACTACGGAATTCTGCCGGCTTCGATCGGCGGCGGCGGAGAACCGGAGCGGGTGTGGGGACAGGCGGTGACGCCAAACTTCTTCGATGTCACGCAAGTGCATTTGGTGCTGGGCCGCGGATTTCTGGGCAACGACGATCGCGCGCCCGAAGTGGTATTGAGCTCGGGCCTTTGGCAGCGGCGTTTCGGCGGCGACAAAGAGATCGTTGGCAAGGGTGTGGTCCTCTCGGGGCGCACCTTCACCGTGGTGGGCGTGGCGCAGCCGGAGTTTCACAGCGTCGATCAGATGCTCTACTCCGAGTTTTGGGTGCCGCTGGGGAATGCCAGCCTGCTGTCGCCCGGCCTGGGCAAGGAAAACGAACGCTATTTTCATTGGCTTCTGGTGGTGGGACGGCTGAAGCCGGGCGTTACAACGGCGCAGGCCGAGGCCGAGTTGGGAACAGTTGCAAAACGCCTGGCCCAGAACTATCCCGCGACCGAGAAAGGCATTTCATTTGTTGTGTGTCAGGCAGGCAGCCTGCAACCAGGCAGCATGCGCCGCGGCGTGTACATCTATCTTGCCGCGCTGACGCTGGTTGTGTTGCTGGTGCTCGCGATTGCCTGCGCCAACGTGGCCAATCTGCTGTTTGCGCAGGCGGCAGCGCGGCAGCACGACCTGGCGGTCCGCCTTGCGCTGGGCGCCACGCGCGGACAGCTACGCCGTGAACTGCTGCTGGAAAGCATGCTGCTGGGTTTGGGCGGCGGCGCGGTGGGCGCAATATTGTCGCTCTGGACCACGCAAGGGCTGAATGCGTTTCGCCTGCCGGCGCCGGTTCCGCTGGATCTGAACGTGAATGTGGATTGGCGGGTGATGGCGTACGCCTTTGCGTTGAGTGTCGTGAGCGGACTTCTGCTGGGCGCGGCGCCCGCGTGGGCCGCTTCGCGTCCTTTACTGGCGAGCACGCTGCGAGGAGAGGAATCATTGTCCCGGCCGGGACGCCGGTTGCGATTGCGCAGCGTGCTGGTGACGACGCAGATTGCCATGTCGCTGGTGCTGCTCAGCATGACGGGGTTGTTTTTGCGCAGCCTGGAGAGCGCCGCGAGCATCGACATCGGTTTCCGTCCGCAGGGCCTGCTTGTCATGTCGATCGACCCTCGACTGCACGGCTACACGGCAGCACGCACTGTCGAATTCCTGAGCCAACTGCGGGAGCGAGCAGCCGCGCAGCCGGGTGTCATCTCGGCGGTCGTCACGGACTACGTGCCGCTCTCGATCGGCGGCCGCAGCGACGGCATGACTGCGGAGGGCGTCGCCAGCACGGTCACCCGTCCGGTCATCGCCGATCTGTTCATGGCCACGCCAGGCTATTTGGAAACCATGGGAATTCCGCTCGTTGCCGGACGAGATTTCGGCGGGGAATCTGCGACCGGGCCGAAGGTCGCGATCGTGAACCGCGCGTTTGCCGAGCGCGCCTTCGGTGGTGAAAACCCGCTGGGCCGGCGCGTCTCAGGCGGCGGAGCGACCTACGAGATTATCGGCGTCGCCGGGAACATGAAGTCGCGCACGCTGGGCGAAGGCGTGCGGCCGGTGCTGTACCGCTCGTTGCGACAGAGCGTGGGCGCCGACCCCTCGTTCGTCGGCTATACGTTGGTGATCCGCGCGGTAGCAAATCCCGCGGCGCTGAGAGAAGCCGTGCGGCGACAGATCCACGCGCTCGATCCGACGATGGCGATCTTTAACGACGAGACGATGGAAGAGCACGTGCGGTCGGCCTTCTTCCTGCCGCGGCTGGCGGCTACGCTCTTCGGTATTTTCGGCGGCATCGGCCTCGTGCTGGCGACCGTAGGCCTATACGGCGTAATGAGTTTTGTCGTGAGCCATCGGACGCGGGAAATCGGGATACGCATGGCAATGGGTGCGAGGCGAGATGCAGTGAAGCGGCTCGTGGTGCGGCAGGGAATGACCTTGGCGGCATTGGCGCTGGCGCTTGGCTGGCCCGCGGCCTGGATGCTGGCGAAGCTCGTCTCGAGTTTTCTCTACGGCATCAGCCCGCACGATCCGGCGACCTTTGCGGTTGTGCCGGCGATTCTGGCGTGCGTCGCGTTCGTGGCGTGCTGGATTCCGGCGAGAAGGGCGGCGTCGATCAACCCCATGGACGCGTTGCGGGCGGAGTAGCGGCGGAGGTAAGTATCCTCCGGCAGGGCCGGAGGATACTTACCGGGGCGGCAGGGGTTGGCAAGCGGCGGGGCTTCCAGAGAGTCGGATGTTTTACGCCGAGGCGACGGGTGCGCGCTCGTGATTGAGGATGAGGAGACGAGAGAGAATCTCTTCGTTTGAGAGACTGGTGGGCCAGCCATAGGCGGCAAAGACAGCCTTGTCCAGCTTTCGGTGGGCGTTTTCCAGCCAAGCGCACTTGCCCTTGGCGCGCTTGTTGTAGAGGTTGGTCAGCGTCAGCTTGGCCAGTTCCTCCGGCGCGGCGTTTGGCGGATTGAGCCAGTTATCGCGCTGCTCGACGAGTTCCCGTGCCGCTTGGGCGATGGCCTTGACCAGCGGTGAATCCTTGGGCTCCGTGCCGGGCGACCAGGGGAACGGGAAGGTCTCGAAGGTCGACGTAGGCGTGTAACGAAATCCGCTTTCGACTTCGCGGAGCTGGGTGCCTTGCGCCCTTGCCCACACCTCGTGCGCGCGGGAGTGGAGCACGCCGAAGAAGTAGTCGTCGTCTCGGGCGATGGCGAAAACTGCGTGGTCGGGCAAGACCTCGGCCGACGACCATACGAATGTGCGGTGCTTGGAGACCGCAGGCGTGGCGATGTAGCGGTCCAAATTTGCGAGCGCTGCCCTGAGCTCCGGTCGTGGGCGGGCATGTAGCCATTTCGGCTTTTCGCCAAGATCCCGATTATCGGACTTGCGCTCGGGGTACACTTGCTCGCGCACATATTCGAACGGCATCTCGTAGAGTGCGGCTTGCTCTTCCGGCATATCTAGACCGAAATCGACAATGTACATACCGCGTGGACGGCGGGTGATGTCGAGAGCATTGACCCAGGGGCGAACCACGTCGGAATTTGGCCGGCCATTAGGATTGAGCGGTGCATCAAGCATTCTGCGGGCAGTCTCGTGATCGAGATCGAACGAACCGGCCTTGGTGGTGCCCATAAAACAGAGATTTGCGTTTTCCGGAAGCAGTCGGGCGCGCGTTGCGTCCGAGCCGGAGGTCAGGTCGGGGTTGATCGCCTCGACGGGCGCGCCGTTGAGCACGTGTCCCGGCTCCTCGCTGCCGTCGAAGCCCACGATGGAGATGTGTACCGCCGCGCCCTCGTTGATCCAGTCGAGGTCGCTCCAGGCCATGAAGATATTGCCGGTTTCGGCGACGCGTTTGAGCACCTCGCGGTTGGCCCCGCCGCGGATGCCTTGTGTGGCGACCAGTCCCACGGCGCGCACCTGCTTGCGCTCGACCATTGCGCGGGCCTTCTCGAACCAATAGGTGACCAGATCAGCCTCGGCGGGAACGCGTTCGCGGTAGAGCTTGAGGAGGCTGTCGACATAGGCATCGCCCAGGTTGCGCCGCAGCAGCTTTCCGCCGAGGAAGGGCGGATTGCTGACGATGAAATCGACCTTGGGCCAGGCCGGCTCGCTGGGATCGCCGGCGGAGTCGAGCCTGGGATTGCCGTTGGCGTCCAATTCCATGATTGCGTCGCGGTGCTGGATGTTGGTGAGAACGCGCAGGATCGGCTCTTCCGGCTCGCCCATGCCGTTGTCCCTGCGCCATTGCAGGTAGCCAATCCAGACCACAACCGAAGCCATCTCGTGCGCATAGACATTGGTCTCAATGCCGTAGAGCTGCGACGGTCCGACTTTGCAGGGCAGGTAGGCCAGATGATGGTCGATGGAGAAGATTTGCGTCTCTCGCCAAAGATCGAGCAGGAGTTTGAGAGCCACATAGAGGAAGTTTCCGCTGCCGCAGGCGGGGTCGAGGATGCGGACGGCCGCGAGTTCGTCCATCCAGCCGAGAAGGTGCGCTTCCAGTTGCGCGCGCAACTTGGCGCGAGTGCTGTTGCTAGCCGTCTCAATGGCCGCGGCGATCTCCTGGGCGCCGGCCTTGACCTCGGCCCAGCGCCGCCTCAGGGGGGCCATGATGACCGGTTCGACGATGAGCAGAATGTCCTCGCGGCTGGTGTAGTGAGCGCCCAGTTGAGCGCGCTTTTCCTCATTGAGAATGCGTTCGAAGAGGGTGCCGAAGATGGCGGGTTCCACGCGGCCCCAGTCCAATTGCGAGGCGTTGCGAAGAATGCCCATGTCTTCGTGCGTGAGATCGAAGACGGTATCGTCCCCGGCGCGGAAGAGGCCGCCATTGAAGTGATGAATGGCGGTGAATCCGAACTCGCTGTCGCCGGTGGCCATGGCGGCGAAGAGCTTCTTGAGCTTGCGGACAAATTTCTTCGGCTCCTGGCGGTCGGCCTGAATCGTTTTGCGGAAGAGATTGTCGGGAAGCAGGCCGACGCTGTCGGCAAAGAGGCAAAACAGCAGCTGCATGACAAAGCGGGCGACTGCCTCGTTGTCCGCGTGGCGCCGGCGCAGGTTGTCTTTCAGTTTTGTAAACTCCTCGGCTGCCTTTTGTGTTACGCGAACTTCAAGCGCGCCGGGTTTGAGCTTTTCGGGTTCCTGAAAGACGGCGCGGAGAATATCGAGCGCCGACAAATCCGAGCCGGGAACGGGAGTGGTGAGAATCAGATCGTCGAGCGTGAACTTGTGGACGACTGGCGGGGTGTTGGTGAAGTTGGTGTGAACTTCGAATTGTACAAAGTCGCAGACTACAAGCAGTGGGGGATTTTCGAGATCCTCACGATATCTCAGCAATTGGAGGTAGGCGGCTTTTAGATCCTTATGAGGTCCTTTGTATTCCCAGCCGAAGAAGCCGCGTTTCCAAACGTCAGCGAAGCCTTTGTCTTCGCCGATCTTGTTGACGCGTTTCTCAAAGGTGTATTCGGCGCCTTTGGGGTCGGCGTGAGCGGGGTGCGGCTCGTTGAGGATGTCGCACAGGTCGTTGAAGTGCGACTGCGCTCCCGCGCGCTCGGTCAGCTCGCTGTCTTTCCAGCAGCGTATGAACTCGGGGAGGCTTGGTTTCATGGCTCATACAGAGTCTACAATGGCCGGCGCAAGACGACGCTGAGAACGTGGGCGTCAGGGTGACGAGGAAGAATTCAGGTTGGCCGACGAGTGGCGGGGCTCAGGGCGCGGCTTCGCCGCGGACTTGACTTCTCGGAAATGGGCGGGCGGGGAAAAAGACAGGGATCAGGGGTCAGAAGAGCAGCTTTCAGCTATCAGCTTTCAGCCACGATCCCACCCCATTTCAGCTATCAGCTATCAGCTTTCAGCGCCCGCGCCCGGCGCGTTGCCTGGAAAACGGCGTGAGGGTTCCGGGCCAGTTTGTCTCACGCCAGGTGGACAGAACTCGCCGGACGGCAAATGAGCCAAGGGGCAAACCAAGACCCACGGCGGTTCTCCTGCAACTATGTGACCTTTCCGGCGTATTTCAAGGTAGCTTAACCTTCCACCCCGGCGAACATAAATCGTTCGCTGGGGGCCCCGGGCGGGAAAAAGCCACTTCGCGGTTGCGCCCTGGTCTACACGTGCAGGAGAGCCGCTTCAGGGGAGATGAATCTTGAGCTTGTAGCAAATGAAGAGAACCAGGATCGCGCCCAGTGTGGAAAAAATGAGGCCGGCGGGATGATATCGCTCGTTTTTCGAGCGAAAAAGGATGTGGGTGAGGCCGCCGCCGAGGATCGATCCGACGATGCCGAGCACGATGGTCCAGAACAATGTCATGTGCTCATGCATCACCGATTTCGCGATAAGGCCCGAGATCAGCCCGATAATTACGTACCAGATTACGTGCAACATGCCTTTTCCTCCATGGTTTGCCTTCAGATGGAATCTCCTGTATCGGCGCCAATTCCCCCGGGAATTGCACTGCTGCCAAGGGGAATTGCAGCACCAACACAACATTTGCGGCCGGAAAACCGGGCGATACGGATTCTGCAAGGAGGCGGTGTGTTGAAGATGGTCAATTTTGTACAGGTTGTCGCGGGGGCGCAGGCCCACCTTTGTGGCGGCAGGCCGGGGTGCAGCCATCCGCTTTTCGCTTCCTTCGGCAGGAACAAGATGCAGGTCCCTCGACTGCGGCCGGCGCATGATCGGCAACGATTGCGCGCCGAGCTTCGCTCAGGGTGACAGCGTGTGGGTGGGTTGGCGGCGGTTCCGGGGTGGGACGCGGGGCCGTGTGTGCTCAGAAAGTAACCAAAAAGCGAAAACAGGGCTTGCGATTCGCTTTTTATTCGCTATAATGCGCGCATGGCTGTCACACGGAGACAAAAAGAGATTCTCGACTTCCTGGAGACGTTTGTTAGCCGCAACGGGTATTCGCCTTCTTTCGAGGAGATTGCGCGGGGCATGGGGCTGAAGAGCCTGGCCACGGTGCACAAGCACATTACGAACCTGGAAAAGAAGGGGATGCTGGACCGGGTGCACAACCGCAGCCGGTCGATCGACGTGCTGCCGCCGGGAACGCGGACGCGCTCTAGCCTGAAGCTGCCGCTGGCGGGGCGCATTGCGGCGGGCCAGCCGGTGGAGCAGGTGGAGGGGTCGGAGACGATTTCCCTGGCCGACGTGGTGGGCAATCGCGACGTGTTCGCACTTGAGGTGCGCGGCGATTCGATGCGCGACGAGCACATCATCAACGGCGACTACGTGCTGGTGGAGCGGACGCGAATCGCCCACCAGGGCGAGATCGTGGTGGCGCTGGTGCACGGTTCGGAGACCACGCTGAAGCGGTTCTTCCCCGAGGGGAACCTGGTGCGGCTGCAGCCGGCGAACATCGAGATGGACCCGATCTATGTTCCGGCGGGGCAGGTGGCGATTCAGGGGCGCGTGTTGGGAGTGCTGCGAAAGTACCGGTGAGGCAGGGACGTAGGGAATAGGGAATAGGGAGTAGGGGGCGGGTGGCGGCGGAGGCGTGAGATTCCATGAGCCGGCGTGAGGAGTGGCGACCTGTTCTGGAGGCGGAGGTAAATCGCTGGTCTCAGGTTCCGCTGGACCGGCTTATGGACGAGTTGAGCGACACGCAAGCCTACGAAGTCTCCGCCGGATCGCACGAATACCAGGTTGAAGTGGAGCTGCTGGAGGACACGGATGCATACGTGCGTATCTCCGTGGCGGTGGACGACGGCACCTTGCTGTACTCGTGGCTTCCCCTCAGCGAGGACATTCTGCGCTACAAAGCTGCGAGTTTGTGAGGCGGCGCTCCGCGTCCGATTGCGCAGCCGGCTGCCATAATGAGCTATGCGAACGGTGCTGACGGCGGCGGAATTGTGGGATGGAGGCAATTCCCTTCCCCATCCGGCGATCGAGATTGAGGACGGGCGGATTGCTTCGATCGGGAGCCGCTCCTCGGCCGAACCGCTGGACCCCCTCGCCGGAAGAGGCTTCCGGTCCCCGGCTTCCATTCTTTCGCAACATGGCGCGCAGGCGGTCGCGATCGAAGGTAATGGGAAAACTCTTCATTTTCCCGGTGCGACGCTGGCGCCCGCGTTCTTCGATGTGCACATCCATGGCGCGGCCGGCCACGACGCGATGGAGGCGACGCCGGAGGCGCTGAGCGCCATCGGGCGCTTTCTGGCGGCGCACGGGACGGCGAACTATCTGGCCACGACGGTGACCGCTCCGGTGGATGCTACGCTGCGCGCGCTCGAACGACTGGCGCGGCTCATCGAGCGGCCGGAGCTGGTGGACGCGGCGAATGCGAGCGGGCAGCCTGTTGCGCGCGCAGTTGGGATTCACCTGGAGGGGCCGTTTCTATCGCACGCGCGGCGCGGCGTGCAGCCGGCCGAACATCTGCTTGCGCCGGACATCGCGCTCTTCGACTGGTTCTTCGATGCGGCCAACGGGCACATTCGCCTGATGACGCTGGCGCCGGAGCTGGACGGCGCGGTAGAACTCATCCGTCATGCGACGGCGCGCGGGGTGCGCGTTTCGCTGGGCCACTCCGATGCGACGGCGGCGGAGACGCGCGCGGCGATTTCCGCGGGCGCGGTGAGCGCGACGCATACGTTCAACGCGATGCGGGCGCTCAACCATCATGAGCCCGGGATACTGGGCGCCGTGCTGACCGACGATTCGCTGTTTGCGGAGCTGATCTGCGACGGGATTCACAACGCGCCGGAGATGGTGAAGCTGTGGTGGCGGGCGAAGGGACCGGAGCGAGGGATTCTGGTGACCGACGCGATGAGCGCGGCAGGGATGCCCGAGGGCGAGTACCGGCTAGGCGAGTTGGCTGTGCGGGTGGCGAACGGGCGGGCGATGGTGGGAGACATTCTGGCGGGGAGCGTGCTGACGCTCGACCGCGCACTCGAGAATTTCGTCGCGTTCACGGGCGCGCCGGTGGAAGAGGCGCTACGGCTGGCGACGGCGAATCCGGCAGCGATGACGGGGATGGGCGGCGAGGTTGGAAAGGTGGCCGTGGGCGGACCGGCGAACCTGGTGGCTGTGGATGCGAGCGGAAGGCTGGTGGCGGCGATTCTCAACGGGCGGCCAGTGGAGGGCGTCCGACAACGTACGGATGACCCACTGAACCCGTGATTTGATGGTCGAATGATCCCCCAACCTAGCCGGAAGAACAGAGACCCGGCGAGGGTGGGGCACCCTGAATCCCGCGTGAGCAACTAGCCCGCAGCCTCCGCCAAGCGTTTCGCGCGCCAGAGGGCGCCATCGAGGGCGACGGTTTCGGCGGTTCCGACGGGCATTTGCGGCGCGGCGGCGTGGAGGCCGGCGAAGAACGCCTCGCGCACCATGCGCATCTTTCCGATCACGCTGCCGGTCCAAGCTACAGGGACTTCGGCGACGGGGACCTCGCCGGCGATCGCGTGCTTGCGGTGGAGCTTGGAGCGAACCAGCAGAACGTTGGCGACGAGATCGGCGGCGGCCTGGCGGAGAACGCCGACGGCGACGGGGTCGCCGGATTCGGCGAGTTCATTGATGGCCGGCGCAAGCGCGGCAAAGTCGGGACCGGGCGTGCCGTCGCCCACATCGATCAGCTCGTCGAGGGTGGGCGTGCCCCAGATCTCGCCGACTCGCTTGAGGACTTCGGTCGGCTCCTCGCGGTCGTAGGCGTTGAGGGCGCGACGGATGGCGTGCAGGCCGATCCAGTAGCCGGAGCCTTCGTCGCCGAGGCGCGAGCTCCAACCGCCGGCGGACTCGGTGGCGCCGTCGGGCGCGCGGCCGATGGTGTTCGTGCCGGTGCCGGCGATCTGCAGGATTCCCGGGCCGCCGCGAAAGGCGGCGTCGAGAGCGATGACGTGGTCGCCGACGACCTCGGAGCGGGCGACCGAGAAGTCATCGAAGACCGCGGTGATCCACTCGTGAATGCCGGGCATGGTGGCGCTGGCCACGCCGCAGGAGGCCGCGCGCACACTCTTGACGCCAGCCCGTGCGTACACATCCCCGAGCAGGGTGCGCAGATTCTCTTCGGCGGCCTCTGCGCCTACGCGCAGGCGCTTGATGGAGCCGCTCTCCGCAATTGCCAGCACACGCTCGCCGTCGACGATAGAGGCGCGCGTGCGCGTGCCGCCGCCGTCAATGCCCAGAACCACGGTCATTACTTCCCTTCCTTCTCAAAGTCTCTGATTGGATCGATTCGTGCCGTAAGAATCGTCGTCTCCCAGGTCTCAAAATCGAGACCTGGGGCACCCACTCATAGTGGTAGATCAGGCATTCAGAGACCTAGTTGTCGGGCGCGGCGCCGCCATCGCGCAGCGTTCCCGAGAGGATGTTGAGGCTGCCGTCGGACTTGGGCGGACGAAGGCCAAGCAGATGGGCGAGCCATGGGTAGAGGTTGACGTTTTCGAAGGGCGCGACGGTTTTTCCGGCGACGATGTCGGGACCGGCGGCGAAGAAACTGGCCTTCATCTCGGGCATGGTGTGGGGATCGAAGCCGTGCATGCCGACTGTGGGCGGATGGCCGGGCTGCGAGGCCGGCGAAGCGTGGGCGCGAATGGCGTAAGGGCCGGTGGGCACGATGACCGGGTCGCCCTCGCGCGGATTCTGGTTGAAGTCGAGGCCGGCGGGGACGTTCTTCAGGCGGTAGACGGCGAACTCGGACGAGGCGTGCTTCAACTGGTCGTAGACGCGGGCGCGGTCTGCCTCGGATTTGCCGTAGAGGAGCGAGCCGGCTGTGTCGAAGCCGGAGAGGTCGGCGAACTGGTCGAGATCGATCCAATCGCCCTCGGACTTGATCATGCCGTGATCGCTCACGACGACGAGATCGATGGGCAGGCCGGTGGCCTTGAGCGCAGCGCGAAGCTTGCCGACGATGGCATCCATCTTGAGCACGGCGGCGCGGGTTTCGGGGGCGTCGGGACCGAACTCGTGGCCCTCGTGATCCGGCTCGGAGAAGTAGATGGCGATGAAGTGCGGGCGGTCGGCAGGCGGCAGGCGGAGCAATGCGACGGTGTCGTCGATGCGCGCCTGCTGAGACTCTGGTGTGGGCTCGTTCTTAGCGTCGTAGTGCGCGGACCATGTGGGGCGGAAGCCGGCGATCTCGGCTTCAGAGCCAACCCAGAGAAAAGCAGCGGTGCGCATG
>JBEKUS010000098.1:0-15616 GCA_049514795.1 Occallatibacter sp.
CGAGCAGGATGCCGAGGGAGATCTCGTTGCCGTTGAAGACCTGGATCAGCTCGCGCATGAGGACGATCTGGCCGACGACGGCGGTGAAGCCGCAGAGGGCGAGCGCCGAGCGCGGACCGAGGACAGACCGGCTCGCGGCCGCTGGCGACGGTGTCTGATTGGTCCCTTTCACTGGTACGGAATTAAAGGAGCGCGACCGGGGAATTGCAAGGGCGGCGGGCACAGGGGCGGCGGGGAGGGGCTGATGCGACGCATGTGCCGCGATGCGGAACGGCGTTTCACGTCTTTCGCTCCGACGCCGTTTTTGACCGCGATTTTGAGATCGATTTGTTGAATCAAAAAGAGTTAACGCGAAAAATATACCCCCGGGGGGTATGGAAAAAACTCCCTTTATTTATTCTCGGCCGGATGAGGGCCCTGGGGCGGGTGTGGGACTTGCCAGGAGCGGCGGGATCGAGAGGGTGCGGAGGCTTCATAGGGACATTGTGCGCGAAACGGCCATAATTTCCTGCAACGAGGTCAGAAATTATTGGCCAGAAATCAGGGATCTGCGGAATATCGCGTAACGGCCAGCAGAACAGTCACTTGGCGGCTGATGGGCGCATCGGCTGAGGCGCAGGAAAAGGCCGAAAGAGTGAGCGGGGGACTTGACAGCGGAGAAACGGGGAAAGGGAGATGGTGCGCCCGGAGAGATTCGAACTCCCGACCTAACGCTCCGGAGGCGTTCGCTCTATCCAGCTGAGCTACGGGCGCGCTCTGATAGGATACCGCAACTCGAACAGACTTGGGACTGCGCCGGCGGGCAGCGCATTCGTTTGATATGAACCGTCCCTCAGGGGCTGAAGCCCGCGTTCCTTTTGCGGCGGTTGCGGCACGGCTGAAGCCGCGCCCTTTCAAGGCACATCCAAACTGAGACGCCACGCAGGCGGGTCTTTCGTTGACTCTGGGGCGTTTTTTCAGTATTCTAAAGACCTTGCGCGGTGTTGCGCCTGGGGTCTGTGTGTGCTCACCCGGACCTATCTGAAGGAGGCCCCGGCCGGGTTCTGGCGGGCTCCAGTGGAACAGGCAACCGGCGGCGGGACCGGCGAAGCGGGTCCAGCCCAGCCAGGGCTCCCGAGGGGGCGAACTCCCGCAGCTTCTCACCCGAACAGAATTGTTTGGCAGTGGGTAGGATTTGAAGGCCCGCGCGCATGATGCGTGGGCGAATGGGTTTTGCGCGGTTTGGTATCCCAGGTCCCAGAATCGGGACCCGGGGCGCCTGACGAGTCCAGGGTTGGGCGCGCGTTAACCCACCCGAAACGCAAAGGGCGCGTTTAGGATGGGGCACCCGCTGGTTTTGGCTGGCGCAGGGCGGTTCTTGAGGCGCGAAGCAGTTCTTTCGGGGCGCTGAGCAGGTTTTATAGAGGGCAGGAGAGAGATGTCGACCTTTGTTCCGAGCGGCAAGGAGATCAGCCGCAAGTGGTATGTGGTGGACGCGAGCGGGCAGACGCTGGGCCGGCTGGCGACCAAGGCCGCCAGCGTGCTGAGCGGGAAGCTGAATCCGCAGTATGTGCCGTACCTCGACATGGGCGACCACGTGATCGTGATCAACGCCGAGAAGGTGCGGTTGACTGGACTGAAGGACCAGAAGAAGCTGTACCGCCACTACACGGGCTTTCCGGGCGGGCTGCGCGAGGAGTCGTTCACGCGGCTGATCAATCGCAAGCCGGAGAAGGTGCTGGAAGAGGCCATCAAGGGCATGCTGCCGAAGACCAAGCTGGGACGGGCGATGGGATCGAAGCTGAAGGTGTACCGCGGCGACCAGCATCCGCACACGGCGCAGAAGCCGGTGGCGTTGTAGAGACAGGGATCAGGGGTCAGGGATCAGGAAGACAAGGCTGAAGGCTGAGAGCTAAGAGGAAACGAATGGCAGAGGATCTGGTTCAGTATTACGGGACGGGGCGGCGCAAGTCGTCGATCGCGCGCGTATTTCTGCGTCCCGGCACGGGCGAGTGGAAGGTCAACGGCAAGAAGTTCGAGGAGCACTTCGTGACCGAGCAGCAGCGTGTGGCAGCCAAGCGCACGCTGGTGGTGGCGGAGATGGCGGCGAACTTCGACGTGGTGACTACGGTGAGCGGCGGCGGCGTTGCGGCGCAGGCCGACGCGGTGAAGATGGGCGTGGCCCGCGCCCTGCTGGAGTTCAACCCTGAGCTGAGGAAGACGCTCAAGGGAGAAGGCCTTTTGACCCGCGATGCGCGCGTGAAGGAGCGCAAGAAGTACGGGCAGAAGGGCGCCAGGAAGAGGTTCCAGTTCTCGAAGCGCTAGGCGCTTCGAAGGGATCAGGGATCAGGGTTCAGCCGGCGGCATTTGCTTTTGTACTGACCCCTGATCTCTGATCCCTGACCCCTGGTTTCACAAATCTCCCCGCGAGGGGAACAAATCCGGGCCAGACGAAGGTTAGCCCGGATGCAGTCCACGAAGGAGGACCATTGGCCACCATCACCATGAAGGAACTGCTCGAAGCGGGTGTTCACTTCGGGCATCAGACCAAGCGCTGGAATCCGCGGATGAAGGAATACATCTTCGGGGAGCGCAACGGTATTTACATCATCGATCTGCAGAAGACGCTGAAGCTGTTCAAGGACGCGTCGAAATTCGTAGCGGAACTGTGCGCCGGCGGCAAGACGATCCTGTTCGTCGGGACCAAGCGCCAAGCGCAGGACGCAGTGGCCGAAGAGGCGACGCGCGCCGGGATGCCCTACATCAACCAGCGCTGGCTGGGGGGCCTCCTGACCAACTGGGTGACGGTGCAGAAGTCGGTGAAGCGCCTTCAGGAACTGGATGAGATGGCCGTGGACGGCCGGTACGACCTGCTGACGAAGAAAGAGGTCATCCGGCTGGAGCGGGAGCGGAAGCATCTGCAGGCGAACCTGGCCGGCATCAAGACCATGAAGCGGCTGCCCGACGCGATCTTCGTGGTGGACTCGAACAACGAGGCCATCGCGGTGAAGGAAGCGCGGAAGCTGGGCATCCCGGTGGTTGCGGTGGTGGATACGAACTGCGATCCGACGGTGGTGGATTATGTGATCCCCGGCAACGACGATGCGCTACGCGCCATCCGGCTGTTCACGTCGAAGATCGCCGATTCGGCCGCCGAGGGCGTGAGCCTGCTGGGCGACAAGGCCTTCGCGGAGGAGCCGGCCGATGCGGCTGCCGAAGACGCGGAGATTTCGGCTGAGGCCGCGACGGGCGAGGAAGTGGACCTGGAAGCCGCGCTGGGCAGCGGAATCCGCAAAGCGCCCGCGGCCGTTGCCGCGCTGATGGAAGAAGAGGAAGTGGCGGAGGGCGGAAAGTAAAGCGGTTCCAGAGTTCATATGCCATCCCCAGCGCCGTTCAGGGTGGCTCTTTCCTAAGGAGAGAGCCACTTGACTTCAGTGGCTCCTGGATACAGCGACTCTGGAACGGCTGTAGCGCCTGGCGCGGAACCACGTGCAAGATCAGGATGAGCGTGGCCGCGGGAATCGCGCGCCACGCTTTTCTTATGCCGGAAACTGTCCGGCGTGCGACACGAGGGTGCAACCCGAACTGTTATCGATAAAGATGGCCGGTGAAGGCCAGGAAAACGAGAGACAACTGTGAGCGAGAAGATCGATGCCAAGCTGGTGAAGGAGCTGCGGGAGAAGTCGGGCGCGCCGATGGGCGACTGCCTGAAGGCTCTGCAGGAGACCAAGGGAAACATTGAGGAAGCCTTCGTGGTGCTGCGCAAGCGGGGCATGGCCTCGGCGCAGAAGAAGGCCGCGCGAACCACGAACGAAGGAGCGGTGGGTTCCTACATTCATGCGGGCGGCAAGATCGGCGTGCTGGTGGAGGTGAACTGCGAGAGCGATTTCGTGGCCCGCACCGAGGACTTCCAGGAGCTGCTGAAGGACATCGCGATGCACATCGCGGCCAGCGATCCGCGCTACGTGAAGCCGAAGGACGTGACTGCCGGGGACCTGGAGCGGGAGAAGGAGATCTATCGCGCGCAGGCGGCGGCGACGGGCAAGCCCGCTCCGGTGATCGAGAAGATCGTGGAAGGCAAGATGGCGAAGTTCTACGAGGAGGTTTGCCTGCTGGAGCAGCCGTTCATCAAGGATCAGGCCATCAGCGTGAAGGAGCTGATCGCGCAGAAGGTGGGCAAGCTGGGCGAGAACATCACCGTGCGCCGGTTCGCGCGCTTCAAGGTGGGCGCGCCGGAGTGGACGGTGGCGACGACCAAGGCCGTGGAAGCGGCGGCGGAGTAAACAGGCAACTAGAGCGGTTCCAGAGTTAATGTGCTATAGCGAGCGTGGTTCAAGGTGGCTCTTTCTTAAGGAAAGAGCCACTTCGCCTCAGTGGCTTCTGGGTACCGCAACTCTGGAACCGCTGTAACAGCATCGAACAAGAAGGCCCGGGGCAAATGCTCCGGGCCTTTGCCTTGCCAGGCAGTCCGCAGCCGGACGGTGATCGAGGGGAAAAGGAAAAGGGCAGCCCACCTGAGCGAGCTGCCCTTTCGGCTTTGGAGCCGAAGCGGTGCGATTACGGCAGGTAATAACGGAGCGAGGTGAAGATCATGTTGTCGTCGCCGTGGGCGCCGTTGGAGGTGTTGAGCGTGCCGCCATTGCCCGACCAGAGGTCGCGACGGATCAAGCTGTAGGTGAGGCCCTGGCGGAGACGTCCCTTGGGACCGGCGATGATGTTGAACCAGTAGCCGGCGGTGAACTCCGAAACGTCTTTGGTGTTGCCTTTGCAGCCGTTGGTTGAGTTGCCCGGGACGATCGAGATGGCATTGCCGGTTCCGGCGGTGGATGCGGGCTCGATGCCGCAGCCGGACATATCGACGTTGCGCGCGCCGTAACCCACCTGCGACGTGCCGTTGAGCACATAGTCGCGGGCCAGATAGTCACCGCCGTAGTTGAAGTAGGCGTTGAAGCGCGGCGTGGGGTTCAGATCCACGGTGGCGAGCGCCGAGAAGCCGTGGATGGGGGAGAGGACGCCGCTGGGGCGGAGCGTCACGTCGGCGATGGTCGAAGAGCCGTAGCGGCCGATGCCCTGGCCCCACAATCCCTTCAGGCCGACGGTGACTTTCTTGTTGGCCAGCGGGCCGCGGAATCCTCCGCCAATGCCGGCGCCGATCTTCTTGTCGTTGTACGGACTGGCGCCACTCGGATAGATGCGGTCGCGGAAGGTGCGTTGCACACCGAACAGTTCCCAATGTCCCCAGCCGGGCTCGGCGGCAACCTTCACCACGAAGTCCGGGGCATAGTTGAACGAGTAGTTGGCATTAAAGGCGTTGTAGAGACCGCCACTCGTTCCCAAAGTCGCGACAAGGATGTTGGTCGGCAGACTGCTTCCGCCAGGATTCAGAGTCTCAGGATTCTCCGCCGAGAAGCCCAGGAAGAACTTCTTGTTGAAGTCCTTCGACACGCGGAAGCTGTATTGGCGGGCCCAGGCAAAGCCCGCGACGTACTGCGCGTCGATGGTGGCGGGCAGAATCTCAGTGCCGCGCGTGAGGCCGGAGGTGGTTTCCGCAACGAGCGACCAGCCCGTGCCGCCGGAGAAGTCCCAGCCGTTGGTGAGCTTGGCGTCGGCCCACAGTTGGCGCTGCCGCGCCGTGTAGCTGTTCGACTGGTTGTTGTTTGAGGTTACGCCGGAACTCAGCCAGTCCATCTCGTAGTAGCCGGTCAGGACGACGTTGGGCAGCTTGCCGACGGCCTTGAAGGCGAGGCGCGATTGACGGCCCGAACCGAAGAACTCACTCAACTGGTACGCCTGGGAGTTCTGAAGCGGAACGCCTGTGAACGGCGTGTTGATGTCGCCGCCCGTGGCCGCCGTGCGGTTCACCGTCTCAGCCGCCACAAAGGAGCCCGTGAAGGAAAGGGTCGTGCCCTTAAAGTTGATGGCATCGGGACTGGCGATCGCCTTCTTAATGTTCGTGGTTTCGTCGGAGACCGTGGTGGCCAGAGACAACTGGTTCAGCTTCAGGTCGCTGACGGTGCTTTGCAGCTTGGAGACGGCCTGGGAGTTGTCGGTGAAGGCCGCCTGCTGCGCCTGGGCGTCGGCTTCGGCCTTGGCAGCCGAGGCCTGAGCGTCTGCCGCCGCCTGCTGCGCCTGCTTCAGCTCCGCATCCTTCGCGGCAAGGTCGCTCCTCAGGCTGTCGATCTGCCCTTGAAACTCGACGCGCAAGGCCTGAATCTGCTCCTGCACCGTCGGAGCGGGCGGCGCGGACGTCTTCTTGGCAGCAGTGTGTTTCTTCGCCGGCGCGGATGTGCCGCCGGTTTGTGCGTAGGAAACAACGAGACTCGCTGCCAGTAGAACGGCGGCAGCTGCTTTCAGTGTGAGTTTCATTTGGGCCTCTCTTTTCCCCTCGATTGAAGTTGGCGTCGTGACAGCGCCTGCGCGCACACGGCGCGCAGACCTTTTCTGCATTCCGGACGCTTAGATGAACCGGAAGATTCGCGGTGGTTTCAACGGCGCGAGCGAAGAGGAGCGATGAAGGCGGAGGCATTTGCGCCGGTGAAAAGTATCCCCTCGGCTTCCGCATCCAAGACTCGCAGAGCAAGATTAACGTTTGACGAATTCACGCAGAATTCACACTCTTGTCCGGCGCGAGTTTTCGTCGCGGGAAGGCGCGGGGAAGTTCATCGGTTTTTTACACGCGCTTCGCTTTTCTGCCACAGGTTTGCGGGGAATTCCACCGAGTGCGGCGGAGTCTGGAGCAGCATTTGCTAGGGATGCGCGGGCGCAGGGGCGGCTGGAGGAGTCGCGGCTTGCGCGCCGGCGCTGAGCAGGTTGGCCACCAGGCGGTAGGCTCCCGGAACAAGTTCGGGGAACTGCCGATAGAGCGCGTAGGCAACGTAGATATAGGTTCCTTTGCCACGATGCGCGACCAGCAATCCGCCGCGTTGCGGGTCCTGTCCCGGGTCGGCGGTTTCAGTGAGCGCGGTGTAGCCGGGGTCCCAACGATCGAGGAAGCCGTGGCCGCGCTCCTCGAACCATCCGTCGAAGTCGGCGGAGGCGATCTGGTTGGGCCAGGCGAGAAGCGGGTTTGCAGGGTCGAGGAGCTTGACCGCAGCCTGCTCGTCGACCACGCGCTCGGGCATGCCTTTCATGGCCAGCGGCAGCGGCGCCGGGAACGTGGCGCTCTGGTATTGCACGACGAGCGTTCCGCCGCGCTCGACGAATTGCTCGAGGCGGGACTCGGCGGCGGCCAACTCGGGCCGCGCGGAGTAGGCGCGAATGCCAACGACGAGCACGTTCCACTGCGCGAGATCGGCGGTCGCCAGTTCGGCGGCAGTGAGCAGATGCGGCGCGATGCCTAACGCCTCGATCGCTTCCGGAACCACGTCGCCGGTGCCCATGATGTAGCCGACGCGCAGGCCCGGCGCGACCTTGACGTCGACTTTGCGGGCGCGCAGCTCGGCGGGCTCGTACTGGTTGTACGGGCGCAGGCCGGGATAACCGATGCTTTGCCAGCCGGTGGAGTAGTCTTTGCCGCCGGAGTGGGCGACGGCCTGGATCGCGTAGGCTCGGGCGGCGACGCCGGCGGCGGGAGAAACAGAGAAGACGAGCGGTTCGGTGTCGCCGGCGTTCTTCAGATGGAATTCGCGCTGCGCGGGATCGGCGCGCCAGCCCTCGGGCAACTTCAGATCGACGGTCCCCTCCGCGGCGTGCTGGACATGAACGGTGACGCGCACGGGAAGAGGCGAGCCGTCGAGCGGCAGAATGCGCGCCTCAGGGGCAACGCGCACGCCGATGGCGGGCGTGACGACGAGCGGCTCGTAGACGCCGCCGACGCCGGGAACGCGGGCCATGGTTTGCACGACCTGGCCGAGACGGATGGGAACGCCGTCGAAGGTGAACTCGGCCCACGCGGCGAGCGGGTAAGGCGCGAAGGAGCGAAGGCGCCAGGCTTCGCTGGCGACGTCGTAGAAGGGCTGCTCGGTGGTGGGGCGTGTGAAGTAGGGCGCGGTGGGCGCGGCGTCGTCGGGGACGTGGATGCGGAAGGTGCGGTCACTCACAACCCATTCGGGTGACACGTTGGTCGGGCTGGCTGCGTCATCGATCTTCCACGGAGGGCCATCGGTGTTTTCGAGCCACACGCGGCTGAGGCGAGCGCCGGCTAGGGCGTTCGACAGGTGCATGCGTACGGTGAAATCTTCGCCTGGGTACACGCTGCGCGGCGTCTCGTCGGCCGATGCGCCACGGCCGGGGCCGCCGCCCTGGCCAACGCCGCTCGTGGTGAAGGCGATCATGTCGAGGCCGAGGAGATCCTTGAGCGCTGTCTGGAACTGCGCGATCTTCACGCCGAGTTCGAACTCGAGGCCCGCTTTTGCTTCGGCTTTGAGATCGCTGGCGTGGATGCGCGCGTAGAGATCGAGAGTCTCGCGAGAGATCGGAGCCAGGCGGTGTGCGGCATCGATGCCGGATTGATTCTTGCAGTCGTTCGCGAACGCGGTCAGGTCCGATTCGATCTTGCGCAGACTATCGGTGAGCCAGGCGGGAGGCGCGTCACCAGCGAGCCGCGCCAAGCCTTCGAGGCCGGTATTGATATTAGCCTTTGGATTCTCGAAGAGGCTGGAGATGACCGAGCTGGCGCCGGGACTCGCGGCGGCCTGTGGCGCGACGCCCCACAGGTGATAGCTGGCAGAGACCGGTCCGCTCAGTTCCGGGTTGGCGCCACCGTACTGGGACTTCTGCTCGCCCCAGCCTTCGCGGGCGATCTGCACGTAGGTGCGGCCGAGCGCCGAGTCCCACGCGCCGACGGGAACGGTGGCATCGGACGACGGCGCTCCTTCGATCCATTCGCCGGTGACGTAGTCGTGGAAGCGCGCAGGCGCCGACTTGCCGGTGGCGTAGTCGAACATCTGCCCGTTGGCGATGGGCGCAAAGGGCGTGCGCGAATAGACCGCCAGCGGCTGCCAGGGCGTGAGGCCCAGTCCTCCGTCCTTCACCGGGCGCAACTGATCGGGAAATACGTTGGGATCGCCCGCGACTTTGAAGGCTTCCTGCGCGATTTCGCCGGAGACTTGGTGGTGACCGTGGCCATCGCTGAGGCCGCCGACGAAGGTCGACACGATGACCTGGGGCCGCACCTTGCGCACTGCGAGCACCGCGTCGTAGAGCACGCGGTCGTGGCCCCACTTGGCGAACGACTCTTCCTGGGTCTTCGAGAAGCCGAAGTCCGCTTCGGTGCCCCACAGTTGCGTTGCGCCGTAATACTCGTCGGCCTTGAGCAGCTCGTTGGTGCGGATGAGGCCGAGGGCGTCGTAGCTCTCGGCCGACATAGCGTTCTGGCCACCTTCGCCGCGTGTGAGCGTGAGCAGCGTGACGCGCGCGCCCAGATCGCGCGAGAGGTAGGTCATCAGCGCGCCGTCCTCGTCGTCGGGGTGCGCCACGATAACGAGCACGCTGGCGGTGGTGCGGAGGCGCTTGAGCGTCTGCTCGAGGTCCGTAGCGCCGCGATCTTCGGGAAGTGGGAGAGCGTTGACTGCCGGCTCCGGGAGGGGAACCTGCGTCAATTCGCTCGCGGGCGGGAGCGGCGCGGGCTGCTGTGCGCAGAGCAAAACGCAGCTGGCGGTGAGCAGCAGCGCGGCCAGCGCCACGGTCGAAACAATCGGGGTCCATTTTCGGTGAAAGAACGCCATCACAGCTCAGTGTACAAGGCGCGCGGCGCGGATTGCGCTTCCGCGAAAGCTGCCGTTCGACGCTGTAGGCGGGCTCAGAGCGGTTCCAGAGTTAATGTGCCATAGCGAGCGTGGTTCAAGGTGGCTCTTTCTCAAGGAAAGAGCCTCTTCGCCTCAGTGGCTTCTGGGTGCAGCAACTCTGGAACCGCTGTAGCGGCGCAGGCTGCGGATCAGCGCCAGTCGTCGTGGGCTTCGGCCAGTCCCTGGTTCATCATGGCGTCGAAGCCGGTTTGCTTCTTGATGAAGATTTCGCTGAACTGGCGGTCCTGGCGGAGGAGGATTGCCTGCAGGCGCACCAGCTCGAGCAGCGCGAGGAACATGGCGATGAGGGCGCGTTCGGAGCGCGTGTGGCTGAGCAGGCGGCGCAGCGCGACGGGTTTGTCCTCGATTGTGAGGCGGCGGGCAAGGAACTGAATCATCTGGCCCACGGTGACCGAGTCCTCTTCGAGGTCAAGCATTGGGCGGTTGCGCGCCCGATCCAGGATGTCGCGGAAGATGCGCACCAGATCGGTGGTGTCGGCGGCGATCTCCGGCTCCGCGTCTCCGTTTTCGCGGAACTCGCGCACGCCGGGGTTGGTCCAACTGGCCGCCTCGAGCATCTGCTTCTCATGGAGCATCTGCGCGGCGTTCTTGAAGCGCTCGTGCTCGAGCAGGCGCTCGACCAGCTCGCGCCGCGGGTCCTCGGCGGGCTCTTCAGGCCCTGCCGGAGCGCGCGGCAGAAGCATCTTGCTCTTGATGTGGATGAGCAGAGCGGCGGTGTAGATGAACTCGCCGGCCACGTCCATGTCGGAGGCGCGCAGGTGGTCGACGTAGGCCAGAAACTGCGCCGTGATCTTGGCGATAGGGATGTCGTAGATATCGATGTCCTGCTTGCGGATGAGGTCGAGCAGCAGGTCGAGCGGCCCGTCGTAGACCAGGCTCACGGTGACCGAGAAGGGCGACTGCTCGGCGTCCTCGCCGCGGGCTTTGAGCATCGCGGCGACCTTTTCGGCGGTGGTCCGTTCGGGCTTCGCGGCGACGGGCTCGGCCGGCGCGGGCTGTTGCGGCGCGACCGGGGTGGCCGGTTGCGCGAGGACGGGTTCAGTCGCAGGCGACGCGGAGGCGGGCTCGAACGCAGGCTCGTCCGCTACCGAGGCTGGAGATTCCGGGTCGGGAACCGGAGTTTCGACGGCTTCCGGCTCGGGAGCGGCCTGGACCTCCAGCGATGGAACCGCTTCGACCACAGCGTCCGGCGATTCCATCTGTTCCGGCTCGACGGCTGGCGGCTTCACGGACTCCGGCTCGGTGGCAGGCAGCGCTGCAGGCTCCGCTTCCGCAGTTGGCTCCTCGACGGGCTCACGTTCGACGGCCGGCGGCTCGGGATCCGACCCGACGGGTTCCTCGAACTGCTCAGGCTCGGCGGGTTGCGGCTCTGGATCGGCGACGACCGGCTCCTCCGCCGGTTCGGGCTCTTGTTCAGGGACAGGCTCCGGTTCTTGCTTCTCGACGGGTTTCACCATCTGCGATTCGAACGGCTCAGCCGGGAGTTCCGCTTCCTGCCGCGATTCCGGTTCCAACCCGTGCGCCGACTGCGGCTCAACGGGCGGCTGCGGCGGCTGCTCGGCGACGGAGACAGGCAGGGGGTCTGCCGCCTTGACCGCCTTTACCGGAGCTGCTTCGGGTTGTGGGGAAGAACTCGCCACTGTCTCTTCTCTTGCTTCAACGGAAAACCATCCGGCTGCCAGAGCAGGCTCAGGATCGGCCGCGAGAGCAGAGGCGGCGCCAACCGGCAGCGCGGGCTCGATCTGCGCGCCGCGCCGGAGCAAGCGGAGCCTCAAGCGGATTCCGTCGAGCGCGAATTCGAGCGCCCTACGCCACCACGGGACTGTCCTCTCAATCATTTCCGCAATCCGGTCCGTTCAAGAAACCCACGTTCCTGCCCGCGGTCCGTTTCCCTGCAATCGCTCTTCGCTGTGTTGCACCCAGCCGATTCCGCGGCCGGCTCATGCCCCGGCTACGGTCGTCCATTTCATCTGCATCGCCTCGCGGACTTCGACCATGGTCTGCTCGGCGCGGAGCTTGGCGCGGCTCGAGCCCTCTTTGAGAATCTCAATAGCCTGCTCGTCCGTCATGGCGGCGCGCCGCTCCTGGATGGGATTGAGCACCTCGACCAATCCATCGGCCGCCCACTTCTTGCATTCGATGCACCCGATGCCCGCCGACCGGCAGCCTTCGTAGACCTTCGCAAGAGTCTCCTGCGTCGAGAAGACCTTGTGCAGATCGCCCACCGGGCATTTGTCCGGGTCGCCCTTGTCGGTGCGGCGGATGCGCGCCGGGTCGGTGACCATCGTTTTGAGCTTTTGGCGAACCTCCGGCTCGGGGTCGCTGAGCAGGATCGTGTTGCCGTAGCTCTTCGACATTTTGCGGCCGTCGGTGCCGGGCAGCTTGGGCGAAGGCGTGAGCAGGACCTTGGGCTCGGGGAGGACCTCGCGCCCGCCCGACGCTGCGGGCTTGTAGAACTGGTTGAAGCGCCGCGCGATCTCGCGCGTGAGCTCGACGTGCGCCTGCTGATCCTGGCCCACGGGAACGAAGTCGGGCTGGTAGATCAAGATGTCGGCGGCCATCAGCACCGGGTAGACGAGGAAGCCGTAGGTCGTCAGATCCTTGCTCGGGAGGTTCTCCTGCATCTCCTTGTAGCTGGGGACGCGTTCGAGCCAGCCGAGCGGAGTACTCATGCCCAGGAGCAGCGCCAGCTCAGCGTGCTGGAGCACGCGGCTCTGTAGGAAGAGCACGCTCTTCGCAGGGTCGAGGCCGGCGGCGAGGTAGTCGCGCATGACTTCGACGGTGTTGGGAGCGATCTGGCTGGTGTCGGCGTAGTCGGTGGTCAGGGCGTGCCAGTCGGCGATGAAGAAGTAGCACTCGTACTGGTCCTGGAGCTTGACCCAGTTGGCCAGCGCGCCCATGTAATTGCCCAGGTGGAGCTTGCCCGTGGGGCGCATGCCGCTGAGCACGCGCGGGCGAACGGTTCCGGGGGCCCCGGCGAGCGGTTCTTGCTCGTTGGGCCGGCGAATAGGAGGATTTTGCGTCCCTGGCATGATGCGATTTAGTTCCACGGCAGCGAAAAGAAGAAAGACAGCCGCCTTCTTTCAGAAGAATGGATCAAGAAACCTCATTCCATTGTAGCGGGAGGGAATCGAGATCGGGCCGATCCTAAACGCCCATCAGGACCCAGAAGATCAAACCAACCGACGGACCTACCAGCAGTCTAAGGATGACGCTGCCTACGACGATCATCAGCACCCAGCTGATCCAGCCGCCGATGCGGTCATATTGCTGCACCGCGTTATACGGAAGCATGTTGCGCACCAGCCGGCTGCCATCGAGAGGCGGAATGGGCAGCAGGTTGAAGAAAAATAGCGACAGGTTGACCTCGATCGCCAGAAGCGCCAGCAGGACGATGGGTTGCAATCCGCTACCAAGGGCCAGACCGCCACTCAGGTTCGCGCGCACTAGCACGCGCCCGCCGGGGACAGCAATACATAGGATGGACAATGCCGCAAACGCAATCGCCACCAGCACCAGATTGGAGACCGGCCCGGCTAGTGTGGTTAGGTTGTCGTCGCGCACAATCTTGCGGAAGTTGCGCGTGATGACCGGCGTGGGTTTCGCCCAGCCGATGAGGAACCCGCTGAATAGACTGAAGCCGACGAACGGCCCGAAGATGGCAAGCGCGGGAATCAGCAGCGTGCCAATGGGATCGACGTGGTACATGGGGTTCAGCGTGATTCGCCCCTGGAGGCGCGCCGTCAGGTCGCCGAGCCGTGAAGCCATCCACGCGTGGGCGCACTCATGAAAACTGAGAGAGAAAAGCAGCAAAACAAACTCGAAGATGCCAATGACGAAGGCGGTAGACAAACGATCTCTCCGATCCGTGCCCCGGCGCGGAGACTGCCCGCCGGAGGGTCAAAACTCAGCGTAGCACGGCGGCGCCGCGGCGCCTTTTACGGTCGCGCCGTCCCTACGGGACTCGTTTTCTGAATATTGGATCCGGTCCCCCACGCTGAACAGGCTGTTACGAAACCGGAGAATCTCAAAGTGCGACTACAAGATGTTGGGTTCTTGATGGATTACATGCCCAATATTTGCGTTCGAATTTGAGTTTCGTAACAGCCTGTGAAGCGCGGGGCTAACGACCGGTGCGCCTACGGCGCGAGTCGCGGCTCGGTAGGGGGCTTTGAATGCAACGTGAAAAGAGAACGGTGTCAGCCTCCGCCGTGGGTTCAGCTCTCGATGTACTCCCAGAAGGAATCGGCTAAGTCGGCGCCGAGCTCGGTGGTCATGCGGCGGGCGGCGCGCTCCACTTCTTCGATGAGGCCGTGCAGGTAGTCGCGGGAGCGGGAGATGGCCGCCACGCCCAGCGTGGCCGACTGCCAGGTGACCGCCTCGTCCAGCTCCGCCACTGAAACGTTGAAGCTCTGTTTGAGCTGGTCCTTGAGCGAGCGAACCACCTGCCGCCTGTCCTTGAGCGACTGGGCGTGCTCGATGCGGATCTCGAGGGTCAGTTGCGCTACTGGCATAACGGTCAGGATTAGACACCGACAGTGTAAGACCGTCTTGGGCGGGCGGATCAACTATTTTCTTGACTCGACCGGCGACGCGGGCAATGGAGACGAGTGGGTGGCCGGCGGCGAGACGACAAACCAGGCCCAACCAATTTCCAGACGCCAGGGCGTTTCTGGATACTCATTCGAGTTTACTGCTGGGCAGGGTTCGTCCGCGGCGAATACATTGGATTTGAGGTGTCTAATGGCTCAACCTGGCAGCGGCATCGGCAATGTCGCCGCGAATACGGCGCTCTTCGAAATGGCAATGGCGTATTCCCGCAGCCGCGTGCTTTGCGCAGCCGCACGTCTCGGCGTTGCCGATGCACTTGGAGACGAGGTGCGCAGCGTCGGCTTCCTGGCCGAAAAGTGTCAGGCGGATGCCAATGCGCTGTACCGCCTGCTTCGCGCCCTCGCCAGCGTCGGCGTCACAGAAGAGACGACGCCGGAACACTTTCGGCTGACTTCCTTTGGCAAACCGCTGCGGAGGGACGTGCCTCAGTCCGCCTGGCCATCCGTCATCTTTTGGGCGGATCTGCTTGCCGACGACTGGTCCCTGCTTACCGACTGTGTTCGGACCGGCAAGCGGGCCTCTCAGGTCCGCGACCCGAAGATACCTTCCCGGTGGTCGCAGGATGCCGAAGCTGGTTCTATTTTTCGCGCGGTGATGGGAACGGCTCCGGCAGAAGATTACGCGCCAATCGCTGAAGCGTGGGATTTTTCCCGCGCGAAGGTGGTCGCCGACCTCGGCGGCGGCGGCGGATCGCTCATCCTCGCGGTGCTTTCACTCAACCCGCATTTGCGAGGTATGCTTGTGGACCTTGAATCCAGTGTGGATGCAGCCAAATCTCGCTTCGCGCAGGAAGATCCTTCCTTCCGATGCGAACTGATTGCCGCAGACCTGATGCATTCGGTCCCGGCCGGCGCCGATGTTTACATGCTCAAACATGTTCTGCACGGGCGTCAGGACGAAGATGCAGTTACTATTCTCAAGAACTGCCGCGCGATCATTCCGCAAAACGGCAGTTTGTTGATCGTTGAATTCATCCTTCCTCCGCTCGTCTCGCATCCAGATCCGCAACTGGAAGGTCACCTGATGAGCGACCTCAACATGCTTGTTGTCACCGGCGGTAAAGAACGCAGCGAGCGCGAATGGAAAACGCTTCTTGAGACAGCGGGCTTCATCCTGACCGCGGTATGCCTGGTTGGAGGCGACAATAGGACGGTTCGAAAGTAAGCGTTCGGAGATTCCATCTTGATCGGCGGTGGTTCAGCGCTGAACGATGGGTTCATGGACCAGGGAAGTGGGTTGGGGGCAGGGAGTGGCAAGCGTGTATACCGGTCGGTTGCGGA
>JBEKUS010000099.1:0-15475 GCA_049514795.1 Occallatibacter sp.
CCCTGGTGCAGCACCATGCCGCCGATCAACTGCACGTCGAAGTGTCGCATCTTGACGGTCCGCCAGCCGGCCTCGCGCACCACCGCGAACGCCTCGGGCAGGATCTCGTCCAGCGCCTCCCGCTCGACCTTCTTCTTCTCATCCTCGTCCGTGATTCCCTCGAGCCGCGCCGCGATCCGCGCCTTGAAGCCGGCCGTCTTGGCCCTCAGCTCTTCGTCCGAGAGCTTTTGGATCTGCGGCTCCATCGCGCTGATTTCAATCACGATAGGCGTGAGCCGCTTGAGCAGCCGCTCGTTCGCGGTGCCGAAGATTTTCGTCAGAATCTTATCGAAAAACACAGGTTTCTCCGCTTCTTAGTGTAAATGCAGGGGGTGAAAGGAGCGCTTCTTCGCTCCAACTCAACAATTCGCGCGCCGCCTTTCACGATTCACATCCGCAACACGAGATCATCCACCTTCTCGCCCCGCCGGATGTCCCTGAGTTGGCGGCTGAGCTGTTTCTCGGGGCTCTCCGGATCGCCCTCGTCGTCCTCGTCTTTATCCTCCTCCTGCTTCTCTTCGAGAACATGCTGCAAACTGGGCCGCACGAAGACATGCACGAAAAGGAGCGCTGCACCCAGTGCAGTCGAGGAGGGGCAAAATCCCGGACTCCTGTCCCCTCGTCGCTGTTTGCGCTTCCATGCCTCTCGGCGCACGCAGTAGTGAACCAGAATCGCGGCTATCGCGAAGAACGGCAGCCCCGCCGCGAAGAGACAGCAGTAGAGCAGAACATTCGCACTCATCGGAACCCTTTTGAACATCGGGCAAAACTTCAACAGAGAAAGAGACGGCGTCGCAAAGCAGCCTGAGGCGCTCTGCGAGACCATTTCAAATTGTCGTGAAGTATTAGCCGAGCCAGATGGGTGGCGGACGCTGGAAGCACGGCTCGAAAGCCGGCGCGTCTGCTGTGTATCCCGGATTAGAACGCTCCAGGAACGCCAGTAACCGCAGAGGCGCGATCACTCCGACGAACAACACCGGCAGAATCGCGAGCCATGCGCCCGGGTCGCCGGAATGCGCCTGCGGAACCAGCATCAATACCAGCGCGGCAACGATTGCGATTGCCGCAACCGCCACCCACACCCGCTGATACCGGTTTTCGATCATGGAGAACCGTCCTGTGATCGGCAGTATAGCAGTTTCAGGGTGCACTCGCTTTCGGTCGTTGCAGGCCAGCCGGCGCGGAATTCTCCGGGCGACTCGACTAAGATGGTTGACTGAAATGCACATACCGTCTTCAAGCTCGTTGAACAAGACCGAAAGAACAACCGGGTGAGAAGGAGAATTGACATGCCGATGAACCGGCGAGAGTTTCTTGCGGCTTCGGCGGCGGGCGCCGCCATGCTGCAGCATGGAATGACGGCGTTCGGCGAGACACTGGGGAGCCTCCAGGTCGAAGTCGATGCGGCCAAGACCGGCCAGCCGGTCTCTCCGCTTATCTTCGGAGGGTACATGGAGCCGGCCACCACCCGCGTCTGGGCCGAGATGCTGAGCGACAGAAAATTCGCCAAGCCGATCACCGACGCCGCGCCTCCGCCCGCGAATTCCTTCATGCGCCGCTTCATGGGGCAGCCGTGGCGTCCGGTCGGGCCGGCGGCGAACGTGGAAATGGACACCGTCCGCCCCTGGGTTGGTGAGCACAGTCCGCGCATCAAGCTCGATGCGATGGAAGCCTGCGGCATCCAGCAGTCGGGATTGCGCCTGGGCAATGGCAAGTCGTACGTCGGCCGCATCTATCTCGCCGGTGACCCCGGCGCCAGAGTCAAGGTCCGCCTGGTCTGGGGATCCGCCGCGACAGACTCTCAAACCATTACCATTCCTCCCCTCTCCTACGAGTACCGCAGGATCCCGCTGAGGTTCACATCGGCGGCCGACACTCAGGACGCGCGGTTGGAAATCACCGGCACGGGCAGCGGCGCATTCCACGTTGGAGCGGTCTCCCTCATGCCCTCTGACAACGTGCAGGGATTCCATGCCGGAATGCTCAAACAATTCACGGATGCCGGATTCAAGATGGCCAAGTGGCCCGGCGGCAACTTCGTCTCCGCCTACGACTGGCACGACGGCCTCGGCGATCCGGATAAGCGCCCGCCGCGGGTCGCCCCCATGTGGAACCAGATGGTCGAGCCGAATGACGTCGGCATCCACGAGTTCATTGCCTTCTGCCGCCTGCTCGGCGCCGAGCCTTACGTCGCCGTCAACAGCGGATTCGGCGAAGCCCGTGTCGCCGCCGAGGAAGTGGAATATGCCAACGGCTCCATCAGTACCCCCATGGGAAAGCTGCGCGCGTTGAACGGCCATCCCGAGCCCTTCAATATTCGCCTCTGGTGCATTGGCAATGAGATGTACGGCTTCTGGCAGTTCGGCCACATGTCGCTTGACCAGTACTGGGTCAAGCACAACTACTTCGTGAGGGCGATGAAAAAAGTCGACCCCAAGATCAAAGTCACCGTGGCCGGTGCGAGCATCTGTGAGGAGTCCTGGACTGCGGCCGAGAACAGGCAATTCGCCCCCGACATCTGGCAGCCGCCTGTGCCCGACGCCATTCCGTTCGGATTCGGAGGAACCCGCGACTGGGATGGATGGCTGCTGGCCAACTCTGTCGCCAACATCGATTTCCTCTCCGAGCACACCTACGCCTATCCCGACCTGGCCTTTGACGCCCAAAAGCAGGCTTTCGTCGATGTCCACGATCCCTTGCCTCTCCGGGCGCGGAGACTGGCAAACCGCGTCGGCGAGGCGTTCGAGGCATGGCAGAAGTACCTCGACGCCATGCCCGCATTGAAGGACATGGACATCAAGTTCATATTCGACGAATGGGGCACGCGCTTCCGCTCGGCGCAGAGTGGAGGCGGAGGATTCCAGCGGCCCGTGGGAATGGTGACGCCGCTCTCCTTCGCCCTCTTCCTGCATGAGCTGTTCCGTCACTCCGGCATGGTGGAAGCCAGTTGCCCCACCGGAGCATTCGGCACGGCTGTGCTCGATAACGCCGGCGACGCTGTGGGTCTCGCCGCGGAGGGCCTCGTCATCAAGCTCATGCGCGAGCACTTCGTTGGCGCGCTTCCTGTTGCGGTCGGCGGCAATTCACCTCAGCGGCCGGTCACCGGCACTCCGTTTGTCGATGCTCCCTCGAAGCCCATCGGCAGCCCCACCTATCCGCTCGATGTGGTCGCCGCCCTGACCGGCGATCGAAAGACGCTCATCCTCTCTGTGGTCAATCCCACCGAAGACGGCCAGGAGTTCGCGCCGCGGATCGCCGGCGTCAAGCTGCGCGGGCCGGGCAAGCTGTGGCAGTTGGCCGCGCCCAGCCTGACCGCGGCAAATGAGGCGGGCAAGTGGCCTGTAATCAGAATCCTCGAAACCCCGCAGCCTCCGCTTCCCGACAAGCTGCAGGTGCCGCCAATCAGCGTCAGTGTCTGGGAATTCGAAGTGGAGAAAGCGTGATTGTCCCCGCTGATCCGGAAGCAACGTTTCGGATCGGCGCGCATCAACTCTCGCCCCTCGACAAAACGGTCCGGGCCGCTGCACTGGACCCGGGCCGCTCGTGTCTGCTGCGCCATCGGCTGCTTCTCGACGGTCGCTGCTGCCCTTACCGGAACAGCCTCGGCGCAAACTCGTGCAGGTCGCGCCGCCACGTCAGCCATTCGTGTGCGGTGCCGATCGAGTCGAACGGAACATATTTGACGCCGGTCTTGTCGAGCTCACCGCGCGCGTGCCTCGCCGCATCCAGGCGCGATTGCTCCGCCGTCCCAGCCGCGATGAACAGCAGGTGGCACTTCTTGTTGAACTCCGCTCCGTTCTTGAACACGCCTCCGTACGAGGTCCGCGCGTCCAGGTCGCGCATCACCGTGCCGCTGAACGACCCGAAGTAGCTGAAGCTGTCCAGATTGCTCAACCCCACCTGCATCGCATACGCGGCGCCGAACGAAAGCCCCGCGATGGCGCGATGATCGCGGTCCGGCCGCGTGCGATAGCGCTTGTCGATCGCCGGCAGCAAGTCCTTGATCACCACCTCGCCGTACGTCGGCGACGCCGTGATGTGAATCGTGCTGAGTGGCCCCGGCGGCAGCGTCGTCCGCTGCGCCGGCTCGTCCGGCTTGTGCGCGTAGAAATTGTCGATGACCACGATCATCGGCACGGCCTTCTTCTCCGCGATCAGGTTATCCAGAATGATGTCGGTCCGCCCCTGGATCGCCCAGCCGCGTTCGTCCTCGCCGCCGCCGTGCAGCAGCAGCAGAACCGGATAGCGCGCCTTCAGGTTGGAGTCGTAGTCTGGCGGCGTGTAAACGAACGCGCGCCGCCACGATTGCGTCACCGTCGAGTAATAACGGAATTGCCGGATCTCTCCGTGCGGAACGTCCTTCACGTCGTAGAAGTCCACTCCCGTCTCGGGGATCTCGATACCGCTCGACTCCGCGCCCGATCCGTAGAATGTCTCGCTCCCGGGATCGTTCACCTGCACTCCGTCGACCACTAGGCTGTAGTAGTGGAACCCCGGAACCTGCGGCGGAATCGTCGCGCTCCACGTGCCGTCTTCGGCGCGCGTCATGTCGTAGTCGCTCCCCAGCCGCACCTGGACCTTGTGCGCGTCGGGCGCCTTCAGCCGGAACGTCACGCTCAGGTCCGCGTGAATGCGAGGATAGTCGGCGCTCGGCACGTTGGTGCTCGCGGGCTTCGAGTCGCCGGTGGTCTGCGCGGAAACGGCGGCGCAAGCCAGTAGAACAATCGACAAGAGTCGGTTCATTTCATCTCCCTTACCAAACCGCACTGAAGCCAATCCGATCGCCGCCCCCGGTCTACCGCGCCGCGCCTGCGGCACGCAACAGACGGACCAAACGCAGCTTCAGGCTTACCGCTCCGTGGGAGCCGGGCGTCTCTACTTCACCATCTGGCGTTTCTGGTTCTCCATATACAGATCGCAGATCGGCCGCCGCAATCCATCCTTACCTGCAGGGCCGGCATCCGTGAAATCCAGATACGCGCGCACCGTCGCGTCAAACTTCTGCCACTGGGGAAGATTCCCCCCATTGGGGTCGCCCGTCTTGGCAAAGTTCGTCCAGTACTCCGCCATTTGCTCTGAAGCCGCTTTGTCCGCGTCGTTGTAATGCCGGTCATCCTGCCAAACGGCCAGCGTCCCGAAAACGAACGGAATCTCCGAAGCGTGCGAGGCTCCCTCCGCCGGCTTGCGATGATGAGTGCGCGAGAACTGGTACTCGTAGCTCGGATTCCCCGCCGTCGAGTGCCAGATCAGCTCTTGAATCGTGCTGCAGCGAAACGTCGTGTCCGTGGACCATTGCGCCATCACGCTTCCAAACTCGGGATCGGGTGCCGGCTCGCTCGCGCCATTCAGCCCGTACAACGCCAGTGCTTGATCGGCCAGCGGCCCAAACCGCTCCGTGATCGTCTCGCGCAGCCCCTTGGCCATCGGGCCAAACGGATGCTGCAACTCCTGCGAGTTGTTGCCGAACAGCAGCCCCACTGGGTGCTCCTTGCCCTCCGCGAACACCTTCGCGGGCGATTCCGGAAGCACCCAGCCGTCCACGTCGATTCCCAGCAGCGGCCCGCCCGACATCGGCCCTTGTTCGGCGCCCTTCTGCAGATCCGCGCTCGACAGCGCACGCAGCTTCGGGAGGGCCCCCTCGCCGGCGATGCCCAGCTTCGCGGCGATGCCCTCTCCTCTCTTCTCCGCATCGGTCAGCGGCTGCGCATCGCCCACTGCGCCGCTCTCCGCGATGACCCGCCGGAACAGCCCCTTGCTCAAAGGCGTGGTCATCAGCACGTTCACGTCCATCGAGCCCGCCGATTCGCCGAAGATCGTCACGTTCGCGGGGTCGCCGCCGAATTTGGCGATGTTGTCGCGCACCCAGCGCAGAGCCTGAATCTGGTCCAGCAGCCCGTAGTTGCCCGAGGCATCGTGTGGCGACTCCTTGCTGAGCTCGGGATGCGCGAAGAAACCGAAGATGCCGAGCCGGTAATTCGAAGTCACCAGCACCACTCCGTGCCGGGCCAGACTCTCGCCGTTGAACAGCGGCTCCACTCCCGACCCGGCGATGTTCCCTCCGCCATGGAACCAAACCATCACCGGCACGCGCGATTTCATGGGCCACTTCGGCGTCCACACGTTCAGTTGCAGGCAATCCTCGCTGCTCGTCGCGTTCAGGTGACCGCTCTGATAGCACGCCGGCCCGAAGACAGTCGCATCGCGGATGCCCGCCCACGGCTCCGCCGGGACCGGCTCCTTCCAGCGCAGATTTCCTGTCGGCGCCTGTGCGAATGGAATGTTCTTGAAGACCGCCACCCCGTCGGCGGTCATACTGCCGCGCACCTTGCCTGCCTTGGTGGCCGCGACCGGATCGGGCCTCGTGGTTGCTGCCCGATTCGAGTCTTGCCCCCAGCACAGAACGCAAATCAATGGACTCATCAACGCAATTCGCGCAAGAAGTCTCATGGGCTTTTCTCCTGTTCTTCACGAAGGATGAGCGGGATTCTGCCGGCGCGTGAGCCGCCCGCCGGAATTTTGATCCTGTGTAGGATAGCGCGGCTCAGCAGCGAACGGCTGACCTGTATAGACACCTATTTACTCCGCCGCGAATTCGGACAAGACAAACATCCCGATTGATCCCGGTTCGTCATTCTGTCGATTACGGCCGCGCGCGGCGCAAACGGACACACGGGCGATCGCGCCGCCCGAACTCGCCGCTCAACGCAAGCCTCGCCGATGCGCCACAGAAAACAAAGCCCCGGACTTCTCCGGGACTCTGTTCGTTTCACTCGGTCGGTTGTCAGTTGCTGAAGAGCAGCGCTCCCGCGCCGTTTTCGTCGCGGACGCCTTCCTCTACGCTTACGGCAGCAGACTCTTGTCGACTTTGATCTTGGTCGCCGACAGATTGTACGTGCCTGTGAAAATGACCGTCGCAGTTGGATCGTATGGATCGAGACCCTGAACGACTTTAACTACTTCCTTGCCGGTAAATGAGTCGCCGTCCTTATCCACAGTTACCTTGTAGTCGAAATAGCCCGAATTTCCGTCCGATTGGCCCTCGGTTGCCTCGCTGCCTTCGCCATTGGAATTCACATCCTGATAGTCGAAGAAGGGGTGGGTCAGGCCGTACGTGTGGTGCTCGAGCTTTACCCAGGTGCCGTAGCAGACGTAGCCCGTCAGAATAGGCGAAAGGTCCTGGTCGAATTCGAGGCCGTCGCTTGTCCATCCCGATATAACCACGTCAATAACGTTCCCACTGTCATCCGTGACAGTGATTCGCCACAAGCCCACGATCGGCTCGCTGGCATGCCCCTCGCCGGCCTCCTGCCGGTCGCTGTTCGTCACTTGCTGCTGCGGGACAATCGCGGGCAACGGGCTGCTGTTCGCCGCATTCGATGCCGTGGCCAACAAAGCGTGCTTGGGCATCCCGCACTGGGCGTGCACTCGGGTCGACGCTCCCGCGGCCAGCAGAGTCGCAAGAACGATTACCAGTGAGGACACGCAGGCGACTGTATGTCGGCCTGCACGAAGAATATCCATGAGTGAGCGGTTCATCCGACCTCCTCGGGTGATGCTTGAATTTTTTCAGTTGCCTGATTGGGGAATTGGTCCGGTGCCTTCCGGGGCCCGTCTGGAGCGGTCGTTCTACCGGGTCTCAGGTTCGTCGATGCCCCTTGGCTTGAGCAGCGGCGAAATCCTGGGCCGGAACGAGGCGCCCTAGAGCAGACAGAGGATACCGGCGGGCGCGCAACTTTGTCAATATGCCAATGAGGACCGGCGTCTCAACGGATTTCCGCAACCGCGCCTGATCCGGCGGTCGCGAGCCCCCGGCGCAAACCGCGCTGGCTCGGCGCGCTCGCGCCAGCCCATCCTCGCCTGCGATTCCGGGCGCCCGGATGATTTCCTCCGCCGGCAAAAAGCCCCCGGGCTGGGTGCCCCGCTCAAGCTCTGCTTGAACCGGGTTCCTGCTCCCGAGGGCTTTTCGTTCTCGTTCTGCCGTCCAGCTCAATTGCTGAACAGCAGCACTCCCGCCGCCTTCTCTTCGCTCGCGCTTTCGTCGGCGCTCACCGGCCGGTAGAAGAGCTGGTTCGCGTCCAGATACACCTCCAGGAACGCCGGCCGATCCTGGATCTGCCCCGCGATCAGCGCCTCCGACAGCGGGTCCTCGACGTACCGCTGCAGCGCGCGGCGTAGCGGGCGCGCCCCGTAGCTGCGGTCGGTCAGCGTCTTGTCCAGAATCCACTTCTTCGCTTCGTCGGTCACCGAAATCGTGATCGACTTCTGCGCCAGGTTCGAGTTCAACTGCTGCACCATCAACTCCACGATCTGCATCAGATCGGCGTCGTTGAGCGACTGGAACAGAATCACTTCGTCCAGCCGGTTCAGGAACTCGGGGTTGAACGTCTTCTTCACCTCGTTCTTCACCAGCTCCTCGACCTTCTCGCTCACAATGTCTTCGCGATCGCTCTGGAAGCCCAGCCCCTGCTTCTTCATCAGGTGCCGCGCGCCGATGTTCGAGGTCATGATGATGATCGTGTTTTTGAAGTCGACCGTGTTGCCCAGTCCGTCGGTCAACTGCCCGTCCTCGAACACCTGCAGCAGGATGTTGAACACATCCGGGTGCGCCTTCTCGATCTCGTCCAGCAGAACCACCGAGTACGGCGACCGCTTCACGCGTTCCGTCAACTGGCCGCCCTCCTCGTAGCCCACATATCCCGGAGGCGATCCGATCAGCTTCGACACCGAGTGCTTCTCCATGAACTCCGACATGTCGAAGCGGATCAGCGCCTTGTCCGACCCAAAAAGGAACTGCGCCAGCGTGCGTGCCATTTCGGTTTTGCCCACGCCCGTCGGCCCCAGGAACAGGAAGCTTCCGATCGGCCGGTGCGGCGACTTGAGTCCCGCCCGCGACCGCCGGATCGCCCGCGCCAGCGCGCCGATCGCCTTGTCCTGCGAGATCACCCGCTTGTGCAGCTCTTCTTCCACGCGCAGCAGCTTCTGCGTCTCTTCTTCCTTGATGCTGTTCACCGGCACGCCCGTCCAGCGGCTCACCACATCCTCGATGTCCTCGCGGCCCACTACGCCCGCCGCCGAGTCGTCGAGATGATACTTGTCGCGCAGCGCGCGCAGGTTCTCGCGCTCCTTGCGCTCCTCGTCGGAGTAGAACCGCGCCTTTTCGAACTCGTGATTGGCGATCGCCGAGTCCATGCGGTGCACGATGAACTTGATCCGCTTCTGCACCTCGGTGATCTCTTCCGGCAGCGAGGTCTGGCGCAGCTTCACGCGCGCCCCGGCCTCGTCGATCAGATCGATCGCCTTGTCGGGCAGGAACCGGTCGGGAATATAGCGGCTGGAGTGCGCCACCGCGAACTCCACCGCGGCGTCGGTGTAACTCACCGCGTGGAACTTCTCGTAGCGGTCCTTGATGCCCTGGATGATCTTCACCGCTTCGGCTTCGGTCGGCGGCGGCACCTTCACCGCCTGGAAGCGCCGCTCCAGCGAGCGGTCCTTCTCGATCGACTTGCGGTACTCGGCCGGCGTTGTCGCGCCGATGCACTGCACCTCGCCGCGCGAAAGCGCCGGCTTCAGGATGTTCGCCGCATCCAGCGACCCCTCTGCCGATCCCGCGCCCACCAGCGTGTGCAGCTCGTCGATGAACACGATCGAGTTCTGGCTCTCCATCAGCTCTTTCATGATGGTCTTCAGCCGCTCCTCGAACTGCCCGCGATACTTCGTGCCCGCCACGATCAACGACAGATCCAGCGCCAGCACGCGCTTGTCCGCCAGAAAGCTCGGCACCTCGCCGTCCGCGATTCTCTGCGCCAGCCCTTCCACGATTGCCGTCTTGCCCACGCCCGGCTCGCCGATCAGGACCGGATTGTTCTTCGTTCTCCGGCACAGGATCTGGATCGCGCGCTCCAGCTCGCCTTCGCGGCCCACCAGGGGATCGAGCTGTCCGTCCGTCGCCGCCTGCGTCAGGTCGCGGCTGAACTCCGCCAGCAGACTCGACTCGCGTTGCCGCTGTTGCGGCGGCGTCTTCTCCTGCGTCACCCGCGCCAGTTCCTCGCGGATCTGCCCCAACTTCAGCCCGCGCTCCTGCAGTATCTCCGACGCGAAGCACTTCTCTTCGCGCAACAGGCCCAGCAGCAAATGCTCCGTGCCGATGTGCTTGTGCCCCAGCCGCTCGGCTTCTTCCGCGGCGTAGGCCAGAACCCGCTTGCACTCGTTCGAAAGCGGCAGGTCGACGCTCGTCGACACCTTTTCCCGGATCGTGGTGTGCGCTTCGATCTGCTTCCGGATCGACTCCACCGAGGCATGCGAGCGCAGGAAGCGATTGGTTAACGCCTTATCCTCACGCAGCAGGCCGAGCAGCAGGTGTTCGGTCTCGATATAAGGCGAGCCAAACTGGCTGGCCTCATACCGCGCGAAAAAGATCACGCGCCGCGCTTTCTCGGTATACCGTTCGAACATTTTGCTTCCCCTGATCCAGGCGATCTATTGCAGCAGCCGTCCGCTGAAATTCCCGGCCTCGGCCCAACCTTCGCTCGCCCTTCTTTGACCTCACCGCCGGAGCCCCAAAAAGAAGACTCGCTCCGAACAGCTCTTGTGGATGATGTCGGCTTCGCTTCCATCCCAACGCCGATCGTCCGTCGTTGAGACACCGGCCCATCCCGTCATATGGGACTGCTCCTGGAGAAATCCCTGGCAGCCCTTACTCAATAAGACTCGAAACAAGGCAAAAATGGTGCTTTTTCTAGCTGCGATTCCCAGCTTGCAACGCTCTCGATGGAATGTCTGTGATTTCGGTCAATCGTCCCTTCTCCAGTCGCAGCGTCCGCGTACATCGCATGGCCAGATCCATGTTGTGCGTCACCAGAATCGACGTCAGCCCGTGACTCGCGTGCAAGCGTTCGAGCAATTCAAAAACCCGTCCGGCCGTCACGCCATCCAGATCGCCCGTCGGCTCATCGGCCAAGAGCAGCCGCGGGCCGCACACCAGCGCCCGCGCCAGCGCCACGCGCTGCTGTTCGCCGCCCGACAACTCGCCGGGCCGATGCTCGCTGCGATCCTCCAATCCCACTTCTCCCATCCATTTCGCTGCCGCCGCCATCGCCTCCGCTCTCCGCATCCCGCGCGCCAGCAGCGGCATGGCCACGTTTTCCTGCGCCGTGAACTCCGGCAGCAAATAGTGAAACTGCCAAACGTACCCGATCTCGCGATTCCGGAACGCCGCCGCTTCTCGCGCGCTCAGCTCCGTCACGCAAGTCGATGCGCAGGTCACCGTCCCGGAAGTCGGCGCATCCAGCGCGCCCAGAATGTGCAGCAGCGTGCTCTTCCCCGCGCCCGACTGCCCGACAATCGCCACCAGTTCGCCGGCCTCGACTTCCAGGTCGAGATCCTCAAACAGCTCCAGCGCGCCTCGCGCCGTCCGGTACGACTTGCGCAGGCCTTGAACCGCTATCGCTGTCCCTGGATTTGTTTGAGAATTGACCGCTCGCGGCTCCCGCTCCCGCGCCACGCAGGAGGCCTGGGGGTCGGCCGCTGGAAGGGTTTGCGTCATCCGTTTCCCCTCCATTTTACATTGCGGGCGCTTACTCTTCCCTATCCCACACACGGGGAACCCGCGATCCCCCGCCGGGGACTTACCTCAGTACCCAGCGCGCGCTATATGGGCGCCTGATCGTCGCCGCGTGTCTGTTTTTTGCGGTTGGAGCGGGGTGTTGCGACACCGAGTTTGTTTTGAAAGGGCACAGCCTCAGCCGCGCCGAAAGGCAGCAGGATAATGGCGGGCTTCAGCCCCTGAGGGACTGTCTCTCCCTCAGGAACTTCCACCGTTCGTTTCACAATTGACGGATCCGTCACGCGCCTCAACCCCACTTCTTGCCCAGCGCGTCCAGATCGGATTTGCCAAGCTCCTCAGGCGTCATCGCCACGCGGAACTCTACCGATGCGTTGAAGGTGAGAAACCACGGCTCGGCCAGCCTCGGCACATCCGAGGGGCTGTTCAGGTTCACAATCAGAATCCCGCCGCGCTTGCCGTCGAGTTCGCTGAAATAAGCCGCCTCGGGCTTGATGTCGTCGAGAATCTTCTTCATCGTCAGGCCCGCGGTTCCACTCCGGACCGCGGCGTTGAAGGGTTCAGGGGGCAACTGGACCAGCATGATCATTCGCATGGTGCGACCTCCGGCGCCGGGGAATTGCCCTGGGATGGGCGGGCGCCAATGTTCGGACCCTACATGACCCACGATTCCGGTGTCAAAACAATTCTCCGTTCCCGCGCGCCGCCCTAACTCCGCCAACTCCCCAAACTCCGCTAACCCCGCTGTCCCCGCTAACTCCGCTGCTTCACTGCTATCATCGAATCCAAGGCGGGTGCCCCATCCAAGCTCCGCTTGGGTGGGGTCTCTCCGTTCGCGTTGTCGCCGCAATTTACCTTCGTCCCCATGTCTCCCGCTTCCCAAATCGTCGCCCCGGCTGACCTCGCCGCTCATCGCGCCGGCGATTCGCCGCATCCGCACGCCCTTCACGCCCCATCTCCCGGCGCAACCGCCACACTCATCCACGACCTCCGCGAGCTCTTCAAAGTCAAGGTCGTCGGCCTCGTCCTCGTCACCGGGTGGGGCGGCTTCTATCTGGGCTCGATGCAATCCGGCATCTCCACTCTCCAGCGCGGCCTCGTCGACGTGCTCATCGGCATCGGCCTTGTCTCGGCCGGCGCAGGCGCGCTCAACCAGGCCCTCGAACGCACCACCGACGCGCGCATGAAGCGCACCGCCGATCGCCCTCTCGCCTCCGGCCGTTGGCCGCTCGCCGCCGGAGTTTTCTTGGGCCTCGCCGCCATCGCCCTCGGCGCCGTCTGGCTCGCCCTGCGCACCAACCTCCTCACCGTCTCGCTCGCCCTGCTCACCGCATTCACCTACGTCGCCATCTACACCCCGCTCAAGCGCGTCACCACCCTGGCCACCTTCATCGGCGCCTTCCCCGGCGCCATGGGTCCGCTCCTCGGCTGGACCGCCGCCCGCGGCCGCATCGAGTGGCCCGGCGTCGCCCTCTTCGCCATCCTCTTCGTCTGGCAATTCCCCCATTTCATGTCCATCGCCTGGCTCTATCGCGACGACTACGCCCGCGCCGGCATTCGCATGTTGCCCGTCGTCCAGCCCGACGGATGGTCCACCGTCGTCGAAGCCCTCTTCTACGCCGTCGTCATGATTCCCGTCTCGCTCGCGCCCTGGCGTCTCGGCCTCGTCGGCATCGCCTACGCCGTCCCCGCCGCCGCGCTCGGCCTCGTCTACCTCGCCTACACCATCCGTTTCGCGGGCATCCTCCGCGCTCGCTCCGAAGACGAAAGCCGAATGCTCGCCCGCGACCTGCTCAAAGTCAGCGTCCTCTACCTGCCGCTGCTCTTCACCACCCTCATGCTTTGCGCCACCGCGAAAGCGTAGTGATTATGACTTGGCGATACGCATATCAAAGCCGTCAATCTGGGTGCCCCACCCTCGCCGCGTCTTTGTTTCTGCGGCTTGGGTGGGGAACCTCCCAATCCCACAACTCCGCACGCGTGACAGCGGAAAATCTATGACCGCCCCAACCACCGCACGCTCCACCGCCCCGGCTATCGCCGCCATCCTCTTCATCAGCGCCGCCGCCTCGCTGTTCCTCTTCTGGCTCATCTATATTCATCCCGCCGCGGCCACGAGCGCCCAATACGCCTTCCTCCCCGCGCTGAACGCAATCTTCAATGGCCTTTCCGCCACAGCCCTTCTCATCGGCTACGCCTTCATCCGCGCGCGCCGCATCAAGCAGCACCGCGCCTCAATGATCGCGGCCTTCGTCTTCTCCACTCTGTTTCTCGTCGGCTACATCGCCCACCACGCTCTCCACGGCGACGTGCGCTACCCCCTCCACGCCGCCTTCCGTACGTTTTACCTCTGCCTGCTCGCGAGCCACATCCTTCTCGCCGTCGTCGCCCTGCCGCTGGTCCTCGTCACCTTCTTCTTCTCGCTCTCCGGCCGAATCCCCCAGCACCGCCGCGTCGCCCGCTTCACCTTCCCCTTCTGGCTCTACGTCTCCCTCACCGGCGTCGTCACCTACGTCATGCTCCGCCTGGCACAAGGAAGTCAGACCTGATTAGACTTGAAGAGCGCCGTTGCCCCACTCTTCGCGCGCTCTATGCGCGAAGAGTGGGAGATCCCGTTGCGTTGCCCCAGCCTTCGAACGTCCTTTGTTCGAAGGGTGAGACAGAGACTACATGCGCAATCGAATGTCTGAGAACCTCACCAATCCGTCGCGGCCACCCCAACCCCCGGACGGCACCCGCCAGCTCCTTCAGTGGGGCGGCTCCATGGTCGCGGCCGGACTCCTCTCCGTCCTCCTGCTCCTCACCGTCCTCGGCGGCTACACGCGCCTCGGCGCTGCCACCAACGCCGGATGGTTCGCCCTCATCGTCGCGTTGATGTGTCTCCCCTTCGGCGGGCTGCTCCTCACCCTCGGCCTCGCCAAGTGGCTCCGCAACCAGCGACGTTGAGTCGCATTCGGCGCTTCGGGTCCCGATTCTTTCGGTTCCATCACATTCATTTCAGGCTGTCTCGGGACTTGCTTTGCACTTCCGCCCGCACCGGCGCCGCCGTCCCGCCTCGCTGACTGGTTGACTCGCTGACTCGCCGGTTGGCGCCCTCACTCCCTCGCTCCCTCGCTCCCAGCTTTTATACTTCCGCCATGAGCCTTCCGCCCAACGAGCTCATCGCCGTCCTGATCGCGGTCAGCTTCGCCGCCGGCCTCAACGTCTACGCCACGGTCGCCACGCTCGGCCTTCTGGGCCGCTTCCACGTCATCGCCCTGCCCCAGTCGCTCCACCTGCTCACCGGCTGGCCCGTCATCCTCGCCTGCGCCGTGCTCTTCGGCATCGAGCTCTTTGCCGACAAGGTTCCCGCCTTCGATCTCATCTGGAACGCGCTTCACACCTTCATTCGCGTCCCGGTCGCCGCGCTCCTCGCATGGCAGGCCGCGGCCACGCTCTCTCCTGTCGAACAGCTCGCCGCCGCGCTCTTGGGCGGCCTCATCGCTTTTCTCGCCCACGGCGGCAAAACCGCCGTTCGCGCCGCCGTCACGCCTTCGCCCGAGCCCCTCTCCAACATCGCCCTCAGCCTCAGCGAAGACGTTCTCGCCGTCTTCCTCACCTGGCTCTCCACCTGGAATCCCTACATCGCCGCCGCCATCGCTCTCGTCTTCATCGTCATCCTCATCGTTCTCATCCGTTGGGTCCTCCGCGCCATCAGGTCTCTCTTCCTCCGCCTCCAGCAACTCCTCGCCCTCTGACCATCGCGCTTCGCTCTTCGTCCCTAGTTGTGTAGTGTCAACAGGTTGTTCCGATCGAGGCCAGCGCGGCTGATGGGAGTGTTGTTGGCGAGGCTGGCGTGGGGTCTATGCCAGTTGTACAAGTGGATCCAGCAAGGTA
>JBEKUS010000100.1:0-15374 GCA_049514795.1 Occallatibacter sp.
TCTGGATACCCCCGGGGGGTATATTTTCAACGCTAACTCTTGTTGAATCAACAAATCGATCTCAAAATCGCGGTCAAGAACGGTTGCGACTTTCTCGATTGGCTTGGCCGCCCCGCTCCCTTGACGGAATCCCTGCCCGGAGCCGCCAACCCCGCTTTCTCGCCCCGCTTCGCATCTCGACGCCCTTTCCGTCGCGGCTTCCGCTCCTCGCGTACAATGATCCCTGTCCAGCCTGGGAGACTGAAGCCCTGTTCACCGTACCGATCGCCCCTTTGCCTGCCTTTGCCAGCGCGCTTGGGGGATTCTTGCGCGAGTGCGCCGTCTGGCTCGCCTTCGCCCCCCAGAGCGGCTGGCGCCACTACCTGAAAGAGCAGTACGCCGACCAGACCTTCAAGGGGCTCTATCACTGGAACCTCTTCGACGCCTGCATGTTGCTCCCCTACTTCGCGGTGATGATCGTCCTTTCGTTCTACGGCATTCACCGCTACACGATGTGCTACCAGTACTTCAAGTACCGGAAGAACTACGACCCCAACCCGCCCAGCCATTTCGACGAGCTGCCTCAGGTCACAATCCAGTTGCCCATTTTTAACGAGCAATTCGTCATCGACCGCCTCATCGAGGCCGTCTGCTCCATTGAGTACCCGCGCGAGAAGCTCGAGATCCAGGTCCTCGACGACTCGACCGACGAGACCCAGCAGGTCGCTGCCGGCATTGTCGAGCGCTACGCCGCCCTCGGACACAACATCGTCTATCTCCATCGCACCAATCGTCACGGCTTCAAGGCCGGAGCCCTCGACGCTGGCCTCAAGGTGGCCAAAGGCGAGTTCGTCGCCATCTTCGACGCCGACTTCGTTCCTCCGCCCGAATGGCTGATGAAGGTTATCCACCACTTCGCCGAACCGCGGATCGGCATGGTGCAGACCCGCTGGACGTACCTCAACCGCGACTACAGTGTGTTGACCCAGATCGAGGCCATTCTCCTCGACGGTCACTTCATCCTGGAGCACGGAGCCCGCTGCCGCACCGGCGAATTCTTCAATTTCAACGGCACCGCCGGAATGTGGCGCCGCCAGGCCATCTACGACGGCGGCGGCTGGCAGCACGATACGCTGACCGAAGACACCGACCTCAGTTACCGCTCCCAGATGGCCGGCTGGAAGTTCAAGTACCTGCCCGACGTCGAGTGTCCTTCCGAACTGCCCATCGAGATGACCGCCTTCAAGACCCAGCAGGCGCGCTGGGCAAAGGGGCTGATCCAGACCAGTATCAAGATTCTGCCCAGGGTCTTCCGCTCCAAAGTCCCGCGCCGCAACAAGATCGAGGCCGTCTACCATCTCACGGCCAACCTCAGCTATCCGCTCATGGTCGTCATGTCGGCGCTCCTCATCCCCGCCATGATCTGCCGCTTCTACCAGGGCTGGTTCCAGATGCTTCTCATCGACTTCCCGCTCTTCACCGCCTCCAGCTTCTCCATCGCCGTCTTCTACGTGATGAGCCAGCGCGAAATCTTCCCCAAGACCTGGACCCGGACCTTTTACTACCTGCCCTTCCTCATGGCTCTCGGCATCGGCCTCACGGTCACTAACACCAAGGCCGTCATGGAAGCGCTCCTCGGCATGAAAAGCGCCTTCGTGCGCACGCCCAAATACCGCGTAGCGAGGAAGGGCGAAAAATCGCAGGCCGCCAAGTACCGCAAGCGCCCCAAGCTCGCCCCCTGGATCGAGCTGGCTCTCGGCTTTTACTTTGCCGGCGCCATCTGGTACACCTTCACCAACAACAACTTCTTCACCGCGCCCTTTCTCATCCTTTTTGTCGTCGGCTACTGGTACACGGGCCTCATGAGCCTTCTTCAGGGCCGATTCGAGCGCTGGCGCACCGGCGTCAATCCAGACGAATCCAGCCCCAAGCCCTTCCCCGTTGGCGTGTAGAGACCGGCAGCACGCCCGCGCCAGGGCGCCGTCCACAACGAGATTCCTCGCAGTTACACCGGCCTCGGGCGATCCGCCTCCGTCCTGTGCTACATTGACGCCATGATCGTGAAGAATCTGAGCGTCGCCGCTACGCTGTTTTCCCTTACGCTTGCGGCCGCGGTCGCCGCCGCGCAGGCCGGCGGCTCCAGCGCGCATCAAAACAAGCCGGCTCCCGCCAAGTCGGCCTCAAAGACTCCAGCTCAGAGCGCTGCATCAAGCGCTGCGGCGCCCGCAACGCCGAACACCGTCTCTCCTGCCACGCCCGGCGCATCTACTCCGGAGCAGCCTAATCCCGGCTCGCTCGCCAACTGCCCGGGCGGTTCGTGCGACACTCCCACGCCCCACATCACCATCGCCACTCCCGCTCCGGCGCCTGCCCCATGGCCCCTGCAGGACCGCATCCTCTGGGTGGCGCAGATCGTTCTCGTGCTGGTCGCGTATGTGGGCGTCATGATCGGCCTCTCCATTCTGCGCAAGATCGAGCGCCAGTCGCGCTTCGCCGAATCTGCCGCGCAGGCAGCCACCGAGAGCGCCAAGGCGGCGCTGCTTCTGGCTGAGGCCCAGCAGCGGGCGGAACGGCCCTGGGTCATCGTTAGTCCGGACCCCGTGCCCGGCACTCCCGACGCCTTTACCGTCGTCGCCATGAACCGCGGCCGTGGTCCGGCCAGGATTGTCTCCCTTGTCGACGAGATCGTCACCGCGCGCGATGAGACGGCGTTGCCGCCCGCGCCCGCCTTCCGCTCCGAGCCGAGGGCGCCGCGGGTGCCCATCATCCTGCTGCCGGGCGAGTCCACCGGGCTCAAGTCGTTTCGCCGCGACGATGTGCGGACGGTTTGCGAGTCTGCCGAGAACATTCGCCGCGTCGAAGAGTGGGATTTGAAGATCTATCTCTACGGCGCCATCACCTACGCCGACCTGCGCTCGCCCAGCGACGCCGAGGTGCATCAGACTTCGTGGTGCTGCTGGTACATCCACGGCCACCAGAAGAGCGGCATGGTCGTGGCCGGCCCGCCCGAGTACAACGTGCACACATAGTTGCTGCCGGCCATCCGCGGAACATGCGAGGGCGATGATGAGCAAACTTGAGTTTGAAGAATTCGAAATGTCTGGGACGCAATCGCCGAAACACCGGAAGAGGCAGCAAACCTGACGCTGCGCTCCGATCTCATGATGAAAATCGAGAAAATCGTCAAGGAGAATGGGTGGACTCAGGCCGAGGCCGCGAAGCATTGCGACGTTACCCAGCCCCGCATTAACGATCTGCTGCGCGGCCGCATCGCGCGCTTCTCGCTCGAAGCTCTTGTGAATATCGCTTCAGCGCTTGGGTGCAAGGTTCAGGTCAGTCTCGACGATGCGGCGCGAGGAGCGCGGTTTGGTCCCTTCGGCTTGCTTGGCGGCGATTGATTTTGCCAAGGCATCGAATTCGGGAGCGAGAGCGTCGTATTCACGCTGAACTTCGGGATCGGCCAACAGTCTCTTCTTGATCTCTTCGAATGGAATAGTCATGTGCTCTCCGTTCCCTATAGCTTACTTTTGCCGTGGTTTTCATTGCAGTGGATCAGGAACACAATGGCCGAACCGGTGAGATGAATTTGGTAGGCCGCAAGGTGGTCTGGAACTTCATTGGGCGTTGACCCGGCCCCGTGAGCGCCCTCCTCGTTTCGAATGACCGCCGCTGTCTGTAGGAACTTCTTCAATTCCCCAATATGGCTGCCTAAAAATGGCGGGAACAATCCCCTCTTTTTGACCTCGGCGAACAAGTTATCAAACTTCGCCTCGCCGGGCATGTCCCAATTGCGCAGCTCAATGATGTTCTGGAGCGTGCTCTCGAGCGCCTTCAGACAATTCGTGAGACAGTCGTCGTAATGCTTCGGCCCTTGTCGGAAATACTTCAGCGCAAGCTGGAATTCCTCCAAAGCCCCTTTATATCCATTCGTGTGCATCAGCGCTAAGGCAGGTTCAGTTGTCTCAGCGTGCAAAACCTCGGAATCCAGACGAACGATTTTACCTTGCTCAAGCCTGAAGCCGATCGCATGTTCCTGAAGTCGGCGGTCTAGCTTTGATACTGCTTCGGAGGCACTAAGCTTCGGCTGCAGATAAGCCACAAATTCGGAGTTCTTCTGCGCCTCAGCGATCTCGTTGAAGATAAGTTCGATAATGTCTAATGCGTCGTCGTCGGTGCAGGTGAGGAAGAAGGACCTTACCGACCAGCACGGTGTGTCAAAGAGACCCGCCCCGGGCAAAGAGAGCAAGGAATGCTCCTCGCAAAAACCATGGCGGACCTTATCGAAAAGCTGATTTGCAAGAAGTGTAGCCATGTTTCGGAGATCGTACGGAGCAATCGGTCTGCGTGAAACCTGCTCTTCTGTGTATCCTGCAGCCTCAGCCCAAATGAATATGACCTGGTTCCGAAACTCAAGCGGAAGATCGTAACGAAGGGACTCCGGAGGAGATTCTAGTGATTTCTTCCGTCTTGAATAGAGTTCCACTTGCCTACCCTCCCGTTCCCCCCACCGTCATTCGGTCGAGCTTGATCGTTGGCATCCCCACGCCCACCGGTACGGTCTGCCCGTCCTTGCCGCAGGTTCCGATGCCCTCGTCGAGTTTGAGGTCGTTGCCCACCATCGACACGGTCTTCAGCGCCTCCGGCCCGTTGCCGATCAGCGTCGCATCGAGCACCGGCGCCGTTACCTTGCCGTCCTCGATCAGGTACGCCTCCGACGCCGAAAACACGAACTTGCCGTTGGTGATGTCCACTTGCCCGCCGCCGAAGTTCACGGCGTAGAGCCCGCGCTTCACGCTGCGTAGAATGTCCTCGGGCGCGTCGTCCCCGGCCAGCATGTAGGTGTTCGTCATGCGCGGCATGGGAATCGCCTGGTAGCTCTCGCGCCGCCCAGACCCCGTGTTCGGCATCCCCATCAGTCGCGCCGACAGCTTGTCCGACAAATATCCCCTCAGCACGCCGCCCTCGATCAGCACCGTCTCCTGCGTCGCCGATCCCTCGTCGTCTACGTTCAGCGATCCGCGCCGCCCCGCAATCGTGCCGTTGTCCACCACCGTCACCTTCGGGCTAGCGACCGGTTGGCCAATCAGTCCCGCAAACGCCGACGTCTTCTTGCGGTTGAAGTCGGCCTCCAGCCCGTGTCCCACTGCCTCGTGCAGCAGAATCCCCGGCCAGCCCGGGCCCAGCACCACTTCCATCTCTCCCGCTGGCGCAGGCACGGCGCCCAGTTGCAGAATCGCCCCACGCGCCGCCTCACGCGCCAATGTCTCCGGGCTCTTGCTCCCGGCAAATTGCTCCAGTCCCGCCCGTCCTCCGCCTCCCGCCGAGCCTTTCGTCGTCACCGCGCCGTCCTTCGCGATCACTAACACGCTCAGCCGGCACAGGGGCTGGGTGTCGCAGGCGAATGCCCCGTCCGACGCGGCAATCAGAATCCGCTTCAGCTCTTCGCTGTAACCCGCCCGCACCTGCACGATGCGCGCGTCGTACGCCCGCGCCGCGCGATCCGCGCGCAGGATCAGCTCGAGCCGCGCCGCCAAATCCAGATCGTACCCGCCGAGCGGCACGGGATAGAGGTCGGCGATGCGAGTCTCCGTGAATCCCTGCGCCGGCAGTTTCGCGGGGCCGGAGGCGATCAGCGCCGCGGTCCGTGCCGCGTGCAGCAGCCGCTCCGCGCTCAGGTTGTCGGTGTAGGCATAGCCGGTGCGCTCGCCGCTCAGCACACGAATGCCGCACCCGGCGCTTGTGCCCTGGCTGGCCGACTTCACGATCTGCTCGTCGACGCCCAGCGCTGTCGCCGTTACCGACTCGAAGTAGAGGTCCGCGTAGTCGCCGCCCGCGCTCAGGGCCTCGCCCAGGCAGCGCTCCAGAAGCCGCTCCGTCAGCCCATATTTCACAAAGAAGTAACGCCGCTGGCTCGAAGTTGGGGAAGGCGCTGCATGCGTCATCGTAATCCCAGTGTACGCCGCCGCTTCTATCCCAACGAACAGCGCGGACGCTCGCCGGCCGCGGCGCAATCCTCGTTGTTCTTCTGGATTCGCGCGGTCTCCGAGGGCATCCGCAGCCCATCGAAACCGTGCTAGGATTCGTCCCATGAAGAGAATACTTGCGGCTATTCTGTTGGTGATGGCGTTCGCAAGTCCGGCCTTCGCTGCGAAGCACTCCCGCGGGCATCATCAGAAGTACGACTACCGTTACCACGCGCCCAAATACAAAGCCCCTAAGCGCCACGCCTACCACTCCCACTCGCAGCACGTCCGCCAACATCAAGCCAAGTAGCCGGCTTCCCGCGGGTTCGCGGTGACCCTCGCGGTTCCGAGCCCTTACCTGAGTTCTCTTCCATCCGGTTCCGGCCCGCGGCCCCGTCCATTTAAGATTCTTGCCATGACAGATCTGGATGACTCGCGTTACCCTATCGGGCGTTTTGTTTCGCCGGCCGCGAGCACGCCCAGCGTTCGCGCCGCGCAAATCGAAACCCTCCGCCGTCTCCCCGAGCGTCTCCGCGCCGCCGTCGCCGGTCTCAACGACGCACAGTTCGACACGCCCTACCGCGAAGGCGGCTGGACGCTGCGCCAGGTCGTTCATCACCTCGCCGACAGCCACGCCAACTCCTACGTCCGCTTCAAGCTTGCCCTCACCGAGGAGTGCCCGGCCGTGAAGTCCTACGAAGAGGCCGCGTGGGCGCAACTGCCCGACTCGCGGATGCCGATCGAGCCGTCGCTCGTCTTCCTCGACGGGATGCATGCGCGCCTCGTCGCGCTTCTCGAATCGATGTCGGACGGCGATTTTCAGCGCACGTTCATCCATCCGCATCGCGGGAGCATGACTCTCGCAACCAATCTCGCCATGTACGACTGGCACTCGCGCCATCACACGGCCCACGTCACGAGCCTGCGCTCGCGCATGGGCTGGTAGAGACCGTCATGCCGACCGGCCCGGAACACGCTTCCCCCGAGCGCCTGGCGCAAACCATCGAAGCCTATCTCGCCGATCATCCCGCCGCGGCACTGCTCGAAGACGGCCGCGTTCTCTTCGACATGCGCGCCGCGCGCTACTCGGTCGCCGAGTCTCACGGCCGCTGCCTGCTGCAGCTCTGGAGCGACGAGCGCAACCTTGTCCGAACCGTCACCGGCGTCCAGGAGCGCGCGCAATGCCTGCGCCTCGTCACGCGCCGGATGGGTGCGGCCAAGCCGCAGACGCTCGAACTCGTGCCCACCAGCGATCGCCGCACTCCCACCGTCCGCGACACGGCTCGCCGCAACTACCTGCGCCTCCTCGAGCGTGTGCTCGCGCGCCACTTCGTCGGCGCCAAAGTCGACGGCCTGCGCACGGCCATGGATCTCGAGCACAGCTTCGGCCCCGCCTATGTCCGCGGACACCTGCTGAAGGGAACCGCTGCCGACGCGGTGATTGGCGTGGGCGCGGCCGAGTCCGGCGCGATGATCGACGGCGTCCTCACTCTAGGGATTCTCTGGCTCGACTACTGCCGCCAGCATGCCGGCTCGCGCCGCCACTTCGGCGGTCTCAAGGTCATCGTGCCGGCCGGAGCTGCTCGCACCCCGGCCGAGCGCATGGCCTGGCTCAACCAGGCTGCCGCCGACTTCGCCCTCTTCGCTCTCGATGAACGCAGCGAGGAACTTATCCCCATCGACTTCCGCGACACCGGCAACATCGAGTCCCGCCTCGTCCACGCGTTCTCTTCGGCCGCCGCGCTCGAGCGCTGCCAGCCCGGCATCGACCGCCTTCTCGCACTCATTCCCGAAGCTGCCCGTGAGCGCGTCGAAATCCGGCCCCGTTCTGCCGCCGAGGTCGGTTTGTTTCTTCACGGGCTTGAGTTTGCCTGCGTGCGCCACGGAGCCTCGGCGCACTCGTTCGAGCGCGAAAACGAAGTCAACTTCGGCGCGGGCGCCAGCGAGACGCTGCTCACGGATGAGAACGAGAAACTCTGCCGCGAACTTCTTCGGCGTCTCTTCCTGAGCCGCCACGCCGACGGCGCGCACACCGATCCTCTATTCCGCATGGCGCCCGAGCGCTGGCTTGAGTCCCGCCTGCGGGCGAACCTGCCCGAGCTTCTGCCCGAGTTGCGCGGCGATCTGCTCTACTCGCAGGTTCCCGCGCTTTCCGCGGGCGACCGCGGAATGCTCGATCTGCTCACCCTCGACCGCAGCGGCCGCCTCGTCGTTCTCGAATTGAAAGCCGGCGAGGATCTGCATTTGCCTCTGCAGGCCCTCGACTACTGGATTCGCGTCCGCGCACTGAACGCCGACCGCCGGCCCGCCCCGCCCAGCGCCACGCCGCTTTCCGCCTTCGAGCGCAACGGCTATTTCACCGGCGCTCAGGTCTCAGCGCTGGCCCCGCGCATGATTCTCGCCGCGCCGGCCCTGCGCATTCATCCCGCCAACGAGACGGTCCTGCGCTATCTCTCGCCCGAGATCGAGTGGGAACTCATCGCTCTCGCCGAGCACTGGCGTCGCGAGCTGAAGATCGTCTTCCGCAAGCGCAGTCGCGACCGCTCGTAGCAAATCTCCCGCTGCGGCCGTATTGGCGCCGCAACGAAAAACAGCCTCGGCCTCGATGGGAATGCCGTGCCGCCTCCCGTTCAGCAGCTGGCGTCTTGACCGGCAGGGGCCGCGAATTGCGGAAGAACAGAGCCTCAAATCCCGTCTTCGCTGTTCACGAGGGCAGGAGACTGGACGTTGTAGCCAATAACTGAATAGGGAGGAATCCGGGCTGAAGAATCGGCCGCTCCCGTCGTGCGAATCCGGCTTCATCTCCGGCCGCTACGGTACTCCCGGTCATTCGGCTTGTACTGCCCGTTACGCGAGGGCAGGGTCCGGAATCCCTCCGAACCAGCGCCTGATTCCGGCGTCACAAGATGCGGTCTCTGCAGAGAATGGTCTCCGTCATCGGCGCTTCGGAACTCGCCACGTTCCGGCTCAGCGGACCGGGAATGAACGGATTCAGGCTGCACTGCCGCCGGCCTCGAATCATCGCCGTCTCCGCCTACCGCGACAGGCGCGCCTTCAGGATCAGAAGCCAGAGTCCACGGGTACGCCGCACCGGAATGGTCGACCTCGTCCGATGCCGAATAGGCGGTTGTGACCTGCGCTTGTGGATTGAACATCGCCTCGAACGGGGCGATGGCGCCCATCAGCAGCGCAATTTCGTCATCATCCCTCGGCTCCTGCCTCACTCGGTCCAGCTCCTCGGTCTTCGGAGAGAGGATCGCGCCACCAAGGTCGCTAGTCTGCGGCGCAGCCACCGCCGCCTCCTGCAGTCCCGGTTTCTGCCACTCGCTCTCACGGGAGCTTTTTGAGGCCGGACGCTTGCCCCTGGTGCCGTGCACCCGCGGAAGCGTGATCGTTGCCTGGAGCTTCGCCTTCGGCTCGCGCAGCCACCACGGAATTTCCTCGGCTCCATGCGCCGGTTTCCCCGGGGCGTGCTCTTGTTGTCGAGGCTTCGAGTGTCCGCTCATTTCCGGCAACGAGATTGGCTTCGCCGCCAGAACCTCGTCCAGCATCTCTTGCGGCGCCGCAGCCGAGATCGCCGCGGCGATGGAGAGCGGGGCCGCCGGAGCGCCCGTTTCGGCCTCATGCCCCCGGTTCGATCGGCCTGAGTCCAACGCGTGATGCAGTTGCCAGAGTGTCTTCTTCTCGCGGGTGATCTTCTGACTGTGCGCTCCGTGATCGATCTGCTTCAGGGAGTCGCGGAAGGCGGCGTCCGCCTTGGCCGGCTGCAGGCGGTTGAGCACGAGTCCGACAAATGGCAGATGCAGATTCTGCAAGACATTGACCGTGTGGCGAAGCTGCGTCGCCGTAGTGACCCCGGATTGAATCACCACGATCGCGCAATCTGCGCGGTGCAGGATGCGCTCCGTAGCCGCCGAGTGTGCAAGCGGCGCTGCGTCGATCAAGACTATCTCTCCCCACACGCTTTTTGCGCCATCCTTCCGCGTCCGCAGCGGGGACCACGTCCGGTTCGACGCTGCGGGTGCCTGCGATCCCTGCTCCGGCGGCAGGTTCGCGCTCCACGCGCGGTCCTCCATCACCACGACTCTGCCCAGCTTCTCCAGTCCCTCCTTCACTCGCGTAGCCACGGTTGTGGTGCCGGCTCCGAAGCCTGCTCCGGTGAAAACGCAGGTCTTCATCCTGCGATCCTTGGTCACGGCGTCGATCCGCGTGGCCAGCCGCATCAGATGTTCTTCGGTCGCCGCCCCCGAGACCTGCGAGAAGTCCGGCAACTGCGCCATCGGCTCCGCCCCCACTATGTGCTCGACGTCGGCGGCAATGGATATTCGCTGATCCAGCTCGTGAGCAATCACCGCGGCCGCACCGCCCAGGAGGAGAGATCCGAGCAGCAGAAAAAGAACATTCAGAATTACGGCGACTGTCGTGGGAGGAAGGTGGGCCAGGCTCCGCGAGGATTCGGTCGACCACCAGAGCCACCAGAGTCGAAACATGTAGACCACGACCAGGACCGGCCCGGACAAAGCGATTCCCAGCGCTAGGCGGCGATGCAACAGGAGGCTGCGGCGAAGATCGAGCCGCAGGAAAGGCCCTGCTGAAGCGGAAAGGACTGAAGCGCGACCGGGCGGACGTAGCGCCTTCCAAAGCGCGATTTGCTCTCGGTGCCACCTCATGAAATCGCTCCCACCTGCGTCAGCGAGGAGTCCCGCGGATCGCGATCCCTTCAGCCTGCATGCCGTGCAGTCTTCCTGAGACAATCTTAGCGAATGACGGCAAAGTGGTCATCCCTCGCGGATCGCGCACTCGGTTGCACACCCGCTTCAAACCTGCATCCCCGATCGCGTGCCCCCAAACAGGAGCCTTCGCTGATGCACCGTTTGTCCCGCAGCGTGGCATGGCCTCATCGTAGCCGAACTCGCCTTGAGGGGCATCGATTCCGGATCCTAACTAGTTCGAAACTAAAGGCCAGAACCACGAAGTGCAATGCCGCAAAAGTGGGAAACAGGGGGCCAACTCCTGCTTCTCTTGCCGTGCCGGTTTTCCGCAGGTTGGCAACTGCCGCGAATTACTTCGGGTTCTTTCGATTGGACTGACGCAAAACTGGTGCAAGTGCTGCGGCGGCTGCAGTGGAACAGGACAATCCAGAATGGACACGGACACAGATTCCCAACGTCCGGTAAAGGATCTACGTCTCCGTCATCTCCCTGCCTCGCGCCTCGCGTCCGAGCGCCGCTAGGCCGGCCAGAGTCAGGGCCACTGCAACAACCGTGAGAGCGAGCACCGCGGGGTAGTTTCCCCAGCGCTCTGCGGCAAGCGCTTGGCCCTTTCCGTTCCACGATGTGATCAGCCCTCCCAACTGGTAGGCAAGTCCCGGGGCCGTGGCCCGGATCGGCGCTGGCGAGAGCTCGGTGAGATAGGCGGGAACCACACCCCAGGCGCCCTGCACCATGAACTGCATCAGCACCGCCCCGGCGCCGAGTGCGATTACAGAGTGGCCGTAGGCGTAGAGCGGAATCACGGGAATCGCCAGAAGGGAAGCGGTCACGATCGCGCGCTTGCGGCCCCATGTTTCCGACAGCGCGCCGAAAACGATGCCTCCGGCGATGGACCCCAGGCCATACAGAACACCGATCAGCCCGATCGTTTCGGGTGAAAGCTTGGCGTGCACGGCCAGAAAGGTCGGGTACACATCCTGTGTTCCATGTGAAAAGCTCATGAATGCCGTCATGAGAACCACGAGAAACAGAAAGGTAGGCAGAAAGTGAAGCAACTGATCGAGCCGCGCCTTCCCGGCATTGGCTGAAGCCCGCTCCCGCCGCTTCTCGGCGGCCGCAAGCCATGCCGGCGACTCCGCCACGCGCGCCTGCACATAGAACGCCAGCAACGCAGGCGTCGCGCCGAGAACGAATAATCCCCGCCATCCGATCCCGGGAATCGAGACCCAGTGCCAGTGGAACCCGGCAAACAGCAGCCCGAAGGCCGCGGAGGCCAGAATTGACCCCACTGCGTACCCTTCCTGCAGAATGCCCGAGAACGTTCCGCGCCCCTCTCTGGGGAGCGTTTCGAACGCCAAGGCTGCTCCTACACCCCACTCCCCGCCCATGGCAATGCCAAAAAGAGCCCGCAGCACCAACAACGCGTTGAGCGACGGCGCGAAGGCGCAGGCCAGCTCCATCGCGGAGAACCCCAGGATGTTCGCCATGAGCACCGGACGGCGCCCGTAGCGATCCGCCAGCATGCCGAAGAGCAAAGCGCCGGCGGGCCGGAAGGCCTGCGTCAGAAACACGGCTCCCATCACTGCGGACGGTTGGGTGTGAAACTCGGCGGCAATCGCCCGGACACAGAAGACGAGCAGGAAGAAGTCGAGGCTGTCGAGGGTCCAGCCCAGAAACGCGGCGAAGAACGTATGGCGCTGCGGGCGCGTGAGCATCTGGAACTGGCCGAGGACTGACATTGGCGGCAGCATAGCAGACAAACGGCAACTCCGCCTGCTCCTTAGCAACTTTGCCGCGGGTCTGAAAAACGGTGCGACCCCGAAAATATTTGTTGAAACGAATATTCTCCGGCCGGCATCCTAAGAGTGAACCGGAAACCATCGGCAATACGGCAGCTCCGGTCCGAGCATTGGTTCGGGAGAGGAGCCGGCTCTCCTGGCCGGCGGCTCGAACGGCCGCCACATCAAAAAAGAAGGAGCCTTCCCTGTATGAAACAACTCGCATTCCTGACCAGCATCCTGGCGCTCGCGGCGCCACTCGCCGTCGCGCAAACATCAACCTGGGTGTCTGACCCGATGCATAGCGAGGTCGACTTCAGCATCACTCACATGAGCGTCTCGAAGATCCACGGCAGGTTCGGCCAGGTAAAGGCCACTATCGTCTACAACGCATCCGACGTGACCAAGTCGACCGTGACGGCAACGATCGGCGTCGATACGGTTGACACCGGAGTCGACGCGCGGAACACACACCTCAAGAGCGCTGACTTCTTCGATGTGGCGAACCTTCCCACAGCCACCTTCACGAGCACAAGCGTCGTGAAGAACGGAAACAGGCTCACGGTCGCCGGCAATCTTACACTGCACGGCATCACGAAGCCGGTCGTCCTCGACGTCGAGGGGCCTGTCACTCCGGTCGCCGATCCGAAGGGCAGTTTGCATTCGGGCTTTTCGGCCACCACCACCATCGACCGCACGGCCTTCGGCATCGGCACAAAGTTTCCTGCTGCAATGGTCGGCGACCAGGTCACTCTCGACATTGAGCTGGAAGTCATCAAGCAATAGCAGTGTCGCGGTTCGCGCAGCCCGTCCTTCCTCCTCCGCCGGCATCGGCGAAGAGGGGGACCAGCCAGCTATTTCCCCGAGGCGCAAGAAATGAGCTTGGAGCCCGCGATGATGGCAAACTTGAAGGCCGAAATCCAGCAGAAGCCGCCTTTCGCCAGTCTCGAAGAAGAGGCTTTCCTAAACCTGCTGCGCACTTCCGATTGCTTGCACCGCGCCTTCCAGCAAAAGACCCGGGGTTGGGGCCTCACCTCCACGCAGTACAACGTGCTGCGGATCCTGCGCGGCGCGCAGCCCGGCGGGCTCACCTGCGCGGCCATCGGCGCCCGGATGATCGCTACCGAGCCCGACATCACGCGCTTGCTGGCGCGCCTGAAGGGGCTCAAGCTCATCCGTCAGCACCGCGACCGGCACGATCGCCGCCTGGTCTGGACGCGGATTTCCGACGCGGGGCTGGAACTCCTTCGCGCAATGCACCCGGCCGTCCGGCGAGCCCCGGTCGAAATGCTGGGTCACATCGGCGAAGCGAAGTTGGCTGAGTTGATCCGTTTGCTGGAACTCGCGCGGCGCTCGTGCGCCGACGCACACACATCCGCCGACAGAGAAGCGTAGATTCTTCGGGACGAGTCGGTTCAACGCCGGCGCCGGCAAGCTGCGCTAGCTGGTGACTACCTTCTGCGCCACCGTCACTTCGTCCATGTCGGACTGGATGATCTTGTTATGCAGGCAATAGAGGGCCAGCTCCAGCCGGTCCGAAACGCCCAGCTTGTCGTAGATCTTGCGCAGGTAGTTCTTGATCACCTGTTCCGTTGTCCCCAACTGGAAGGCGATTTCCTTATTGCGCTTGCCCTGCGTGATGCAGGTGATGATCGACATCTCCTTGGGAGACAGCCGGGGCTGGTTGCGCGGACTGACCAGGGCGGCCGCCTGCGCGCGATACGCGTCGATCACCCAGTTGACCGATTGGTTGTCGATCCAGGTTTCGCCCGCGGCGATGCGCCGCACGCAGCGGACCAGCAGATCGGGCGAGATGGAGCGGGAGACAATACCGCGCACTCCGCGCCGGTAAAGCTCCACGGTGTGATTCTCGTCGGCCGCGACAGCTTGAACGATCAGCTTCACATCGGGGGCCAGCCGCAGGATCTCGGGGATGGCGTTGGAGGTGCCGGCCAGCATGCCCCCCTCCAAAAGAACGATGTCAGTCGGGTATCGCTCAATGGCCGCGCGCAGATTCTCGAGCGAGTCCGCCTGCGCGACCACGCGAATGTCGTCTTCCAAGGCAAAGACTTTTCGTATCCCTACCCGGTAGATCGCTTGCGAGTCCGCAAGAATCACGCGAATCGTCCCCGGCTTGACCGGAGTTTCGACGCTCTCGCCTTCAGGGTTATCGTCCACGATTTCCATAGTCGGCTGCCGTCAAGCCAACCGAGATCTTACTGTTCCGCAAACCGATACTCGTCGATTGTGGCTGCGGCGAGATGCTCGTTGTGGCTTGAAGAGCAGCGTACCACACGTCCCTTGCAGTGGACCAGAACATCGTGAGGAGCGCCCAGGACGGCTCGTGGCATGCGCATGGAGAACCGGACGTTGTGTCCCACCTGCAAATCCTTGTCCAGCGCGAAGAGAACCCCACTTGCGGAGACGTTTCGCGTCAGTCCCGCAACTTCGGATTCTCCCGTCGAGAGCACCACTGGCAGCGATAGCGGGAATCGCACCGCACATCGGACTTCCTGCCGCCCGTGATTGGAAGCCGCTCCCGCAGCGGAGAGCGGTGAATCTGGATCGTGAGAGTTCATAGGCGCCTACACGAGAATAGCTCAATAGCAACTGTATCGAGTTTTATTCGTTTGGCCCACGGCACGAAAGTTTTCAGAGTAGTAACCAGAACATTCTTGGTATCTGCTAATTCCGGTTACTTGCCAACTCGGACGCATGATTTCGCCCGCCTTTTCCACATCGATGTGCAGAAATCAACAGCAGCTCACGACCGGAACGGACTCCTTGCTCGGCGAGGAGACCGGTGATCGTCACCGGCACTAGCGCTCGTCTCGCAGCAAGAAAAAACCCCGCATCGTCGGCCTCCGTTTCTCTGCTCATGCTGAGGCTCTCTTCGTCGCGGCCCGAGAGCAAGAACCGCGCACCGGCAAGTCACATCCGGG
>JBEKUS010000101.1:0-15311 GCA_049514795.1 Occallatibacter sp.
CGCTGTAATGCAACAACACCGGCCGTCCGCTGGACGAGGTCGCCTTCACGAGCGCCGACATCTTGCGCGCATGCAGCGGATCGACGCGCGTATCGCTGGCGCCGGTAAAGAACAGCACCGCCGGATAGGCCGTGCCGGCCTTCACGTTCTGGTAAGGCGAGTACTTCAGCAGGTAGGGGAACTCCTTCTCGTCGTCCGCCGTACCGTACTCGGTCATCCAGTGCGGCCCCTGCTCGAACTTCTGGTAGCGCAGCATGTCGAGCAGCGGGTAGCCGCACTCGACCGCCGCGAATAGGTCCGGCCGCTGCGTAATGGCCGCGCCCATCAACAGACCGCCGTTCGATCCGCCCATGATGGCAAAGTGCTCCGGCGACGTGTACTTGTTGGCGATCACGTACTCGGCGGCGGCATAGAAGTCGTCGAAGACATTCTGCTTACGAGAGAACATACCCGCCTCGTGCCAGCGCTCACCGTACTCGCCGCCCCCGCGCAGGTTGGGCAGCGCGAACCAGCCGCCCTTTTCGAGCCACCAGGCATACAGCGCTCTCCACTCCGGCGTCATATTCACGTCGAACCCGCCGTATGCGGTCATCAGCAGCCGTTCCGTGCCGTCCTGCTTCAGCCCTTTCTTTCCGGCAATGAACATGGGCACTCGCGTGCCGTCCTTCGACGTGTAGAAGATTTGCTTGAGCTCGAATTGGCTCGAGTCGAACGGGACATTCGCTTGGGCGAAGACATCGCGCTTGCCGGTCTGCGTGTCGAGGCGGTAGATAGTTGGCGGCGCGATGAACGATTCGAAGCTCAAGAAGCCGTACCGGTCGGTCGCGCGGCCGGAAAGCGTGGTCGCCGAGCCGATCGTGTCGTACGCAACTGTGCCCGCGGGTTTGCCGTCGAGCGCGTAGACAGCCGTCTCGGTCTTCGCTTCGTGGACGCGGTTTACGTAGATCTTGCCGCCCACGATGTTGAAGCTGTCGATGGCATCCTGTGCCTCCGGCACCACTGTCGTCCACGCGTCGGGCATGATGCCGGGGTTGGCTTTCATGATCCGCCAGTTGGGCGATTTGTAATTTGTGTTCACGTACCACGCGCCCTTTACATAATCGGCAGTGAACCGCGCGTCCACGCCCCAGATCAGAACTTCAAAGTAAGAGCCTGGCTTGGTCAGGTCGCGATAGACGATGTCCACTCGTTTCGGCGGTACGCCGCGGTCGATCTCGACCACCAGGTAGCGATCGTCATCCGACAACGCCGCCGCCACAAAGTCGTTCGGCCCCAGAGGTTCGCCCCGGAACTCCTTTCCAAAGACCAGCGTGTCGTGCGAGACTCTCGTTCCCAGCTCGTGCTCGTAGAGCAGCGATCCTTTGGCGTCCACACGCGAGTAGTAGATTCCTTTTCCGTCCGGCGTAAAAGCCACGCTCTCGTAGAGTGCGCTGGGCAGCTCATCGTCGAGCGTCTTGCCGGTTCTCACATTGAACACGCGCACCGTGGTTTCGTCCGCGCCGCCCTGGCGCACCAGATAGGCCACCAGCGTCCCGTCGCGCGACACGTCCGCCAGATCGACCGAGGTATTGGGATCGCGGCTGAATTGCGCCGGATCGATGAGGCGCTTATCCTTGCCGGCCCAGCCTTCGCGCATGTAAATCGACGGCTGGTCCTCGCCCGCCAATTGCTTCTGAAAGAAGAGATCCTTGCCGCGCAGGATGGGCACCGTCCAGGTGGACACATGCTCCAGCGCATCCAGGTCCTCGGCAATCTGCGGGCGAATCCGCACCTGCTTCATGTAGCGCGCGGTGTAGGTGTTCTCGGCGTCGATGAACGCCTTGGTCTCGGGGCTGTTGGCGTTTTCGAGCCAGCGGTAGTTGTCGACGATCTTGGCGCCGAAATAGTCGTCGGTCACGGGGATGGCCTTCACCTCCGGCGGAGGAGGCAGCGTAATCCCGTCACGGCCGCGAATCGCCTGGCCTGAGGCCAAAGTCCCGGCTAGAACCAGGGACGCCAAACCATAAGCAAAGGAACGCCGGTTGCAGTTTGCCATGGGAACAGCATACGCGACGGGAATTGACGGCAGGCGGGCGCACCGGTACAACGCCCCGTTAAAATCGACTCCAGTGGCAAGCAAGACCAGAGACAGCAGTCCCGAGGGTCCGGCCCTTTTCGCCGGGGTCGAAGCTCCGCCGGCGCGGCGCTCGCGGTGGGCGCGGGCGCTTGCGGTGTTGCATCCATCGCACGCGCACTCGCCGTTCACGGCGTCGGTGCTGCTGGCCGCATCGTCGGTCGTCTCCGGATTGGTGGGACTGGCGCGCGGCAAGTACATTGCCTGGGTCTTCGGCGCGGGTCCGCAGACCGACGCCTACATGGCCGCCTTCCGCCTGCCCGACCTGATGAACAATTTCCTGGTCGGCGGCGCCGTTTCCATAACGTTCGTCACGATTCTGAACCGCTACCGGGAGCGTGGCGAGGAGGAGGAGGGCGAGCGGGTGCTGTTCACGGTGCTCAATCTGATGGCGCTGGTGCTGATCGCGGCGTCGATCGTGCTAATGTTCCTTGCCGCGCCGTTCGTGCGGTGGACCAATCCTGGCTTTCCTGCGGCGCAGGTGGCGCTGTGCGCGCGGATGACGCGGATTCTTCTGCCCGCGCAGGTATTCCTCTTCGCCGGCAGCATTCTGGGCGCGAATTTGCTGGTCCGCAAGCAGTTTCTCTACCAGGCCGCGACACCGATTCTCTACAACCTGTCGATCATCGGTTTCGGCATCCTGCTGCACAACAGGTTCGGCGTCTCGTCGCTGGCTATCGGCGCTACGGCGGGATTCCTCATCGGGTCGCTCGGGATCAACGCCTGGGGTGCGGCGCGCGCGCGGATTCGCTTTCGCTGGGAGATCGATCTCCGTCATCCGGGGCTTCGCCTGTGGCTCACGATGACCCTGCCGCTGATGTTCGGCTTCACGCTCCCGTTCCTCGACCAGTACTTCGCCGGCTTCTTCGCGTCGCACGGCGCGGGCGACATCACGCGGCTGGCCAATGCGAAGCAGCTTTTCTCGGCGCCGATGTCGATGCTGGCGCAGGCGGCGGGACTGGCCGCGATGCCCTTCTTCGCGCAGCTCTGGGCGAAAGACGAGCGCTACGAGTTCGCGACCGGAGTGGCCGACGCGGTTTCCCGCGTGGTGGCGCTGAGCCTGCTCGCGGCGTCGCTGATGATCGCCCTCGCGCAGCCCATCGTGGGACTGATCTTCGGCGGCGGAAGGTTTACAGCGGGCGATGTGAACCTGACCGCTTGGCTCTTCGCGTTCTACACGGTCTCGCTCTTCGCGTGGTCGGCGCAGGCGATCTACGCGCGCGCCTTCTATGCAGCGGGGATCACGTGGCTGCCGATGCTGGCTAGTACGGTCATTCTCCTGGTCGCTTTCCCGCTGTATGAGATCGGATACCGGATGTGGGGCGCCGGGGGACTGGCGCTGGCCTCCGATGCAGGCATCCTGCTGCAGGCCGTCACGCTCGCCTGGCTACTCCACAGACGGCACATGGTCTCGCTCGCCAGCCTGGACTTCGCCGAGATGGGACGCTGCCTGCTGGCGGCGTGCGCTGGCGGCGCCGCAGCATGGGCGCTCGCCTGGGGATTTGCCGCGGCCGCAGCCCACCTGCCCAGCATCGCCCGGATTCATCATGCCCGCTACTGGATTGACGCGGCCATCCTCCTGGCCGGGCTCGCGGCGTGGACGTTCCTCGCAAAGTGGATTCTCGAACGATTGGGGTCGGATCTGCCGCGCGTGGCGATGCGCCGGCTGGGGCTCGGATAGACTCCAACGAATCGCCGCCCAAAACACGAGCACCTCCGCCGGAGCGGAGGCGCTCGGTTGATCGCGGAATGGTGCGCTATCGTAAAGGCCCGTTCGGGCGGTCTGTGACCGGCCTACGCCGGGGTGTGCGGCTCGTGCGTGGCCTGGGCAGTCACCTGAACCGGACTGACGGCGCCGCCGGTCTGGGCCGTCTTGCCGTCGGGCTTGCGGATGTCGATACCGCCCTTGAAGAACGCGCCATCTTCGATGCTGATCCGTGCCGCGGACACATCGCCGTTCAAGGCCCCTTCGGCGCGGATGTCGACGCGGTCGGCCGCAGAGACGTTGCCGCGCACCTTGCCCAGCACCACCACCTCGCGCGCGATGATGTTGGCGGCAACCTGGCCGTTGCGCCCGACGGTGACGCGATTGCCGGGCAGGTTGATGGCGCCCTCGACTTTGCCGTCGATATACAGCGATTCGGAACCGGTAATCTCGCCCTTGATGAACAGGCCTTTGCCGAGGGTTGCCTGGTCGGCAACCCCAACCTGGGCCCGGTTGGGAACTTCAACGGCCGGCGCCGGCGGCGCAGGCCGCGGCGGTTCCGGCGTGGTGTGGGGTGTCGTCGATGCACTCTGGCTTGGTTTCCACATTGCGCTCAAGGAACTCTTCCTTTTCTGTCCACCTGGGGACGGGAGGATGCCAAGGCAAGGCCAATGGCTCGAACCCAAAAAGGGGATTAGTGCGTTCGCCGCTCTGCCGACGGCTCGCGGCAGTCTCCCGTACGGCCGGGGAGCGAACCGGTTTCGCTTCCGACTTCCGCCCGGAGCGTGCGTCCCACCCATTCTACGGCAAGCCCGGGATTCGTGTGGAGCGGGGGAGCGGGCGGCTCCGCGTGACGCTCCATTTGGCTTAATCTTGGCGTATGACCGATGGCGAACTGCTGGCGCGCATCGCTGCCTCCGCCGGCCAGAAGGTCGGCTACAAGCAACTGGTCCGCGAGCTTTCGCTGGGCGGCGGGCGCGAGCACCGGCTGCTCCTTGAGCAACTGGCCCGGCTAACGGCGAGCGGCCGTCTCGTGAAGATCGACCGCGAACAGTGGAGCCTTCCCCGCACGGTATCCCGGAGCTCGGCCGCAGCACGGGAGAACCTCGCCGCCGGACGGCTCGACCTACACCGCGATGGCTACGGTTTCGTGCGGCCGAATCGGCGCGCAGGCGCAGGACAGGTTGCGGCGAACGAAGATATCTTCATCCCGCCGAACGAAATCAACGGGGCCATGCAGGGTGACCAGGTTCTGGTCGAACTTGACCCTCCCAAAGCCGACGGCCGCCTGCAGGGCCGAATCGTGCGGATTCTGGAGCGCCGGAACCCGACCGTGGTTGGGACGTTTCACTACGGAAGATCGGGGCGCGACCGGAACAACAGCGTGGTCCCCTTCGATGACCGAATGACGCAACCGATCGTGATTCCTCCCGGCGCGGAGATTCCTCCCGCCGGCGAATCCTCTGCGGCGCATCGTGTGTCGGGCCGTGAAGCAAAAGCCACTCCAAGACCTCGAAGCGCGGAGCGCGAAGGCCTCGTCGTCGACGTTGAAATCACTTCCTGGCCCACGCCGACGCGCGCTCCCATCGGCCGTGTGATCGAGGTCCTCGGCTCGCCCGACGACTTCGGCGTCGACGTAGAGATGATGATCCGTAAGCACCAGTTGCCCCGGATCTTCCCCGAGCCTGTGCTGGCCGAGGCCCGCGCCGTCGCACATCTCGATTCCAGCGAAGCCGCCCGCCGCCGGGATTTCCGCTCGCTGCCCATTGTGACCATCGACGGCGAAACCGCGCGTGACTTCGACGATGCGGTGCTCGTCACCGAGCGCGCCGATGGCGGCTACGAGTTGCAGGTGCACATTGCCGACGTGGCCCAATACGTACTGCCGAATTCGGCGCTCGATCTCGAGGCCCGCATCCGCGGAACGAGCGTCTACTTCCCCGATCGCGCCATCCCCATGCTGCCCCAGGAGCTCTCGACCGGCATCTGCAGCCTGCGCCCCGGCGAAGACCGGCTCGTGTTGAGTTGCATCATGCAACTCGACGGCGGGGGCCGCATCCAGAGCTTCGAGATCGTTGAAGGCGCCATCCGCTCTGCCGCGCGCATGAGGTACACGGATGTGCACGCGATCCTCGAAGGCGATGCGGAGACCCGCGCCCGCTACGCCCAACTCGTACCCGAGTTCGAACGGATGAAGAAGCTTGCCGTGCTGATGAACCAGCGGCGCGAGCAGCGCGGATCGATCGACTTCGACCTGCCGGAGCCGGTGATCGAGTTCGACGAGCACGGCCAGATGAGCGGCGTGACGCGCGCCGAGCGCACCTGGGCTAATCGCCTCATCGAGGAATTCATGCTCGCGGCCAACGAATGCGTGGCCATCTGGCTCGAGGACCTTGGCGTGCCCTCGCTCTACCGCATCCACGAGAAACCCGAGCCACGCCGCGTGGTCCAGTTCGAAGAACTCGCCGCGAGCTTTGGCTATTCTCTTGGTCTTGGACCGCTGCCCGTCCGCCATGTGCAGACCCGCTCCGAACGCCGCGAATCGCACGGCCGCGGCCGCAATCCCCGCCAGCACGAGGTGCCCGAGGACATCGCCGTAACGCCGCGCATGTATCAGAAGCTGGCCGCGAGCATCGAGGGCAAGCCGGAGGAACGCATCCTCAGCTATCTCATGCTGCGCTCGCTCAGTCAGGCGCGCTACTCCGAGATCAACGAGGGCCACTTCGCCCTCGCCGCGCCCACCTACACGCACTTCACTTCGCCGATCCGCCGCTACCCGGACCTGATCGTCCACCGCATTACGAAGGCGCTGCTCCGAGCCGGAGTCTCTGGGCGGCGGACGGTGGAGGCTGCCCGCCGCAGCTCGCCGTGGTCGCACCCCAACGAAGGCCAAACGAAAACCGGGGTTGCCCCATCCTTTCCGCGTTCTGAGCGGAAAGGGTGGGAGACTACGCCAGCCTCTGCAACAATCCGGGCGCCCCACCTTCGCGAGTCCGGAGAACGAGCTAAGGCCGGAGGATTCTCCGCCGCTCAACCACCCATCTCCGAGTCCGAGCTCGCCCAGATCGCCGAGGAGTCGAGTCTTGCCGAGCGCCGCGCCGCCGACGCCGAACGGGAGCTGGTGGAGTGGAAGAAGGTCCGCTTCATGCAGGACCGGGTGGGCGACGAGTTCGACGCCCTGGTGCTGAACCCCGCCAAATACGGCCTCTTTGTCGAGCTCACCGATCTCTTCGTCGAGGGCCTCATCCCCATCGATACGCTGCGCGCAGACCGCTACACCTGGCGGGTGAACACACACGAGATCGTAGGGGAACGCACGGGGCGCCGCTTCCGCGCCGGCGACCGCGTGCAGGTGATTCTCGACCGCGTTCTGGCGCAGGAGCGCAAGCTGCAATTCGCTCTAGTGGAGGAAGAACTGCCGCTGACCGGCAGGAGGGCCGCTCCATCGTCGTCGAAAGGGAAGAAGAGCCGGCAGAAAAGTGCATCGCCGCCGCCCCCTCGCGGGAGCAAGCGGCGATCCAGAAAGGGTCACAACCGCTGAACGTCAGCGCCTGCCAGCCCATGTACCTTGGCGGCTGGTTACGCGCCTGCCTGCTTCTCGGACAGCGGTCCAATGACCGGGATCGCGAATCTCTTCCCCTGGAACGCCTGGATGATCGCGATGAGCCACACGATGAAGAACGCGATCCATGCAAGCGGGAAAAGGAAGATATCCAGGAATCTGACGACCGGGATAAACCCGACGATCGTTAGGGCCACCCAGACGATAAACCATGCGACCGCCAGGAAAATTGACTGCCACGCATGGAATTTCACTTTGGGATTCGTGTTATACGGCGCGACCACGAGAAAGATGATCGCCGGAATGAAGGTGACGTAGGCAAGGCCGCTCGCTACATCGTCTGACAGGCCGGAAGGGGCCCCTATCGTGTTCGGATCTGGCATAGCAACTCCTTTCAAAAGAGACTCTGTGCGGGGGAGTGCTGCTTCATCGCTCGGCACGGCTCGTGAGTCGTGGGTCCCAATATCTGCTGCCGTAGACCGGAAAGTGCGGTGGACATAGAACAACCCGCCGCCCGCCCGGTTGTCAAGTGGATAATGAGCTCCCAACTGCGGGCGGGTCTTGCCTTTGCGTCCCTCCAAGTACAATGGCTCTGGGAGCACTCCGCATGGCGCACACTGTCTTTTGCGTTCGGTACAAGAAAGAGATGGAAGGACTCGACGAGCCGCCCTTCGACTCGGAGCTTGGCCAGAAGATCTACAAGAATGTCTCCAAGGCCGCTTGGGACGAGTGGCTCAACCGCCAGAAGATGCTTCTCAACGAGTATCGCCTCCAGCCCTGGCTGCCGCAGGCGCAGCAATTCCTCGTCGAGCAGATGGACCTGTTCTTCTTTGGCGAAGGTTCGGCCCTTCCGTCGGACTACGTTCCCCCGTCGAAGTAAGGTGGGCGTGCCGGCCAAGGATCACATAAACCCGAGTGGACGCGAACGCAGGTCCTTTACCTACTCCGTTGTGGATTCGGGTTCTGCAGTCTTGAACAGATCGCCCGACTTTGGGATTGGAGCGGTTCTTGACGGCGATGCGCTGATCAATTTTAAGTTTGGGATTCGTTCGAAGTGTTTGCGGTTGTTAGTTACAAGCGGGATGGCGTGACGGATGGCCGAGGCCGCTATCCAAAGATCATTTGCCTCGACTACGATCCCCGAAGGCAGTGACGCCCGAACGCGAGCATATGCGCGGCAAACCTCCTCATCATAGGGAACGACCACAACGGCTTTTAGCTTCTCACGCAAATGCGAAAGGTTCTTGGCTGACCACTTTCGCTTCTCGGCACCGTAGTAAAGCTCCCCGACTGTAACGAAACTGACGGCGACAGTTTTCCCTTTCACGTGCGGTCGATACGCGTCTCCTCGTGCGTCCTTGGGCCTCATCAGGTATGAGAAAACGTCAGTGTCTAGCAGGACTGCGTCCATGGTTGCGGTTAGACTCCTCGGCTCGAATAGATGTCCTCCAGGAATTCATCCACATCTTCACCTTCAGGCCAACCACCGGCCAAGATTTTGGGATCAATCAAGGGCGTTACGCCCTGAGCTTCAGCAAGCTGCTCGAGTAATCTCCCTGAGTGAAAGTCTTTGGCTCCGATCAACAACTGTTCGGTAACGCCGATCTTGTCGATGGCAATCGATTCAACCTTTCCACTGTTGGAATTGATCGTTGCTGCGCCTTCGATCCTGACAGGCTTGCGCAGAGCATCATAGACCGACTGTTCTTGCTCAGGGGCGAAAGTGCAGACGATGGGTTGTGCGTCTAGGGGATGGATCCTGCATTTATGGTCCTGCTCCTTGAAATCTGCCATTTCCAGAACGCCCTCAACTATCAGCCGGCTAATCGAGGGTGATTTGATTCGTTCCGCGACTCGCTCACGTACCCGCTTGTCGAACACCGCCCTGATGGGGCGCCTCCCGTCGCCGGGTACAATCCACTCGATCCTGGTGACATCCTTGTTTAGAACTTCGCCCATTTCTCGCAGACTGTCGAGTAGGCCCGCTTCGAAGTGTCCGTTCCCCGGTGGCTTCCGTGAGCCCAGACTCTTCACCGCCGTAGCGACTTGCCAAACGACATCTCGCCCGAACGTCGTCATTTCGGGAATCGGAAGCGGCTGTTGAGGCTTCGCAAGTCCGAATGGCAATACCGTGCTGCCTTTCTTGATTCCGGTCAGCTCAAGCGTGCATTCCTGATAAACGACCGCGGACTTCCGTCCAGGGCGTAGCGACTGCCCACCTTGCATGGCTTCAGCCTGTCGATTGACCGCATCCTGCGCAGCCTGACAAATGCGAATGAGATCGGGGACAGGGATAGCCCCCCGCCGGACACCGGGGCCCTGAACCCTCAACTGCAGTAACGGCCGTGCACGTTTTGTAGCCATATCGATTGTGGATCACCGCCCAAGCAAAATGCCCTAGAAAGAGTGCAATGCGAAGCTGGTGAATTATAGCGCGATTGTAATGCGTCGAGTGAATCGGAAAGCGCGCGGGAGACACCGACCGTCGATTTTCGCGCTGAATGAACGGTGCCAGTGGAACCTGCGACGCAGCGAAAACTCGTGCAAGCCTCTGATTTCATTAATGGTCGGGGTACGCAGATTTGACAGTTCCTGCGGCAGGCTCTTCTCTTTCCTAGTGGCTCGTCTGCCCGCTCGAATCCGTCACCATCAGGCTCGACACGTTGACGGGTTCGAAATTCGCGAGCGTCAAACTCGTCAGGCACTCGAGGTCGGCATCGTTCCAGCGCGCGTCGGGCGTGCCGATCAGCCCGCCGCTGATCCCGTTGTCGGCGATGATGATTCCGTAGTTCCGGAAAGCGGCAATAATGACCGCCGCCTGCGGGCTCGTCGCCGCGCAGGAGGGCGTGGCAACCGATGCCTTCAGCCGGAAGATTTCTCCCGCCGGCCCGGTCATGGTGCAGCTTACGGGCGGCGTGGCCTGCGAGATCTCGGACTCCACCGGAATCGAGACGTCTCCGCTTTTCGTGCAGCTGCCCGTCCCGGCCGACTGCGTGGCCGGCCAGACCCAGTAGTTCAGCATGTGGTTGACCGTGAACCGGATGGGATGCCGGATCGTGCCGTTCGGCGCGGTTGGCGTGCCTGTGCCGATTACTTCGTCCGCGTTCACGAGCAAGGGCGCCACGGGCAACCCCGCCGCATCTGAGGTTCCCTGCCCCTGCGGCGTCAGCGCATTCGACGCCACGTTGGACCACTCGGCATTCGACGAATCCGTCCAGGGCCCGCCCTGGTAGATCCCCTGCCACATCTCATAGAGAGCAGGATTGGTTCCGTTGCCCGCCTGAAGGTAGACGAGCACGTGCCGGTCGCCCGTTGTACTGCTCGTTCCTTCCACCGGCGCGTAGGCCGGAATCGGGCCCGAGGTGAAGTATGACTGGTACATCGTCGTCGTAACCGACACGTCCGGCTGGTTCGCCGGGACCGCGATCGCAGGAATGCCGTTCGGGAAAGGCGCGGCGGAGTTGTTCCCGAAGAATGGCTTGACTGTCGCCGGCAGGTAGCCGCTGTAGATCGGCGCCGCGGGAGAGGTGTCCACCGGCAGGCTCGTCGTCGCGGCATCGACGCGATGGTGGAAGATCGAGGTGGCCGGGAAGATGTTCGCCAGAGATGCGTTGCTGCCGCCGATGGCGAAGGCGATCTCCGCTTTGGCCTGCGCGTTGGTTGAATCGGTCACCACGATCTCCGGCGTGTACGTGCCCTGGCCGCCGATCAGTGCGCTCGCGATCTGCCCCGTCGACGCGTTCAGCGCCATCCCTTCGGGCAGGGGAGGAAGACTGGAGCTGTCGGTCACAGAGAAGGCATAGGGCGGAGTTCCACCGGTCGCTACGATCGTGCAACCGGCATAGGCCGCGTTCTGTGTCCCGCCCGGGCACGAGGTGGTCGTGATCTTGAGCGCGCCGCCTGGCGCGGTCACTGTCACCTGGGCCGTTGCCGTCACTGAGCCAGCGGCGTTCGTCGCAGTCAAGATGTAGGTGGTCGTTGCCGCCGGGCTCACGCTGCTCGAGCCGCTCGCCGCGCCGGGTGCGATGTTCCCGGGGCTAATGGAGAGGCTCGTCGCGCCCGACGTCGCCCAGCTCAGCGTGCTGCTCGAGCCCTGCGTGACGCTCGTGGGGTTCGCCCTGAACGAGCTGATCACGGGCAGACTCGGTTGCGTCACCGTGACCGCAACCGTCGCGGTAGCCGAGCCGGCTGTGTTGGTAGCCGTCAACGTGTACGTCGTCGCCGCCGTCGGGCTCACGGTCGTCGAGCCGGTCGCGGAGGTCGAAGAAAAGCTTCCTGGCGTAATCGTGACGCCGCCCGCACCGGACGTCGCCCAGCTCAAGGTAGTGCTCGAGCCCGGCACGATCGAGGCCGGATTCGCGGTGAAGGACGTAATGGTGGGCGCGGGAGCCTGCGTGGCCGTTGAGACCGACCCGGAGCAGCCCGTCATTCCTGCGCATGCGAGCAGAAAGCCGGCCAGCAAAGCCAAAGCTGCCACGAACCGGCCGATTCCCAACGCACTTCGTTGGTCAAGATTGAGCCCCTTTGAACACTGCACTTTCGTTCCGTCCATGCTGAACCTTTCCGCTGCCCGATGCAGAAACGGGCTGAAGCGCTTGGCTCCAGGGAAATCATCGGCAGTTCGCAACAAGTCCACGCGAACGCGAGAGAACGCAAGGCAAGAATAGGGAGAAGAAAAGGGACCCAGCCGGCAGAATCGGCGAGGGACACAAGTGCCAGAGAGCGTGCAGCGTTTCCGCGCCATCTGCCAGCGTGCTCCCGCACCCTGTCACTCCAGGCGCACTGAACCGCCGGCTTTCAGCCGTTCACTTTAACATTGCTCGCAGAATCTGCTTTTGGGTATATCACAAAAGTCACTTGAGCAGGGCTAGGGACGGAGCCCAAGACCGCTGTGCCGATTCAAACTGCCGGCCTACCCCCGCCTGGCCCGCGGCCTCCGGCGGCGAGATTGAAACGGCTGCGTGTGCTTTGATATGGTGGGTCACGCCAATCGCACGCCGCTGGCATACGCTTCGCCATCGGGTGTGCGGATTCCGGCGCGTAGCGATCTCGCGCCGGGCCCAAAGGCCGGCACGCGAAAGGAGCCGCATCGATGAAGTCCAAAATCTCCCGGCGCAAGTTCCTTGCCACAGCCGCGGCGTCCGCCGTTCCTGCCGCACTTGCCCGCACGCAGCCGCGCATTGCCGATGCACTCAGTTCGCTTGCTGGCGCAGCGCGACCCGATGCCGGTGCGGCCGGCTCATGGAAGGATGCCGGCGTTATCGATCTCTCGCGCTCACCGTACGCCAAGCTCAGGACCGTGCCTGTCAGTTCCGTCGAGATCCAGGAGGGGTTCTGGTCGAAGCGGCGCACGACCAACGTCGATTCCAGCATCCCGTCGATGCACGACGAGTTGATCGCGCACGGCCGGATGAACAACTTCCTCCGCCTCGAGGGCAAGTCGTCCGCGCCGCAGATTGGCCCGGTCTACTCGGACTCGGACATCTACAAATGGGCCGAGGCCGTAGGCTTCGCGCTGCAATCGGCCGATCTGCCGCAGCTCCGCTCGACGACTGCAGCGATGATTCAAGACGTGGTGGCCGCGCAGGAACCCAGCGGGTATCTGAACACCTACTACCAGGGCGATCACAAGCCGCTGCGCATGCTCTACGACACGCAGACCACCGGCCACGAGCTTTACTGCATCGGCCACCTGCTGCAGGGCGCGATTGCCTGGTACCGCGCGACCGGCGACCGAACCCTGCTCGATGCCGGAATGCGCTTCCTTGACGGTTTTCTGCTGTCTAACTACGGCCCCGGAGCGAACCAGAAGGGGATTGTGGCCGGCCATCCGGAAATCGAAATGGCGCTCGTTGAGCTCTACCGCACCACGGGCAACCGCGCCTATGTCGATCTTGCCGGCTACATACTCCACGGCGACGAGCGGATTCCGCTGCGCCCGCAGCAGATCACCTACATGTTCTGCGGCATTCCCTTCACTTCGCGCGCTCATCTGGAAGGCCACGCAGTCCGCGCGATGTATGCGTGCTGCGGGGCCACGGACTACTACCTGGAGACCGGCGATCCGGCATACTGGAAGACCCTCAATACGCTTTGGGAGGATCTGATCCGCGATCAACTGTACGTGACCGGCGGTGTGGGCGCGCGCGAGACCGGCGAAGCATTCGGTGATCCATATGAGCTGCCCAACGCCCGCGCCTACGGCGAAAGCTGCGCCGCCATCGGCATGATGATGTGGAACTGGCGGATGCTGGCCGCCTCGGCCGATGCGCGTTTTACCGACGTCATCGAACGCGCCCTGTATAACGGCATCAACTCGGGCATGTCGCTCGATGGCCGCACCTACTGCTATCGCAACCCGCTTGCATTCGATCCGGCGGGGAACTCAAGCGACCGTCATTCTCCCGAAGGCGCCATCCGCAACCCGTGGTTCGACACAACGTGTTGCCCGCCGAATCTCGAACGCACCTTCGCTTCGCTGCCCGGATATTTCTACAGCACGAGCGACGACGGCGTTTACGTGCACCTCTACGACAACTCGACCTTCAATTGGCATCTGCGCGACGGGCGTTCTTTCCGGATTCAGCAGACGACACGCTATCCCTGGGAGGGCGACGTCAAGCTCACCGTGAGTCCGGCGGAACCCGGCGAGTTCGCCGTCTACGTCCGCATCCCGGGCTGGTCGCGGCAGACCGTTGTGCGCGTGAACGGCTCCCCGCTTTCAGGAGTGCTCTCCGGCGCTTATCTGCCGATTCGCCGCCGCTGGTCCGCGGGAGACACGGTCGAGCTCAAGTTCGACATGACGACGCATCTGCTGAAAGCCAACCCCGCGGTCAATGAGGATCGAGGCCGCATCGCCTTCCAGCGCGGGCCCATCGTCTTCTGCATGGAGATGCTCGATCAGCCTGCCCGCGAACAGGCCGCCGACCTCGTCCGCTACACGGCAAAGCTCGGCTCGACCACCGCCGCGCACTTTGAGCCGGATCTCCTGGGTGGCGTTGTGGTGCTGGAGCACCCCGGAGCGATTGTCCAAGGCCCGGCGAACACGGAGCTATATTCCTCTACTTCCGGGGACGAACCGCTGATCGAATCGGCCACCGCGCTCCGGCTCATTCCCTATTACGCATGGGCCAACCGCACCCCATCGGCCATGCAGGTGTGGATCCCATATCGATTTGGGTGAGCAATGCAGTCCGGCCCGGTCTGAATGATCGATCGATTCGGCCCGCCGCGGAGGTGCCTTGCCAACGCCGCGGCCGAACTCGACGGGTGCAGTGTGAAGCTGCTTACCCTGCCGTGAGGCCTCCATCGATGGGAAATGCCACCCCATTGATGAACGCAGCTTCGTCACTCACCAGGTAGACCAACGCGTTGGCGACGTCTGCCGTGGTGGCGAGCCTTCCCAGAGGAACCTCGCCGAGTCTCTCCGCCCGGCGCGCGGGGTCCTTCAACATCGTCTGCACAAAGGCGGTCTCCACCGTGCTGGGGTGGACGGAGTTGCAGCGGATGTTGTCCTTCGCGTAGCGCACGGCCACCGATTTCGTGAGCATGGTGAGGGCGCCCTTGGTGGTCGTATAGGTCTCGTTCGTGTACTTGTGGCCGATCAGTCCGCAGATCGAGGACATGTTGAGGATGACACCCCCGCCCGCGGCTCTCATGACCGGCAGGACGTGCTTGATCCCGATAAACGGTCCCCTGACGTTTACCGCCATCATGGCGTCGAAGGACGCCACGTCCATTTCCTCGATGTTCTTCCGGATGTTGATGCCTGCGTTGTTCACGAGGACATCGAGGCGCCCGGACCGCTCAAGCACGGTGGAAAGCGCGGCCTTCCAGCTTTCCTCGGAAGTCACATCGAGCGGAACGAAGTCCGCCCCGATCGACGCGGCTGTCTTCTCCCCCTCGACGCGATTCGTGTCGGCCACAAACAC
>JBEKUS010000102.1:0-15134 GCA_049514795.1 Occallatibacter sp.
TGCGCCGACCGGTCCTTCAGCACCTGCTCGATCTTCGCCGGAATCCTGCTCAGCTCCTCGATCAGCTCCACCGACCGCTCCTTGTCCAGCTTGCCGCGCAGTTGCCCCAGCTTCAGCGCCAGCAGAAACAGCGCCGTCAGTTGCGCCGTAAACGCCTTCGTCGACGCTACTCCGATCTCCGGCCCCGCGTGCGTATAGATCGATCCATGCGCCTCCCGCGCCACCGCCGCCCCCACCACGTTGCAGATGGCCACGGTCTTCGATCCCAGCCCCTTCATCTCCCGCTGCGCCGCCAGCGTGTCGGCCGTCTCGCCCGACTGCGTGATCAGCAGCCCCAGCGTCTCCGGCCCCGCCATCGGATCCCGGTACCGGTACTCGCTCGCGTAGTCCACGTCCACCGGCAGCCGCGCCAGCCGCTCGATCATGTACTTGCCCGTCAGTCCCGCGTGCCAGCTCGTCCCGCACGCCGCAATGCTGATCGTCTCCGCCCGCTTCAGCTCCTCGTCGGCGATTTCCATCTCCCCCAGGAACACCTTGCCCGAGTCCAGGCTCACCCGCCCCATCGTCGTATCCCGGATCGCCCGCGGCTGCTCCCAGATCTCCTTCAGCATGAAGTGCTTGTAGCCGCCCTTCTCCGCCTGGATCGGGTCCCACTGGACGTGGATCAGCTTCCGCTCGATCGGCTGCCCCTCGAAATCCGTCAGCGTCACGCCCGCCTTCGTCAGCACCGCCATGTCCCCGTCGGCCAAAAAGTACACGTCCCGCGTGTGGTGCAGGATCCCCGGCACGTCGCTGGCCACAAACGCCTCGCCCTGGCCCACGCCGATAATCACCGGCGGTCCCAGCCGCGCCGCCACAATCTTGTCCGGCTCGGCCGCGCTCAGCACCCCCAGCGCAAACGCCCCCGTCAGCCGCTTCACCGCGGTGCGCACGGCCACTTCCAGCGCCACCGGCCTTCCCGCCGCCTCGGCTTCCTTCTGCACCTGCTCGATCAGGTGGGCAATGATCTCCGTGTCCGTCTCCGTCACGAACTTGTGCCCCTGCGCCGTCAGCTCCCGCTTCAGGTCCAGGTAGTTCTCCACAATCCCGTTGTGCACCACCACGATCCGCCCCGTGCAGTCGCGGTGCGGATGCGCGTTCTCCTCCGTCGGCCGCCCATGCGTCGCCCACCGCGTGTGCCCGATCCCGAACGTGCCCTCCAGCGGATGCTCGCGCAGCACTTCCTCCAGGTTCGCGAGCTTGCCCGCCGCGCGCCGCACCTCCAGCTTCTGGCTCCCGGGATGACCCACCGCAATCCCCGCCGAGTCATAGCCGCGGTATTCGAGGCGCCTTAGCCCCTCGATGATCACTGGAACGACCTTCTTTGGTCCAACGTAACCGACAATTCCGCACATGCCTCGATTTTAAGCGAACCGCGCCCGAAGCCGTTGTGATACGAAGGTGGAACTGCGTGCGAACCACCTGCCCCCGGCCACCACGGCTACCAGCCCCCACTACTCGGTGCCGATTCGGCGCAATTCGACTTCCGAGCTCCGTCTGAGGACGATCCGGTACAGTCAATCAGAAGACCCTAGGCATGGCAGCAAGCCAACCGCCGCGACCATTGGTCGGCTAATCGTTGCCAAGTGAGATCTGGGTGGTAGATTTCATATTGCATATCATTTGGCGTGTGATGCATAATGATAGGAAGGAGCCGCATCCCCGCCGCAATTCATGACATGAAGAATGATCTCCTGCGCATAATGAGGACGATGTCTCGCATAGGGCTTGGCACGTCTGGCCCAGCCTTCAAATTCCAGGTGGAGCGACTGGCTAAAGCGCTCCGAAATGAGGGCGAACACCGCGAAGCGGAGGCCCTAGAAGACCTGCTAAAGTCCGAAGAATCAGAGTCGAAGCTCAGGCCAAGCAGACTGGTCCAGTCGGCGGCTGCCCTCCCCGGGGAGGTTCTGAGCTCCAGGGTCGTACCACCGGTTGACCGGGAGACCTCCGCACCGCTCTGCGAGATCCACTTCCCAGCCGAAAATCCAATCTCTCCGGTGCTCCCGCAGAACCTCGCTGACGCGGTTGACCGGATTATTGAGGAATGGGCGCACGTTGAACAACTTCAGGCCATAGGTGCTGCGCCACCACGGACATGCATGCTGTTTGGAAATCCGGGGACCGGTAAGACAAGACTTGCATACTACATGGGCGATCGGCTCGGATTGCCCGTTGTCCTTGCACGCCTGGACGGGTTGATCAGTTCGTTCCTTGGCACAACTGCCCGAAACATCGGAATTCTATTCGATTTCGCCAATCGATATCGCTGCCTGCTCCTCCTGGACGAATTCGATGCACTAGCCAAACTGCGCGACGATCCGCAGGAAGTCGGCGAAATCAAACGAGTGGTCAACACGCTTCTACAGAACATCGATAAGAGGACCGGCATCGGGTTCACGATGGCCATTACGAACCATGAGGGACTCCTGGACCCCGCTGTTTGGAGAAGGTTTGAAATTCGGGTACAGATTCCGGTCCCGGAACGCAGGGAACGAGAACTTATCCTCGAACATTACATCGCGCCGTTGCCCATCGATCCCGTAATGCTTCGCTTTCTTTCGTGGGTCACAGAAGGTTCAACTGGAAGCGATCTGGAAGCCCTGGTCCGGAGCCTTAAACGCTATACGACGATCCACTCAAAAGGTGACTTTGCACTGATCGATGGCTTGCGCGCATATGCAGTAACGAATGCGACTGCGGGCCAAGAGCAGAGGCTCGCGCTGGTCGCTACCCCTCCCCAAGAGATCGCAAGAAAATTGATGGCGAGCCCGGAAATCGGGTTGACCCAACAGGAGGTTGGCACCGTTCTCGGGAAAGACCAAGCCACAATAAGCCGTTGGCTGAGAGCTGATAATTCAGCGGAAAGGACGATGGCCCATGCCGAATAACCCCGTTCAGGTGATACTGAACACGCACGACTATTTCGTCTCCCCTGAACCCGGAAGGGTCGGGCCTTCCAAGGACTTTTTCCAAGACCGTGATCAGGAGTTCGCGGATCACCGTGACAGACTGCTTCATCAAGTTCAATCCATCGCAACAACACTTCAACAATCAGGCTTCGACTCCGGAGTCGTTAAAGTCAATCTTAGACGCGAGGCGTGGGCGAAAAGCCATCGCCCCAACCGTGCTCTCTTCCCTCCCGAAAAGCGCCCCTGCATTGGAGCCTCCAGCCTTGGGGAGCTTTATTACCACGTGACTGCTGAAGACATGGTTGAAGTAAGCGACGAAATCAATACTGCTGAGTCACAAACGGTTCGAAAGACGAGCGGCAAGACGGGGAAGACCTACGTTGCGCCATCCGATCAAAGGAGTGAAGTCGGCGCAATCGAGACAATCGAGATCCCTACCGCCTCTGACAAGCGCAAGTTCTCATTGGAAGAGGCGATTCATTGGCTCGCTGACCCACGCACCTCGGGCGCATATTTCGTAGAGCTTTTCGCCCCTCCACCCACATTCCTTCCTGAACTGGTTTCGGACTACATTCAACGCGTCACAAGTTCAATTGTGGGTCTCGCCGAGGACAGGCATCTGTCACTCGAAACATTCGCGGTCGATGTAGAAGGCGTGAGGAATCGTCGACCATCCGTCATCGTCGCCGCCCGCCTTTCCCCCTCGAGTCAAGCTGACGTTAGCGAAGCCAGTTCGCGAGAACAACACTCGAGACTCCTTTCCCTCCTGGACGGCCACCCATATGTGCGTCGTGTGTCGCTACCACCAATCATTGAAGCGACACGAATCCAGCCATCTACGACGGCTCCAGGAAGCACATCTCCTCCCCAAAGGGCGACGAATGTCAATTATCCACGGGTCGGCATCATCGACGGTGGGATTGGGGATCACCTCGCTTCTTGGTCGCTTGGTGAACACACAATCATCGCACCCAGCCACCTAAAACGCGATCACGGCTCGTTTATCGGAGGGTTGCTCGTGGGTGCCCAACTTCTGAACGGGCCATCAGTTTGCGAGGAACCCGACGGGTGCGACCTGTTCGACATAGGAATCCTTCCCGATCCCGACCAAAGCGCGACGTTCAAAGATTACTATCCCAAGGGAATTGTCGATTTCCTTTTGGAGTTGGAGAACGGAGTCGAGACTGCCAAACGCGATCACGATATTCGGATCTTCAATATGAGCTTGAACCTTCTGGAGCCTGTTCAAGCCGACGGATACGGCATCGTCGCGAGCCTGCTCGACCGTATAGCGGACAAACATGACGTCCTGTTTGTCATTTCGGCTGGGAATCTCCGTTCTGGCGATTTTAGGCCTGAATGGCCCGCAGACCCCAACGCTGCCGTCCAGCAACTCGCCTCAAGGACCACACCGGACATCATTCTTCAGCCCTGCGAAAGCAGCAGGTCAATTGCCGTAGGTGCCCTCAACGCCCCCCGGTGTGCTGGTCGAGTTGAGGGCGCGCCGACAGCTTATACAAGACGCGGTCCGGGTCTTCGCGTTGGAGTCAAGCCCGACGTGGCGCATTGTGGAGGATCACTACCGGACGGGCGAACGTCTAGCGGGCTGCAATCTTGGGGAGCCACAACTCAGGTCATTAGCGGCCAAGGTACCAGCTACGCCTCCCCGCTGATCGCAAAAACGCTTGCAATGCTTGAAAGTCGTGTCGCGTCCCCCCTCACAAGAGAGACGTTGATTGCACTTCTGATCCAAGGCTGCTCACTCCCCCCACCTTTGCTTGACTCCCTCCTGACAGAAATCGCGCGTCAGTTCGTTGGATTTGGAGTCCCTAAATCAAGTGAAGCTCTCCTCGAGACCGAGGACCACGCAATCACGTTGGTTTTCGCCGACACGCTGCACACCCGCCGGGAATTGCAGTTTGATTTCGCTTGGCCCAGAAGCCTCGTCAATGAAGCAACAGGCGCCTGCAGGGGAGATGTACGAATGACCCTCGTTTATCGCCCAACTCTTAACAGAGAATTTGGATCGGAGTTCGTTCGTATCAACGTGGATGCACATCTCAGGCAAGAGCGCGAAGCGAAATACCAGGGGCGTGTGGCTCAAGCCTTCCTGCCTGAGATAAACGAAGACACTCCATTTGAATACGAACTGATCAGACACGGCCTGAAATGGTGGCCGATCAAGGCATACCACGGAAGTTTTCCTCGCGGCATAGGCAGATCGTCCAACTGGCGATTGTGTCTCGAAAGCCTGATCCGATCAGAAGAGGCGTTCCCTGCGGCAGGCGTGCCATTTGCCTTGGTACTTACAATCTCAGACATCCAACGGACTGCGCCGGTATTCAACGAACTGAGAAATCACCTTGCGATCCGCAACGTTCAGCTTGCGGATATCAGAACTACGACTCAGGTCCGAGTCCAGCGCTAGTGCGCTCGCCGCAACGCCAACGACAAGAAGGGAAGGTGAACTAATCCTGATAAACGCCCCTGCGGCCACCAACCACGCCCCATCCCCCCGAGAAGACCGCCGGCCGCCATGCCGCCCTGTGCCCTGACCACGGATCACCGACCACTCCCCCAAGTTCCGCAACCCCCGCTCCACCCATCCTCCCCGTAACCCACTGAAAACACGCGCAAAATTCTTTCCCGCCAATTTGCAGATAATTACCGGCCCCCGGCGCACAATCAAGAAAAGCAATCAACCAGACAGGCGTCCACGGGCACTCGGGCGCGGTTCTCTGATCTCTGTTCTCTGATCTCTGACCCCTGAACCCTGATCCCTGACCCCTGTCCTCCGAAGGAGGAACGCATGTCCCTCATCCCGCCAACCGAACCTACCGAGACCATGCTGAAAGAGCTCGGCGAATCCAGCCCGGCCTTGGCCAACCCCGCCGTCGCGCGCTGCTGCAAGGCATGGAAGCGGGTCTATCGTTCCGTTCTGGCGGAGGACGGCTCCGAATACCGCGCTGCTCGCAAAGCCGGAGAAGCCTACCGCGCCGCGATGCCGACCCTCGATAGCCGCGAAAACTGCAAGGATTTCGTTGCCTGCGTCACCCACGGCATCCTCCTGGGTGCAATCCTCGAGCAGAACGGAGGCAAACTCCTCTACGCCGCGCAAGTCGCGCTCGCCGCCGAAAAGAGCAGCGGAAATCGGAAGAAACTGCCCGATTCCTGGGCCAATTTGAGCGAATCGGAGCTGAAACATCTCGTGAAATTCCTCGATAAGGAGCAGCAGAAACCCGACCAGAAGCCGAGGCAGAGCCAATGAAGAACATCACCGTCACCGTGCCCGACGAGACATACCGCCAAGCCCGTGTCTGGGCCGCCGAGCGCGGAACCAGTGTCTCCAAGGCCGTCGCCTATCTCCTCCAGATCCTGCCCTCTCATCCCCGCATCAACAAGCAATTCTTCACCCCGACCCAACCCGAATCCGCTCCCCGGAGCAACCCTCAATGACCCGCCCGTCGCTCTACTCCCTGCCGGGGTCCCCGGCGACAGGTCCTCGTCGCTGGGGTGGCTACTGGCTACTCCCTACTCCCTGTCTCTCCGACCCTGTCTTGTTTTTCTATTCCCTGTTCCCTATTCCCTGTTCCCTGTTTTTACCCCACCCCCCCTCCTCTCTCAAAAAACCCGCCTGTGAACCTGTGAATCTGTGAACTCCCGCAACTCCTTCCGCACCAATCAGTAAGCCCTCCGCAATCTCACGGCTCACAGAAACACAGATTCTGTGAGACTGTGAGCTCTCCTCGAAACCACGCAGAATCAGTCTCCTGCGGCGTCTCGCTCCACAGTTTCACAATTCCGTTTTTGAACAATTTTGAATTCGCGCAGAGATGCGCGAAATCCGCGCGTTCATCGAGCGAATCTCTGCGCTTCTCGCAGCTCAGCCGAATAACGCACGAAACCGTCCGTGCGAGGGTGAGAAACCCTTATTCCTCGATCTTGTAGGAGTATTCCTCGATGACGGGATTGGTGAGGACTTCGCGGGCGATGCGCTCGACCTGTGCGCGCGCGGCATCGGCGGAAAGGCCGTCGGCGAGCGAGAGGGCGAAGTATTTGCCCTGTCGAACGGCGGTGACGTCGGCGAAGCCGATCTTCCTTAAAGCGTTGTGGATGGTCTGGCCCTGCGGATCGAGGACCGATGCCTTCAGAGTGACGTAGACGTGCGCCTTCATAATCTCAGATTATAGGAGAACAGTCGTCAGCGGTCAGTGGTCAGTGGTCAGGGACTAGGGAATAGGGACGAGAAGACAGCGAGACAGCAAGACAGCAAGTCAGCGAGTCAGCGAGTCAGCGAGTCAGCGTGGCGGCGAGCGAGTGGACGCGCGGTGAACCAATAGAAGAGCGGTCCGAGCAGGGCAATCACACAAGCGAAAAGCAACGAAGAGACGTTGGCGAGGGCGGTGTTCGGATCGCCGAGCTTTTCGCTGCGCGAGACGTAGAGCGCGTAGGCGATGAGGAGCGTGGGGCCGATGGCGAGCAGGCAGGCGAAGGCGAAGTTGCCGGCGCGGAAGGGGCGCGGCAGGTTGGGCTCGCGGAGGCGCAGGACGATGAGGGCGAGGAATTCGAGGATGAGGCTGGTGCCGTAGAGGATGAGGTCGATGGAGATGAGGCGCTCGAAGGGGAGCTGGAGGGCGAGGGCCCAGGCGAGGCCACAGGCGAGGAGGCTGACCCAGGGGACTCCGCGGCTGTTGCGGCGGAGGAGGACGTGGGGGAGCAGGCCGTCGGAGGCCATGGCGATGGGCAGGCGGGTGTAGCTCATCATGAGGGCGTTGAACATGCCGATGCCGCAGATGACGCCGCCGGCGACGATGGCCATGGAGAGGAGGCCGCCACCGACCGACTGGCCGGCGATGACCCAGGAGCCGGTGGTGAAGCCCGAGGGCGAGAGGCCGGCGAAGGCCATGGCGGCGAGAGGAAGAATGTAGGTGATGGCGGTGAGGGTAGTGGCGCCGATCATGGCGCGGGGGTAGTTTCGCTGGGGATGGTCGACTTCGCGGGCGACGGTGGAGGCGTTGTCCCAGCCCATGTAGTTCCAGAGAGCGACGAGGATGGCGGTGGAGAGGGTGGCGTCAGAGCCGGGGCCGGCGGGCGGGCGGCTCCAGTGCACGGCGGGATGCAGTGTGGAGCCGTGCCAGAAGCCGAGAACAACGAAGGCGGCAAAGGGGGCGAGGAGGAGGGCGAACATCCAAACAGAGTCGTCGCCGACGCGGGGCGCGCCGAGGAGATTCCAGGCAACGCACAGGACGACAACAGCGAGCGAACAGAGATAGCCGCGCGAGCCGGCGGTCAGCGCGGGGCTGAACTTGCCGAGGTAGAGAACGAAGATGGAGGGATAGAGGGCCATGTCGAAGATGCTGGCGGTGAGCGAGAGCCAGCCTTCCTGATAGCCCCAGAAGGGGCCGAGTGCGCGGCGCACCCAGACGTAGAAGCCGCCTTCGTCGGGGATGGCGGCGGCGAGCTCGCCGATCATGAGCGCCGCGGGCAGGCTCCAGACGAGGGGCAGGACGAGCAGGATGACGATGGCCCAGCCATAGCCCGCGCCGCCGAGGATGTCTTCGATGCCGTAGGGTCCCCCCGAGACCATGAAATAGGTCGCAGTGATCAAAGGCAGAAGACGCATCTTACTGCGCATGGGCTTCAACATGGGGGGCATATTTGTGAATGGTACAACGGGCGGGTCGCAGCCCAGAGCGGAAAACCCGATGGGATTGGGCGCGGGAGACTGGAGCGGAGTTCGGGCGCGGGTGGACGACTGGGAGGGGCCGAGCATTAGCGGGCCGCGCAGACGCGAATTCCGGTATAATCCAGAGTGAGAAGCGGAGAGATGGCCGAGAGGCTGAAGGCGGCGGTTTGCTAAACCGTTATAGGGTCAAAAGCTCTATCGGGGGTTCGAATCCCCCTCTCTCCGCCATCCTTCTGAAAACAATCACCTTGCAATCTATTGAATGGTTGTTGGGTTGGCCCCCAAGAGGGCATCCACTCTCCCGTTTGTGTCCGGCTGGACTTTCCCTGCCTCTGCAATGTGATTTTCCAGCTTCGTCATTGCGCTGCGGACATCGGCGGCGGCTGTTTCGATGTAGTAAGTTGCCGGCGTGCTCACGTTCGCCTGACGAAGGATTCGCTGAATCACCATATCCGGCACAACCAGGCGGTCCAGATTGCTCCCAAGGCCGCGCCGGGCAGCGTGCCAGCCGTGCCACTCGGGAATGCCGCCGTCACGCCGATATTCGTGATTCGCCTTCTGGTGAGCTGACTCCGGTTTCCCGCAGCGTTCGCAACGATTCAGAGACGGCAGTATGTAGAGATTCGTGAGGCTGATCCGCCGTGCGATAAGCTCTTTGCCGTCCGACTTCAATCTCCTTGCCTGGTGTTTCTTATCTGGGTTTGTAACCGCAAGGGCGACGAGGCTTCCACTTCAAAGATGGAATCCACCGCTGCAGATCAGCACTTCACCGGTAACGAAGTCCGATAACGGAGAGCAGAAGAAGAGCACAGCGCCGGCTGCTTCTTCGGGAGTTCCGAGGCGTCCCAGCGGACACGCGGCGGCAATTGACTCGAGCATCGCGGGTTGGACGCCGATCGAAATATCCCTCCCTCCGATATTGATTTTTCCCGTGGGCTTAAGCGGTTGCAACATACGAGTCTGGATAATACCAAAGCCAACCGCGTTCACATTGATGTTGTACCGTCCCCATTCTTTGGCCATCGTCTTAGTCAGCCCAATAACTCCTGCCTTACCTGCGGAGTAACCGGCTTGGCCAGGATTCCCATCCGTTCCGGAAATGGAGGTGATATTCACGACCTTGCGCATCACGCGCTGGCCGCCGGCAATCTCCCGTTTAGCGGTTTCACGAAGATGCTGCGAAGCAGCGCGAAGTAAACGGAAGGGCGCCACAACGTGAATGTTTAACATCGCCAGGAACTGTTCGTCAGACGTCTTCTGGATCACGCTGTCCCAACTGAAGCCAGCGCAGTTGACGATAATGTCGATCGAGTCGAAGGCTTTGAGCGCGGCATTCACGATTTGCTGCGGGAAAGCGGGCTCCATCAAGTCGCCGCATATGAGTGCGACACGTTCGAAATTGCGGACGGACGCCTGGATCTCCTGCAATGCCTGTTGATCCAAATCGCATACGAGCACATTGGCGCCCGCCGACACCAGCCGGTGCACGATGGCCCTGCCAATCCCTTGTCCGCCGCCCGTCACAATGGCGTTTTTGCCGGTTAGCGTAAAAGGAGATTCATGTGATACTGCCTCGTTCCCTGTCATCGCCGCGCGAACTCCTCAATGAAGCGAGACTCGATGGGTTTCTTAAACACCGGCCCCACGACAACTCTGTTTGCATAGATACCTGGAGTCACAATTTCATCCGGATCCAACTGGCCCGGCTCAACGAGCTCTTCAATCTCGGCAATCGTCAAATCCGCGGCTGTGGCCATTGCAGGATTGAAATTGCGAGCTGTATTCCGGTAGGCAAGATTGCCATAGCAGCCCGCTTTCCAGGCCTTGACAAGCGAGACGTCAGCGGGCAAAGCGAGCTCCATCAGGTAGGGCTTTCCGTCGAATTCCCGAACTTCCTTACCACTACACTTATCATTCAGCCGAGATCACGATTGCGATTCCCATGCCTCCCCCAATACAAAGGCTGGCGACACCATATCGCTTCTCAAGTCTCCTCAGGGAGTGAACCAGCGTTACGAGCACGCGGGCGCCTGAAGCGCCAATGGGATGTCCGAGCGCGATTGCTCCACCGCTGATGTTGACCCTGACCGGGTCAAGACCGAGCTTGCGGACGACAGCGATCGATTGTGCGGCGAACGCTTCGTTCAATTCGAAGAGATCGATTTGTCCCAAGGTCAAGCCCGCCTTCTTTAAGGCAATCGGCACCGCAGCCACTGGACCGAGTCCCATGACTGCAGGGGAAGTGCCGGCCAGACCATACGAGAGAATGCGCGCCAGCACGGGTAGTCCATGACTCTTGGCGTACTCCCCGGTAGTCACGGCCAGCATCGCCGCGCCATCATTCAGGCCGCTGGAGTTTCCTGCTGTTACCGTCCCATCCGGTTTGAAGGCCGGTTTTAGCTTTGCCAGGAGCTCCAGCGTGGTATCCGGGCGGGGATGTTCATCAGTCGTGAACTCGATGATGCCTTTCTTGGTTTTAATGGGAACCGGAACAATTTCCGAGCTGAAGACTCCATCCTTTAATGCCTTCGCCGCGCGTGTCTGGCTTTCGAACGCAAAAGCATCCTGTTCTTCGCGAGTGATCCCGCATTGTTCCGCAAGATTTTCCGCAGTAACACCCATCGCATAGCTGAGAGTGGGATCGGTCAGGCCCTCGCTCAGGATGCTGTCGACCAGTTCCCCGGGGCCATACCGGTAACCAGCACGCGCCTGTGGCAGAAGATGGGGTGCGCGCGACATGCTTTCAGTGCCACCAGCGAGGTACAACTTGCCATCCCCACACTGCAGCCCTTGCACGGCGGATACGACTGCCTGCAGACCACTCCCACAAACACGATTGATTGTCTGCGCAGTCACCTCATCAGGAAGACCGGATCTAAGAGCGATCTGACGGCCTGGATTCATGCCGTTGCCCGCCTGCAGAACATTGCCGACAATCACATCTGCGATATCTTCGGCGAGAAGTCCGGCCAAAATCGCCTTGGTTGCAACAACGCCCAGGTCAACCGCCGAACTGTCTTTTAGAGTCCCCTGGAACCCTCCAATTGCCGTGCGCTTAGCTGCTGTGATTACGAAGTCTGACATAAGATTCCGATCTGAGCCGAAGGCAGGCTCGGGCCTGTTGGGCTCCTTCTTCAAACGGAAGCTTGAGATCGACAAGCCTTTCGGCCCGCGCCGCACGCCCGGCCCTTTACGAATGTTTTCAACCGCAAACGCCGCAGCAGACCACCCGAAAACGCTCTGCCTTATCTCAGTCCTGCGCCGAACACAGCAACCCTCAAAGCCATTCCAGAGCGTCTCCCGCGACCACTTCAAAAAGCTCGCAAGAACCACTTGCAAAACGAAATGCTAATGATGCATAGTTGGGCTGCACAGGTTTAATTCGGACATAAGAGTGTTCTTTTCGGACGGGGCTTTGGGCGTCATGGAATTACCTCTTTGGAACGAAAAACGGTACGCGCCCTACAAGGTAGCAGCCCTTGTTGACGTTCTCGGGGAGCAGGGAATTGCGCCCGAAGCGAGCCTGTCAGGTACAGGCCTAACGCCTGAAAGTCTTTTGAATCCTGACACTCGCACCTCCGTTCTCCAGTACATTACGGTATGCCGCAACGCCCTCCAGCTATCGAAAACCCCCGAGACCCCTTTTCGTACAGGCAGTCGAATTCCATTGTCGGCATATGGTATGTACGGATTCGCTTTGGTATGCAGTCCCACGATTCGCGAGTACTTTCAAGTGGCTATTAAATACCACCGACTTGCAACCCCGCTTCTTGCCATGTCGTGGCGGGAAGAGGGCGATTACGTATCGTGGATTTTCCCGATGAATGCAGCGGTCACGTATCCCGACTCATTGCTGCGTTTTCTCGTGGAGCAACAGCTGACCCAACTCTCGACGCATCTGAGAGCCGTGGTCGAAAACGACGCTTGCCTTCCTGTTCGTGCTGCGCTTTCGTATTCTGCTCCAGACCACGCCCATCTTTACGAGCGCTATCTCGGCTGCCCGGCACACTTCGGTCAGCCGATGTCTGCACTCATCTATCCGAAATCGATTCTCTCTGCGAAGCCGCGCCTGGCGCACGGTCTTACTTCCAAGATCCTGCGGGAAACCTGCGATCGCATTCTCGGCGAGGTAAAGACATCGACCGGTGTCGCCGGTGAGGTCTATCAGATCATCGCATCTACACCTGGACATTCACCGAGCATGGAGGGTGTAGCCAGGCACCTCGCCACAACCGTGCGAACGCTCAATCGAAAGCTTCACGCAGAGGGTACTTCTTTTACGCAGATTCTCGATGATGTCCGCTGCAACCTCGCGAGCGAGTATCTCCGTTCCACGAGACTGAGTGTCGAGGACATTTCAGAGCTTGTGGGATTCAGCGAGGCTTCTAACTTTCGTCATGCGTTCCGCAAATGGACCGGCAGCACGCCGGCGCGTTATCGGTCCTGACCGCAAGTCCCCGGTATCGCGCAGAACACCCTCGAACTGGCCTCATACCATCTGCTTCAAGTCGCGGTCGTCTCGGGAGCCGCCCTTTTGTTGGGTCCCACGCACGCCGGCGGAGCGCCGGAAGAGGCCGGGCGCAAAAGGGAGCGATTCCGGTCGTATGGCGCAGATCGGCCTAGACCGCCGGGAGCATTGCAACGATGAAAAGCTTCCGAGTGCCAGCAACTGGCGAGAAGGGCGTATCATGCCGTTGTTTAAGAGTGCAAAGAGAAAGTTCCGGTAGAATTCGTTCAACCGTCGATTTTCGCAGGGGAAAAGTATGCTAAAGTTCGAAACCCTGATCAGTGGCCTGTCGTTCACCGAGTGTCCGCGCTGGCGCGATGGAAGGCTGTACTTCTCAGATTTTTACACCCAGCGGGTCCTGGCCGTTGCCCTGGATGGCACGGTAGAGACAATTGCTGAAGTACCGGGGCGGCCCTCGGGACTTGGGTTTCTGCCCGACGGCCGAATGCTGATTGCGTCCATGCGCGACCGCAAGATCATGCGTCGTGAGCTCAATTCTTCTCTCGTCGAGCACGCCGATCTGTCAAGCCTTGCCCCTTGGCATTTGAACGACATGCTTGTCGATCACCAAGAGCGAGCTTGGGTGGGCAATTTCGGGTTTGATCTGATGGGTGACGCCAAAGTCACCACTACGAACCTGATCTGCGTCGATCGGGACGGTTGCGCCAGAGTCGCAGCCGTGGGACTTGGTTTTCCCAATGGAATGGCGCTGACTCCGGACGGCAGCACATTGATTGTTGCCGAAACCATGATGAATCGACTCAGTGCTTTCGATGTCGCCTCCGGTGTACTGGGCGAGCGATGGACATGGGCAGCCTTCGGCGATCCGCCGACATCGGACGGGGTTGCTGAGCTTCTTAGTCAGGTGGACGTTGCGCCCGATGGAATCTGTCTCGATGCGGAAGGGGCCATTTGGGTGGCCGATGCAAAAAATGGCCGGTTGATCCGGGTGGCCGAAGGCGGAGACATCCTCGAAGAACTCAAGACCGATGGAATGGGCGTATTCGCGTGCATGCTCGGAGGAGACAACGAGCGAACACTGTTCGCCTGTGTCGCACCCACATTCAACGAGGCTGAGGCATCTGGGAACCACCGCGCCGCAATTTGGATGACCGATGTCGATGTGCCCAGGGCTGGACTGCCTTAGCGTCCTGCAACGCCAAAATCACCCCATTGGAAGGGCAGGTTTCGCGCGTTCCGCAGGCACTTTCTGATTTGTTCAGCACAGTTATGGCGCAACTGGTTAGAGAGTGTTTCACAAATGCCATCTCGCCACTTCGTGCCTATTGAAATCAATGACTTACGGGTCGGGAAGATGTTTATGAAACACGCCCAGGCACTAACTTCCGATCTTGGCTAACGGGACTGGACCGGAATCCACCTCCGGGCCTCTTGCGAATACCAGACCAAGCGAGATCGATGCCGCGGGAAAAGAGCGGATAGCGACCGCAGAAAAGGGCATTGAAGTCTGTGCTCGCGTCCGAAGGCTACTATACTATTTTGATGACGGCGGTGTCCGAAGACGACATGAAAATGTCCGCTGTGAACCTGTCGTGTCTTGTCTCCCGCTTCTTATCATCTCTCAATTAATGATCCTGTCGAGACCGAAGATGGCAAAAAACAATCGCAAAATCATCATTTCCTGCGCTGTTACCGGTTCTGTCCACACTCCGACCATGTCGGAGTATCTTCCCATCACGCCATCCCAGATCGTTGACAGTGCCGTTGAGGCTGCCGAGGCCGGGGCCGCGATTCTCCATCTCCACGCCAGAAACCCCGAGGATGGCAGGCCCACGGGAGATCCGGCGCTCTTCCGGAAGATTTGTCCTGTTCTGGCAGAACGTACAAGCGCGATCATCAATATCACGACTGGCGGCAGTTCCGATATGAAGATCGAGCAACGACTGGCTTATCCTCTGCAGGCCAAACCCGAGATGTGTTCGCTGAACATGGGGTCAATGAACTTTTCCATTCATCCCATAGCCGACCGGAT
>JBEKUS010000103.1:0-15115 GCA_049514795.1 Occallatibacter sp.
GATCCACGTACCGTTCCTCGTGCGGCCGCCGCGGATCGTACCCCATGATCCGCACCCTCTTCTGCCCCACCACGAAGCACCGGTAGTACTCCGTGTACTCCACCGCCTTCTGGTACACCAGGCACAGGTCGCGGGACTCGTCGTAGGCCCGGAAGAACTCCTCCCGCCCGTGCACCTCGTGCACGTCGCGCCAGCCGCCGCCGTCGATCGGCTTCAGGAACCCGTGCTCGCCCACCGTCGCGAACACCGCGTCCCAATCCAGCGGAAATTCCAGGTTGCGCAGCGACTTCTCCGTCATTCCCCGCGGATGCTCCTTGTGCGGAAGCAGCACCGTCTTCGGCGCCGCGACTCCCAGCCGCGCCGCCAGCGTGTACTCGAAAAACTTGTCGTCGGCCGAGCAGCGAAACGGGTTGTTGATCACCGTCGCCCCGTTCAGCGCCGCGTGCTTCAGCAACGCGCAGTAAAACGGAACCTCGTGCGAGATGCGGTCGACGATCACTTCGTACTTCGGCGCCCGCTCCAATTGCACTGCGCCGGTCTCCACAAACTCCGCCCGGAGATCCACCGGGTTCCGCGCGTTGATCCGCTCCACCAGCGCGCTCGGAAAGCTGTTCTCCACCCCGAACAGAACTCCGATCCTCTTCATGCGCCTTCCCTCCCTCACCGCGGCGGGAGCGCTGACCGCTCCACCGTTGCGCGCTCGGCAACAGTGTACGTGACAGCACGGTTAAACGGCGGTCGGCCGGGGCGGCTTGGCTTCTTGACGTATTTCAAAAGGCACGGCCAGGCAAACCCTGAGTCCGCCCCGGCCGCCATGTGACTTCTCCGTCACAGACATTTCAGCCGCCCTGGCGCAAAATACTCTGTTGGGAAGAATCGCCCCGTATTTGTACTGTCGGCCTCTTTCTTGTACGCACCGGCGCTAGCAGCATCTTGATGCGCGGTTCGGCTGAACACGGAAAGGAGCAATCATGCCCTCGACCCCACTGAAAGTCGTCGCCTTCAACGGCAGCGCCCGCAAGGGCGGCAATACCTCCATCCTGCTTCGCTACGTTTTGCAGGAGCTCGAAAAGGAAGGCATCGAGACAGAACTCGTGGAGATGAGCGGCGCCAAAATCCACGGCTGCCTCTCCTGCCGCGAGTGCTCGAAGAACAAAGACCGCCGCTGCGGGCAGAAGAACGACATGGGCAACGTCTTCATTGAGAAGATGGACCGGGCCGACGGCATCCTTCTCGGCTCGCCCACCTACGTCGCCGACATCTCTCCGGAGATCAAGGCGCTCATCGACCGGGCCTGCCTCGTCTCCAAGGCCAATGGCGGCATGTTCCGCCGCAAGGTCGGCGCCGGGGTCGTCGCCGTCCGCCGTGCCGGCGCCATCCACGCTTTCGACTCGCTGAACCACTTCTTCCTCATCAGCGAGATGATCGTTCCCGGCTCCTCCTACTGGAACATCGGCATCGGCCGCGAGATCGGCGACGTCGAAAAGGACACGGAAGGCGTCCAGACCATGCGCACGCTCGGCCAGAACATGGCTTGGCTGCTGAAAAAGACAGCGGGGTAGCAAGTGAGCGGGTCAGCGACGGGGATCCGCTCAGGCCGACTCACCAGCGATTCGCTTGAGCTGGCCCAGGTGATTCAGGTCGTGGCCGGCCATTGTCTCCACGACCGCCTGGAAGGTCATCGTGCCCCGCTCGGGATGCGTCATCGTACGCCCCGCCGCCCCCGGTAGCGCCGCGCGGATCATCCGCAGGTTCCAGTTCCGCAGCGCGCGGAACGCCTCCAGCGCCTCGGCGGCCGGAATGCCGCGATAGGTTGTCGCCCACTTGTCCTGGTCGAAGGGCTGGACGGTGGGGCCGTCCTCGGCCAGAGTCTGCCGCAGACGGAAGCCGAAGGCCAGATCGCAGTCGGCGAGGTGGCAGACAATTTCGGCCGGGCTCCACTTGCCCGGAAGCGGCGCGACGCCGGCCTTCTCGGCGCCGATGGCGGCGAAGATTCGCGCGATCTCTTCCGGGGTGGCGGCGAGAATCGTTTCGACCGGCCGGCCATCCAGAAACTTCTCATAAGGATTCAGTTGACTCATTGCTGGTTCTCCTTTGGCGCGTTCACGCCGCTGTTTTCGGTTTGCCGATCGCAGTTTATGGCTTCACAGGTATTGCGCCGCCATTCGCCGCCAGGTGGGCCAGTCGTGGGAGTTGAGTGCATCCCAGACGAAGAACTCGTGCGGGATCTGCTTCTCGCTCAGGATACGGTGGAGCTCCTGGTTCTGCCGCAGGCATTGGTCGTCCCAACCGGTCGCCAGCACATAGCGGCTGGCGCGCATCCGGTCGAGATAACCCGCATCGGTCAGCCGCGGCATGTAGTGCGTCGGCAGATGGAAGTAGCAGTTCTCGTCGTAGTATCCGTCCAGGAAGTTCGTCAGGTCGAACGTTCCCGAAAGCGACACGAAGCCCAGAAAGATCTCCGGATGCCGCAGCGCCAAGTTCACCGCGTGGTAGCCGCCGAAGCTGCATCCGAACGCCGTCAGCCGCGGATCGGGGTTTCTCTGCCGCATCAACGGCACAACCTCGTTGAGCAGATACTCCTCGTACTGCATGTGCCGCGCGATGCGCTGGCGCGGCAGCGCCTTCAGGTTGTACCAGCTCTCCGCATCCACCGAGTCGGCGCAGTAGAGCTGCAACTGCCCGCCGTCGATCTTTTCCGCGACGGCTGCGACCATTCCCCGGTCCTCGAACTCGTAGAAGCGACCGCCCGACGTGGGAAACACCAGCACAGGCAGCCCCGCATGACCGAAGACGAGCAGCTCCATCTCCCGGCCCAACCGGGCCGAATGCCATTTGTGGTACTCGCGATTCATGTCCTTTGACTTCTCGGCCAGGCCGCCGATCTCCGGATTCCCAAGGCCCGGCGCCCGGTTCTGCCATGATAAGCGACCGCCTCCTGCGCGGCGTCCACAGCGGCTCCAATCCCCGCGCCGCTCGCTCCTCCAGCGGCCGGCCACGCCAAACTTGCCTCAAACACCCTCTTTCAGCGATACTTAGATGTTGTGATGTGTGCGGCCGGGCGCATCTGTCCGGCCGTTGTTGTGCCGGAGCGCCTCCATCGCGCCCGCCGCGCGGCCGCGGGACGGCGGCCGGCAGGGAAACTCCCCGCAACAACGCAACGAAGCTCTCAGAGTCGAAAGGAACTGATTCGCCGTGGTCATGATTCGTTTGGCGCGTGTTGGCGCCCGCAAACAGCCCTACTATCGCGTGGTCGTCATCGAGAAGGACCGCGCCCGCAACGGCCGCTCCATCGAAGTCGTCGGCACCTACAATCCCCGCACCAATCCGGCCTCGGTCGACCTGAAGCACGAGCGGATCGCCTACTGGCGCGGCAAGGGCGCGCAACTGTCCCCGAGGCTCGAAAAGCTCGTCGCCAAGTTCCCCGCGGCGGCCGCTGCCGAGCCCGCAGCCCCGGCCGCCGCCGAGCCCGCGGCCCCGATTCCGGACCCAGCCGCCGCCTGACGCACCCGCCCCTTCGGCAGCGCCTTGCCGCCCGCCCGGCCGGAACGCCGGAGCATAGACCATTGCTCCGTAAGCCATTGCGTGATACCATTCGCGCACGGTCCCAGAGTGCCAATCTCTGTACGAAAAGGTCAGGGCAAGAGCATGACCCAAGCTGAAATGGTGCAAGTTGACGAACTGGTCCGCGAGATCGCGCGGGCCCTCGTGGATGAGCCGCAAGCCGTTGAAGTGGAATCCGTTGACCGCGATGAGAATACAGTCCTCAGACTCCGAGTTGCCGCGCAGGACGTGGGCAAGGTCATCGGCAAGCAGGGGCGCACCGCCCGTTCCGTGCGTACCATTCTTGGCGCCGTCAGCATGAAGCTCCACCATCGCTACACGCTCGACATCCTCGAGGAGGACGACGAATCCTAGCATGACCCCCGCCCGCACCGCGCGCCGCCGGGCACGGAGCTAGCCGTGCCTCATCCGTCTAAAACCTGGGTATGGCTGGCTCGAATCCGCCGCCCCCAGGGGCGCAAAGGCGAAGTCCTCGCCGAGCTTCTCACCGACTTTCCCGACAGATTCTCGTCGCGCCGCCGTCTCTGGCTACTGTCACCGCAAGAAGCAAAGACCGCTTCTCGGGGACCCCGGCTGCTGTCAGCCGACGCGTCTCTTTCCGTGGGTGCCCCAGGTCTCGATTCTGAGACCTGGGAAACGAAACCGGGGCAGCCACAGCCTCGCGAAGTCGAGCTCACCTCTCACTGGCTGCACAAGGGCGGTATCGTTCTCCACTTCGCCGGCGTCGACTCAATCTCCGCCGCCGAAGAGCTCAAAGGCGTAATCGTCGCCATCCCGCGCGCGGAGCGCGCCGCCCTCGCCGCCGATGAAGCCTACATCAGCGACCTCGCCGGCTGCACGCTGGTGGATGTGTCGGGAGGCGAGCCGGTTCCGATCGGCACAATCGAAGACGTTGATCGGTCGGCGGGCGCCGCACCGCTGCTCGTGGTGCGCGCCGCGCGCGGCGAAGTCCTGGTCCCCTTCGCCAAATCCTACCTGCGCCGCGTCGACCTCGATGCGAAGCGCGTGGAGATGGCCCTGCCCGAAGGGCTCGTTGACTTAAGCAAAGCTGAAGAAGCCTGATATCGCCTCGCTGCTCAGAACGCCAGCGGCTTCCACGCGCCGTCCTGCTTCAGCGCCAGTTGGATCGGCCTTGGCGGTCCCTTCGGCGGCACCGTCACCTCGATCCACAGTTCTTGTCCCGGCTTCAGCGGCAGCGGGCTCTGCGCGGTGTTCGCGATATAGAAATCCACGCCCGAGTCCAGCAACATCTGATCGCACGGCACGCCCGGGGCAGCCGAGACCTCCTCGCCCACAGTCGGATCCTCCTGTCCCTCCGCGCGCACAGCCACCAGCTTGTTGCCGATCACTTTCAGATTGGCACGGAAGGTCGTGGCTTGCGGACGCAGCACGTACGGCCCCGGCTTGACGGCGCCGCTATAGTCGCGTGGGAACGTGGCCAGCTTGGCCGAAGGCAGCGTACTCTGGCAGCCGTCCACCGTGAGCTGCAAGCTCAGGTACCGCCCGCGCATCGGCAGGCTGGGATCGATCGCCGCGGCGCGCGTCCACACCCGCGGGCAGCGCCAACGCTGGTAGAGATACTTCGCCGCGATGGTCGACACGATCCCCAACTGGATCACCAGCAGCACCACCGACACGCCGGAGAGCGTCCGTCGTCCGATCTTCATCGCGCACCCCCATTGGCCTCAGCCCCGGCAGCCTGTTCCGCGGGCTTCGCCGCCGCCATCTTGGCCAGAACCCGCCGCCGCATCTTTTCCAGCGCCCAGCCGCCGGCCAGGAACAGCACGCCCAGCCCGATCAACCCCAGCGAGCGGCTCAGTTCGCTCATGATGTCGCTCCAGTAGAACCACCCCACGGCCGCGGCGAAGCCCACGATGCCCAGGTTGACCAGCGCGCGCGAGGCCAGCCGCACGCCCCACCAGCACAAGAACACGGCAAACGCGGCCACCATCGCGTGCGCCAGCAGGTTGGGGCTCGTGCGCGTGTAGGCAACCTTGACTCCGTTGACGTCGTTGTAGGTCTCCGTCCACGTTCGGTAGCACCACGGCAGCGCGACCGAGAACGCAATCGCCGCCGCGATCGGAGTCAGCCCCTTGTGCCCGTGGAATGCGGCGATCGCCAGCGGCACGGCGGCGATCGCAATCCACGCCCACACCCGTGTGCCGAACGGAATGAAGCTCTGCGCGGCCGACCACGAGTCCCAACCCCACAGCATCATTACGATGCCGGCCACCGCTCCGATCGCGCCCACGGCGAAGAGAATTCCCTGTACCGCCTTACGCCGCGAGCCGGCGAAGTACGTGATGAACAGGATGGCCCACACGAAGTCGAGCCGCCCGCCATAGATCTCCTCGCCGATGTGGCCATCCATGCGGTAGCCGAGCTCGCAAAAGATCCACGCGGGCACCAGCAGCAGCGCCAGCGTCTGCTGCGCCTGGTCGCGCAGCAGCATCCAGCCGAACAGCGCTGCCACGGCCCACAGCAGCACCGCCGCCGGCCAGTGCTCCTGGATGTTGAAGATCTGGCCGACGAGCGCGATGGCCGCGCCGGTCGATATGGTGCCCACCGCGTGCAGCGCCGTGGAGAGGCTGCGGAAGTTTTGCCGCGCCAGGCCCCCGGCGATGTGGAAGGCGGCGACCATCGCACACACCAGCGAGTAGCGCGCGCCCGGGCCCATCTGGTCCCAGTGTGAATGGACAAAAAGCACCACGCCGCAGGCCAGCAGGATGGCGCCGAGAATCAGCGCCGTCACACCCTGCCACTTCAGACCAGCCGGCGCGCCGCCGGATGACTGTGCTTCGTGTTCGCGGATGCGGCCCGCGGTCTCCGCATCCAGGATGCCGGCCGTTTGCCAGCGCGTCAGCAGCGATTCGATGTCAGCCATGGCGATTGGCTGACATGATAGGCTGCGCAGAGACCGGCGTAAAGCCGGATCTCCCGCGCCTCCGCCCGCCGATGCCGTCTCGCCGTTCGGCCCCATGATACAAAACACTTACCGGGGATTTCCTCGGGCCAGGAGAGAGCCACGTGGGCACAGTGATCCCGCTCGGAGACGCCTCGCGACGGGCGCGCCGGTTTGCAATCGTGACCGCGCTGATCATCGTGGTGAACGCGTTTGTCTTCCTGCGCGAACTGGCCGGCGGCAACGCGTTCGTTCACGAGTGGGCGGTGGTTCCCGTGCGCATCGCGGAAGGCCGCCACTGGATCACGTTGATCACCGCCATGTTCCTGCACGGGAGCTGGCTGCACATCCTGGGCAACATGGTGTTCCTGTGGGCGTTCGGGCCCGAGATCGAGGAAGCCATGGGCCGGATGCGCTACCTCGTGTTCTACTTGTTCGGCGGCGTGGTGGCGATGCTGGCGCAGGTGGCGGCGAGCCCCGGCGCGAAGATTCCCTGCCTGGGCGCGAGCGGCGCAATCGCGGCGGTGATGGGCGCGTTTATCGTGATGTATCCGCGGGACCGGATCCGCTCGCTGCTGATCATCCTCATCTTCGTGCGGGTCACCTATATTCCCGCAGTGCTGCTGATCGGCATCTGGTTTCTGATTCAAGTGCTGAACGTGGGCGCGGTGGCCACGGTGCAGACGGGCGGAGTGGCGTACGTGGCGCATGTGGGCGGCTTCGTCTTCGGCGCGGCGACGGCGCGGCTCTGGATCCGCCGCCCGTGAACCCTTGAGAATCTGCTCGCTCGGGGTTCGCCCCGGCGGGCCGGGCCGCGCTTGGCTTCTATCATCAAAGGTATGCGGTTCGACATCGTCACCATCTTCCCGGGCTTCTTTGCCGGCATCTTCGAGCATGGGATCGTGCGCCGGGCGCAGGCCGATGGATTGGTCGGAATCGGGCTGCACGATCTGCGCGACTATACGCACGACCGGCACCGCACCGTCGACGACCGGCCGTTCGGCGGCGGCGAAGGGATGGTTCTGAAGCCGGAGCCGCTGGCCGAGGCGCTGGAGGCCCTCGGAATTCGGTCGAAATCGGGAGGGGAAACGGAGGATCCCACACTTGGCGGAGAGAAACAAAAAGCAGGTCCTTCGACTTCGGTCGCTGCCGCGACCTCCGCTCAGGATGACATCAAAGGCGGGACGCGAGTGATTCTGCTCTCCGCGCAGGGTCGGATGTTCACGCAGGCGGTGGCGCGGGAGCTGGCCGCGCTGGAGCGCGTGGTGCTGATTTGCGGGCGTTACGAAGGCGTCGATGAGCGGATCAACGAGCTTTACTGCAATATGGAGCTGTCGATCGGCGGCTATGTGCTGAGCGGCGGCGAGCTGGCCGCGGCGGTGGTGGTGGACGCGACGATGCGGCTGATTCCCGGAGTGCTCGGCAACGAGGCCTCAGGCGAGTTCGAGAGCTTTGGCGTGGCCGATGCGGAGATCGACGTGGCCGTGGACGGCGTGCCGCGCTCGCAGCACGGCGCGGGCGGTCTTCTCGACTATCCGCACTACACGCGGCCGGCGGAGTTCGCGGGGCTGCGGGCGCCCGAGGTGCTTCTGAACGGCGATCATGCGCAGATCCGGCGCTGGCGGCGCGAGCAGCAGTTGCGCAAGACGCTCAGGAACCGCCCCGATCTGCTGGAACGGGCGGCGCTCGGCGCCGAGGACCGGCGGATCCTGGATTCCATCCGGAGCAACGAAAAGTAGCCCGGAGGCGCCGGCTGGATCGCCCCGCGCCGATCCCGGCGCACCGTCCGCCGGCTCGATCCGGGTTCCGTTCCGCCGTGTGTTCTACATCGATAACCTGACGAATTTGTGTTAGATCGAAGCGCCAAACCCGGGTGTATCATGGGGCCACTTTGATCTGAAGGCAAAGGGGTCGACGAACATGATGAGCAAAAGCGCCCTGTGCACAGTCGTGCTGCTCGGTGCGGCTTTAACCGCAATGGCACAAACCCGGGATCAGAACTGGGATCGCTGCAAGGCCGATGACCCGGACACCAGCATCAGCGGATGCACGGCCCTGATCGACTCGGGACAGGAATCGGGTGAGAATCTGGCCAACGCCTACTTCAACCGCGGCATCGCCTACCGGGACAAGAAAGAGATCGACCTTTCCCTGAAGGATTTCGACGAGGCGATCCGGCTGAAGCCGGACTTCCCCGGCGCATTCAACAGCCGCGCCAATTCCTATTCCGACAAGGGCGACTACGACCGCGCAATCCAGGACTACAACGAAGCGGTGCGCCTGGACTCGACCTACGCCCTCGCTTACTACAACCGGGGCAACGCCTACGGCCACCAGGACAACTACAAGCGGGCGATCGAAGATTACGATCAGTACGTAAAGCTGGCGCCCGACGACGCCGACGGCTTCAACAACCGGGGCCACGCTTACATGGAGTTGAGCGAATACGATCGCGCCCTCGAAGACTTCAACGCGGCGCTGCGCCTGAACCCGAATCACGCTCTGGCGATCTTCAACAGCGGGGTGGCCTTCAACGACAAGGGCGAATATGCCCAGGGGGCGGAAAAGTTCACACGGTACATCGAGCTGAAGCCGGACGATGCCGACGGCTACGGCGGCCGCGGCGACTCCTACCGGCGGCAGGGTCAATACGATCTGGCGATCGCCGACTACAACCACGCCATTCAACTCGATCCGCACGACGCCAACGCGTTCTTCAACCGGGGCCTCGTCTACAGCCGCGAGGGCCAATACGACCAGGCGCTGGAGAACTTCGCGATGTTTGTCGAGCTGAGACCGAAAGACGCCGACGGCCCCAACAATCACGGGATGGTCTACCTGCAGAGAGGCCAGTACCAGAAGGCGATCGAGGATTTTGTGAAGTCCAACGAGATCGAACCCAAGAACCAGGTCTCGTTCTTCGACCGTGGTGTGGCCCACCTCCTCGCCGCGCAGAGGAGCGAAGCGATTGCGGACTTCCAGCTCGGAATTGGCGCGAATCCGGGCTCCACGATGGCGGTCTATTCCGCCATCTGGCTCCACATCGCCAGGACGCAAGCGGGGCAGGACGATGCGGAAGACTTGGCGCCGGTGGTGGCCAAAGCGAACCTGTCACAATGGCCGGGGCCGGCGCTCAAGCTCGACCTGGGCGAGGCGACAACCGATGAGGTGCTGGCGGCCGCGCAGGACCACAACTCCGAAGTCCAGAAGAACCAGCTCTGCGAGGCGAACTACTACCTCGGCGAATACGCGCTGTTTCACCAGCAGCGAACGCTGGCCAAGACGCGGTTCATCGCGGCGCGCGACGCCTGCCCGAAGGACTATGTCGAGTACGCCGGAGCGCTCGTGGAACTGAAGAGATTGAGCGCGGCCCCGCCTCCCGTGGAGAAGAAGTAGGACACCGGGAAATGGCGGTCTCCGCAGAGGCCGCCGGGATGCCGTGCCGAAAGCGCAGCTTGCCTGTGGGCGAGCCGGGCGGGCTCGTCCGTTCTGCTTTCCGGCACAGCATCTCTGGGTTGTTCGATCAGCGGGCGACGTTAACGGTGAGGTTCATGTCAATGGGTATGGGCTGGCTGTCGACGGTGCCGGGCCTGTAGTGGAACTTGCGCACGGTGTCGATGACGCGGGCATCCCAGAACGAGTCGTACGACTTGCTGACATGGATGTCCGTCGGCTGGCCTTTTTCATCGATGATGAACGAGAGGCCGACCTGGGTATCGGAAGGAATGGAATCGACGCTGTACCCCTCGGGAAGTGCGAGGGAGGCGGTGTTGAGCAGAACCGGAGCGATGACTCCGGTGCTGACGCGAACAGGGGTTGGTGCAGAGGCATCGTCCACGGGCTGGCTGGCTTTTGCCACTGCGGGGAAGATCAGCGAGGACAGCAGAAGACTAGCAGCGAGGATATGACGCATTCGGAACCTCCATGTGGTTTAGAGTAACCGTTATTAGCTTTACCTAGACGATTAACGGTTGTCAAGCATTTTCATATTCATATTTACTTTCAACACATTACAGCCGCATCAGTGTCAGATTATTAACAGAACATTTAAGATTGGCGCAGTTTTCCACAGGGCATTCCGCCGGTTGTGCGTCGGGTGAAGGTGGAGTTCGACCGAATCGAATATGCCGGGGGCTGACGAGAGCGGTTCCAGAGTTAATGTGCTATAGCGAGCGTGGTTCAAGGTGGCTCTTTCTTAAGGAAAGAGCCACTTCGCCTCAGTGGCTTCTGGGTACAGCAACTCTGGAACCGCCGTAGCTCCCCCGGTCATTTTGCCGGCGCAGTGCGGCAACCCGGCTTGCTAGAAGGTCTTAACCGGTTCGGGCTGGAGCGGGCCGACCTGCCCTGTAGCGATGGCGGCGACAAAGAAGTTCTCGCCGCGTATGGGCGTTCCGGCAAGGCGGCGGAGCATGGCCAGCTGGCCGGTGTGCGTGAGCGCGTCGGCGACGGGATCTTGCAGAAGCCGTTCGATTGGCGCCTGGAGCGGAACAGGCGACGCGAGAAACGTATCGAAAGCAGCCAGCGCGGCGAAGAACCGCTGCTGCTCCTGCGCCCAGGCCAAGGGCCGGGAGTCGCGCCAGACCGGATTGCCCTGGGCCGTGGAGAGAGCCCAGTCGAACAGGTCGCCCATGTGGGCGAGGATCTGGACGGGGCGGCGGCCGGCATTGTCGAAATTGGCGAACGATTCGGGCGCGTTCTCGAGGACGCGCGCTGTGCGGTACGCCAGTGTGGCGAGCGCGTGGCGGAGCAGATCGCGTTTTTGGTCCATGCGGGCACTATAGCGTATCCGCCGTCGTGGGAAGGCAAATCGCGCCGGGCGCACGCGCCTCCGCGATTCCGGGCGGCTGGTCGCCGATCCGCGCACAACAAGCGTTCCAAGGGTTGCCTGCGCATGCGCTCGCCAAAACAGAGTCTTCCTGGCGCCGCTAGCGCCGCTAACCCCGCCAACTCCGCTAAATCCGCTAAATCCCCGCCAGCTCCGCCAGCCGGCCGGCGATGCGCTCCGCGGCGCCGGGGCGCGCCTGCGTTCGCGCGGCGGCGGACATGGCCGCCAAACGCGCCGGATCGTTCAGTAAACCGGCCAGCGTCTCAAGCAGCTTGCCCGAGACTCCCAGATCCTTCTCCTCAAGCATGACGGCAGCGCCGGCCGCGGCCATGGCCTCGGCGTTGCGGCGCTGGTGCGCGTCGGTCGCGGCGGCAAAGGGAACCAGCAGCGCGGGCTTGCCGGCCGCGGCCTCCTCGGCCACGGTCGAGGCGCCGCTGCGCGACAGGATCAGGTGCGCCCGGGCAAAGCGCGCCGGCATATCGTCGAGGAACGGAAGCACCTGCCAGCGCGAACGGTCGACGTAGGTAGACCGGTAGGCCGCTTCGGTGGCCGAGGCGCCGCGCTGCCCGCTCTGGTGCAGGACCGTCAATCCCGAAACCGCGTCGAGCAGCGGCTTGATGATGTGCGGCATCTTGGTGTTGAAGAGCCGCACGCCCTGCGAGCCTCCGAAGACGAGCAGATGCGGCGGGCCCGTGGGCGCCTCGAGCGAGAAGAACTCCGGGCGCACCGGAATTCCCGTGACCTCGGCATTGCGGAACCACTTGCGTGCGCGAGGAAAGTTGATGGCCGCGGCCTTTACGAAGCGGCCCACCAGGCGGTTGGCCAGGCCGGGCGCGGCGTTCGGCTCAAAGGCCATGGTGGGAATCCCGAGCCGGAGCGCGGCCGCCATCCCCGGGCCGGAGGCATAGCCTCCCACGCCCAGCACGGCGCCGGGGCGGAAGTCGCGCATCAGGCGCTTGCAGTCGCCGATCGAGCGCGGCAACTGGGCGAGGGTGTGCAGCCGGGTCACGAGCGAGACGCTTTTGAGCGGGCCCACATCGATCAGGTGCAGCGGAAGTCCCGCCTCCGGCACCAGCCGTGTCTCCAGCCCGCGCGCGGTGCCGACAAAAAGCACCTCGGCCTCGTACTTCTGAACGAGCGCGCGCGCTACGGCCAGCGCGGGAATGATGTGCCCGCCCGTACCCCCGCCGGCAATCAAGATTCGCAACTGCGCCACTCCGTTCAGCCTCGCAGTTCACAGTTCGCGGTTCGCAGTCCGCAGTGACCGGTTCTCAGTTGTCCGCGGCCTCGTGCCTCGCTCCCTCGCTCCCTTGCTCCCTCGCTCCCTGCTTCTCTCAATCCGCCTTCCGGCTGATGTTGAGCAGGACGCCGATCGAGGCCAGCGTACAGAAGAGCGAGGTGCCGCCGTGCGAGATCAACGGCAGAGGGATGCCCTTGTTGGGCACCAGCGACAGCACCACGCTGATGTTGAAGAACGCCTGCAGCAGAATCGTGGTCGTGATGCCGAAGGCGACCAGCCGGGCGAACGGGTCGCGGCAGCGGAACGCCGCGCGCAGCCCGCGCGCGCCGAACAGGCCGAACAGCAGCACGATCACGATGGACCCGATGAAGCCCCATTCCTCGGCGATGTTGGCGAAGATAAAGTCGGTGGAGGCCTCGGGCAGATAAAACAGCTTCTGCATGCCTTCCATGTAACCGCGGCCGGTCACGCCGCCGGTGCCCACGGCGATCAGCGACTGGTAGATGTGGTAGCCGGGCCCCGTCGGATCGGATTCGGGATGCAGGAATACCACCCAACGGGCAAGGCGCCACGGCACCAGAACCACCGCAGCCGCCACGACGGGCAGGGCCGCGCAGATCGCCGCGAACAGGATCTTCCACTCCATGCCGGCCAGTACCAGCAACATGCACGTCGCGCCGGCCAGCACCAGCGCCGTGCCCAGGTCGGGCTCGGTCCCCACCAGAAAAATGAACGCCATCGGAATCAGCGCCGCCGGAATCAGCGTGCGCTTCCAGTCGGTCATGGCGCCCAGGCGCGTCTGCAGAAACCACGCCAGGAAGAACACCAGCACCGGCTTGGCGATCTCGGATGGCTGAAGGGTGAAGAAGTCGCCGAAGCGAATCCAGCGATGCGTGTGGTGCGAGTTGGGCATCAGGAAGACCAGCACCAGCAGAACCGTCGTAAAACAAAGGACGGGATAGATGAAGCGCGGCGAGTTGTAGCGGCTTACGTCCACGTTCATCAGCGCCAGCATCGCCAGCACGCCGACGCCGGCCCACACGGCCTGCGTCAGGACGAACGTGTAGGCCGAGTGGTACCTCTCCTGATCGACGACGGCCGAAGCGGAGAACACCATCACCAGGCCGGTGACGACCAGCACCAGCGTGGTGAAGAACAGCCATTTGTCGATGCCAACCCGCTTCGCCATAGTTCCCTACGCGTTCTGCTTCGCCTTCCAATCCTTCAGTTCCGCGACAAGCTGCTTGAAGACGCGGCCGCGCTGCTCGTAGTTCTCAAACTGATCGAAGCTGGAGCACGCGGGCGCCAGCAGCACCACCTCGCCAGGCTGCGCCGCGGCGGCGGCCGCACTCACCGCCTTGGCAAGCGTCTCGCACGACTGGATCGGCGCCGCGCCGCGCAACTGCGATTCGATTTTGGCCGCCGCTGCGCCAATGGTGTAGACTGCGCGTCCCCGCTCGCGCAGCAGTGGCACGAGCGGCGTGTACGGCGCGCCCTTGTCCTTGCCGCCCAGGATCAGATGAATGCCGCCCGGGAACGCGGCCACGGCCTTCTCCGTCGCGTCCACGTTCGTGGCCTTCGAGTCGTTGTAGAACTCGACGCCGTTGATCGACGCCACAAACTCAAGCCGATGCTCGACGGCGTGGAACTTCTCGATGGCGCGGGCGATGGCATCGGCGGGCGCTCCGGCCAGCCGTCCCGCGCACGCCGCGGCCAAAACGTTCTCCACGTTGTGCTCGCCCTTGAGCGGAATCTTTCCGAGCGGCAGGATGGTCTCGACGGCAGCCCCCGGCGCCGGGCGATAGACCGCATTTCCCTTCTCCACCCACGCGCCCTGCTCGACCGGGTGCTTGACTGAGAACCAGTAGACCGGAGCCTTCGACCGGGCAGCGGCCTCGGCGGCGCGCCCGTTGTCGGCGTTCAGCACCACGAAGTCGTTCGCGTCCTGGTTGGCGAAGATGCACTCCTTGGCCAGCGCGTAATTCTCGAAGGTGCCATGGCGGTCCAGATGATCCGGCGTGATGTTCAGGATCACCGAAATCGCCGGGTGAAACTCGATGGCGCTTTCGAGCTGGAAGCTCGACACTTCGAGCACCGACCAGGTGTCGTCTGTGCTGTCTTCGATCAGGCCCACAACCGACACGCCGATGTTGCCGGCGACGAGCGTCGGCAAACCGGCTTCCTTTAGCATCTCGCCCGCGAGCGTCGTCGTAGTCGTCTTGCCGTTCGAGCCGGTGATGGCCACAATCTTGCCTTTGAGAAAGCGCGCGGCCAGCTCCAGTTCGCCGATCACCGGGCGGCCGAAGTTCTTCGCCTGCACCAGCTCCGGGGTGTTCAGCGGCACGCCGGGGCTGACGACGATCAGATCCTGGCGGCGGAAGGTGAGCAGGCCGTGGCCGCCGGCCTCGACCATGATTCCCTCATCGAGCAGCGCGGGAATTTCCTTGGCCAGCGACTCGGCCGAGCGAATGTCGGAGACCGTAACCTGCGCGCCCTGGCGGCGAAGAAACAGCGCAGCCGCAAGCCCGGACTTGCCCAGGCCCACAACCAGAACCTTTTTGCCCTTTAAATCCATCATGGCATC
>JBEKUS010000104.1:0-15008 GCA_049514795.1 Occallatibacter sp.
TGCTGGATCCACTTGTACAACTGGCATAGACCCCACGCCAGCCTCGCCAACAACACTCCCATCAGCCGCGCTGGCCTCGATCGGAACAACCTGTTGACACTACACAACTAGGGACGAGGGAAGAGTGCAGACGCCCGGCTGTGGTAGTTGTTGCGAGTGATAGGTGTCACCGATGCAGACCACGGAGTGGCGTAGCTTGGCCATCCATCGGGCCCTCGAGAAAGGTGAACCATGGAAACCGTGGCAAAAACAACTAACTTTCGGCAGGAGTTCCTTTGGGAGCTCTCGATTCCTGAGACTCAATTGATCGCTTTGGCGGAGGCCGTTCCGGCCGAATCGTACTCGTGGAGGCCAGCCGAGGATGCACGGACCTTTTCCGCTGTCCTGGTTCACATCGGGGCGGGAAATCTGCTGCTTCTTCACCTTGCTGGGGCGCTCACGCCCGACATGGTCGACTTGAGCGGACCCATTGAAGGCGACATGGAATCCCGCTGGAAAGCGATGATTCGCAGAGGCCTTTTTCTCGAAAGAACGCTGTCGGAGAAAACCGCTGTCATCGATCTGCTACGGCGATCGTTCAAGGCCGTTCGGGAGACATTCGACGCGGCGACGGAAGACGAACTCGGAAAGGAAATCGAATTCCTCGGCCAGACGACCACCGCGCGCCGCTTCTATATGCGGATGCTCGCCCACTCGCACGAACACATGGGGCAAGCCATTGCGTATGTGCGGACGATGGGGCTGAGGGCGCCGTGGCCCGATCCGCTGAAGGCGATCGAGGGCGTTGAGGCGAAGCCGTAAGAAGACGCGTCGAAGCGAGGGTACGCCCGTCGGCCGGCGCAATGAAGAAGAACGAACTTACTTCAGGAACCCGGCGAGAATGCCGTCGAACTCCCTTTTCTGCTCGTACCACGGAAAGTGGCCGGCGCGATCGATGAACTTCAGCGTCGAGTTCTTGAATGCCGCACTCGTTTCGAAGGCCATCAGCGGGTCCATTGGATCCTGACGGCCGTTCAGCACGAGGACAGGGCGATCGAAGTCCTTGAGACGAGGCCGCAAATCGTAGCCCGGCGCGGTGATTTCGCTCCCCAGGAGGCGCCCGACAGCAGGGTGCGAAGCGGCGCCAAGCGTCACCGCGACGAGGCTTCCTACTTTCCGGTCGAAGAAGAGTGCCTGCGCCCATAGCTGAGCTGCTTCAGTCAAAGCTTCGGGTGAGTCCGACGGTGGGAGGGCTGCAAGCCGGTCACGATCGCTGGGCGAAAGCCGATCGAGCATGTTGTCATCGAGCGGCCTGAGGAGTTCCGATGCGACCGGAGCCGAATCCAAGAGGATGAGCTTGTCGACTCGATCGGGGTGCGCGGCGGCGTAATACATGGCCAGCAGCCCACCCGCAGAATGGCCGGCCAGAACCCAATGCTGGATGTGCAAGTTCTCCCGGAGGGCTTCGATATCGTCGAGATAGAGCGCCAGGCTGATGGTGCTCTTGTCGAGCACGGGAGGGATTGACCGCCCAGTGCCGCGCGGTTCGAGCAAGATGGCGCGGGCAGATCGCGCGATGGCCTGCGCGACCGGGACCATGTAGTCGCAGTCGTCGCCTGGGCCGCCGCTCAGAATCAGGACTGGTTCACCCTCTCCGAGGGTCCGGTAGTAAAGATCGAAGCCGCTGCGCGGAACTTTGCCGGCTTGAAGCTGATCCGGCTGGTTCAACTGGAGCGGGGCCTTCGTTTGGTCTTGAGCGATAGCGATGCATCCGCTTAAGAAGAGGAGAGACAGAACGATCGATGGTGCCCGGAGCATTCCTGACATCGAGACTCCTACCTGGTCGAAACGACCTGGGGTGACAGGATGTTGTACGGCCAAACGCCGAGCGTTGTTCCCATCGCGCGCTCCTTTCCTCTGCCATGCGGGTTATTGCTGGACGGGGGCGGATTGGGACGAAGATGAAGACGATGGGGATCCGAGGTCCATGCCGGTAAGGTTGCGGATGTGGACGCTGGCTTCGGTTTCGGGGACCGTGCCGTCGTTGGCCTGGACTTGCGTGGGATGGCCCTGGATGAGGATGCGCACGGTGGCTTTGCCGCGGCCGGGAATGACGACGCACTGGGTGACGGGGGTCTTGGCATCGCTTGAGACGGTGACGGGGATTTCGGCGGCGGCATAGCCGGAGTTGGAGAGATCCGCGGCGACGAGCCAATTGTCGCCCTGGGTGTGCGAGGGAAAGACGTTGTCGATGGCGATGTCGGGCAGGCCCTTGTCGGCGTCGACCCAATCGGAGAAGAACCAGGAGAGATCGCGGCGGAGGCCGGCCTGCTCGATGAGCTTCTCGAAGACGCCGGGGGCCCCGGGACCCGAGTTCGCGCCAAAGCCCTGCGCGGCGTCGTCGGCGGGAGAGTAGGCGCGCAAAGCAGCGGAGAGGGCGGTGTCGCCGGCGAGCGAGCGGAGCATCCAGAAGACGTAGGCAGCCTTGGTGCGGTAGTAGACGGGCGAGATGGCCTGGGAAAGCGGCTGGCCGGAGCTTTCGCCGGGGCTGGAGGGCTCGGCGAGCGCGAGGGCGGTGCGGCCGGATTCGAGCGATTGGAGAGCCTTGTCGCGGCCGGACTGCTTTTCGGTCCAGAGTGTGCCCATGAAATGCGCGACGCCTTCGGAGAGCCAGGCGCGGGGCGAGGACATCCAGGCGTGGGTGAGGGCGTGAGCGAAGATGCCGTCGAGCTGATCGGCCGGAAGCTGGCGGATGGAGGTGGCGAGGAGCGCGCCGGTCTCGAAGGGCGCGTCCTGGGGATCGGGCAGGTCGAGGATGGCGAGTTGCGAACGGGGCGTCTGACCGAGCCAGCTCTGAAGGAAGGGCGTGACGTAGGCGGCGGCGGAGGCCCAGCCCTCAATCGCGGGCGCATCGGCGTCGAGCGCGTAGAGCGTGGTGTTGGCAGCCGGGTGCGCGGCGCGGACGGCGACGAAGAGACTGGGAGCTTCAAAGCCGAGGGCCGGGGAGTCGACGCTGGCGGTGGCGACACCGGGGACCTCCGGGCCGGCGGAATCGGGCTCGGTGAGCGCGAGTACGGCGGGGTGGCCGTTGATGAGGGCGACGGTGGGCGCCTGGCCATGCGGGAATTCGTCGGTGAGGCGGAGGCGGAAGCGCGCGCCGGCCATGCGCAGCTTGTGCTCTCCCATCTCGTCGAAGACGCGTGCGCCGTCGCCGAGGATGACGGGAACGCTGGAGACGGGATACCAGGCGACATTGCCGAAGCCGCGCAGGCCGGTGAAGTCGACATCGATTGAATCCCAGTCGGAGTGGAGGGCGACATCGCCGGGTGTGCCGATGGTGAGCAGGCGCTGAGCGGAGAGAGGGATGGCGCCCGAGTAGGTGACGTCGAGCTGGAGAGACGCGCCGGGGGCGAGCGGCGGGGCAAGCGGAATGGCGGCCTCGTGAAGCTGGCCGGTGTGGTCGGTGTCGGAGTTGAGGGTGGCGACGCTGAAGGCGAGGTCGCGATTGGCGATGCGGATGCGCTCCCAGGCAAGCGATGAAGAGATCTGGAGCGGGAGGTGGGCGAGGGGCGATTTGCCGTCGTTGCGGACGGTCAGGAGAGCGCGGACGGCGATCTGCTGGACGGCAGGGCGAAGATGCACGTCCATGTCGAAGGCGGCGAAGGTGACGGCTTGGCGCTCTTCGTCAGTGGCGACGGGAGCGGAGACGGGAGCGCCGCCGGGGACCGTCGGCTGCGTGGTAGCCGGGCCGGTGGTGGTGGTCTGGCCGTTTTCGTCGGTGGAGCGGGAGAGGATGACGGCGCCGCGGGGCTCCTGGTCCTGCGGAGATGGGGGCGCGGAGGGGGTGGCTTGGGCGGAGGCGGGGAGCGCGGCGAGGCAGAGAGCGATAGCAGCGAGGAGGTTCGCAGCCCACGCGGCAACGATGGGGACGAGCTTCATGAGCCGAGGCCTTTCGCGTTGCATGCAGCAGACCTTTGGACGGGTTTGGTGGGGGTTCCGGCAGCGCGGCGCTGGCGGGCGGCTTCGAAGAGGACGACGGCGCCGGCGGCGGAGACGTTGAGCGAGCTGACTCCGCCGGCCATGGGGATGCGGAGAAGGTGGTCGCAGGTGCGGCGGACGAGCGAGTGGAGGCCAGCGCCTTCGCGGCCGAGGACGATGACGAGGTCGCCGGTGAAATCGAACCGGTCGTAGTCGGCGGGGCCGCGTTCGTCGAGACCGACAATCCAGAGGTTCTGGCGCTTGAGGTCTTCGAGGGCGCGGACGAGGTTGACGACGCGGGCGATGCGGAGATGCTCGGCTGCGCCGGCGCTGGCCTTGACGGCGGCGGGGCTGAGGGGAGCGGAGCGGCGCTCGGTGAGGAGGACGCCGTCGACGCCGGCGCCGTCGGCCACGCGGAGGAGCGCGCCGAGGTTCTGCGGGTCTTCGACGCCGTCGAGCGCGAGCATGAGGCGTGCGGCGGCGGGACGGTCAGAAGGCGGCGCGAAGAGGTCTTCGAGGGCGAGGAATTCCTGCGGGCGGACGAAGGCGACGACGCCTTGATGCGTGGGGGTTTTGGCGGCGAGAGTGAGCTGCTCGCGGGGCTGCTCGATGATGCGGATACGGGCCTGACGGCATTGGGCGAGGAGACGGTCGAGACGGGCGTCATGGCGCTCGCGGGCAACGAGGATGTGGTCAAAGCGGCGGCGGCCGGCCTTGAGGGCTTCCGAGACCGGGTGCAGGCCGTAAAGGACTTCCATCTCGTCAGCGCCTGCCTTCCCGAATCAAGGTTTTTGCCGTTACGCCCTTCGGCAGCATTACGCTGTCACGTGGGGATTCAAAGACAGGGGTAAGCGGCCGCGTAACTTCGGTTGGACCTGGAACGGATTCACCCGCCGATTCCATGTCTCGAACAGCGGAGCGTACGAGCTTTCGAATGCCTGCCAATGCAGCCTCGGGGCTCTCCGCAAGCCAGGAAAGCGAGGGAAATTCCGGACAAAGGCCGACGCAGCAACGATCTTCAAACGACCACGTAACTTGGTAGTTGTATTCGTCGGCGTTCATTTCAAGGGGTCACCAGATGTTGCGCCGGTCTCGCGCCGTAAGTGCAACCGCAGATCCTTCGACTCATCTGCCGCAGCGGACTCGCTCAGGATGACAAGCTGTTTTTGATTGCGCGACCCGAGTTGGTCTCGCGACGCTTAATGAGGTCCGCAACCTTCAAGATACTCGATTGATCCAAATGAACGCTAGACGAAGTTGCCGGTGCACTGACCGCACGACTGCTGCATCTGGCGCTGAAACTGCTCCATTTGCTGTTGGAACTGCTTCATCTGCCGGTCGCTGAAGCTCTTGCGGAACTCTTCCATCTGCCGGCGCAGGGCGTCGGCCTGGGCGCGCATGGCCTCGGCCATGGCGTTGGCATCGGCCGCGGCCTGAGCGGAGAGGGCCTCCGCGAGGCCGGGATCGAGGCCGGGCGCTAGCTCAGCCAGAAGCGGCGCGTCGTTCGGGGGAAAAAGGTCATCGAATTCGATTGCGCCGCGATGCCGGGAGTCGACCTGGAGAGTGAGAACCTGCTGCTTTTTGTTGCGCAGGACGGTGACCTGCACGGGCTTACCCTGATTGGAGCGGAGGGCGCGGTCCCAGTCGGCCGAGGTGTTGATCGATTCGGAGCCGACCTTGAGGATCACGTCGAAGGCCTTGAATCCGGCGGCGGCGGCTTCGCTCTTGCGGGCGACCTGCTTGATCATGAGCCCGCCGGGAACGCCGAAGTACTCGGCCATCTGCGAGGTGAGCGGCTCGACCAGCGCGCCGACGTTCAGCGTGCTGCCGAAGATGGACAGGTGGAAGCCGCTGGAGACGGGCGCGTCGCTGCCGACGATGCTCATGGCGGGCGGCGGCGACGGGGCCGCGATGCCGTCCACATCGATGCCGATCTTGGACCAGATGTCGCGCTCCATGGCCTTGCGGTCGACGAGCTGCACGGCGAGCGTCTGAATGTTGCCGTCGCGGCTGATCACGAGGCTGACCTTGCGGCCGGGCGGGATTTCGCGGAGCGCGCGGCGCAACTGCTCGGCGCCCTCGATGTTCTGGCCGTCGATGGCGAGAACGACATCGTTGACCTTCAGGCCGATCTGGCCGGCGGGCGCATCGTGGTCGATGAGAGTGATGACGGCGCCGCGAACCTCTTTGAGCCGGAGGGCCTGAGCTCTCTCGGCATCGACATCGGCCACATCAACGCCCAGGTAGCCCGGCGTGCCGGCCTTGGTCATCATGAGGTTGGGCTCTTCGATGAGCTGCGCGATCTGAAGCGCTTGGGCGCGGGCGGCGCGCGGCGCCAAGAGCAGGCCAGCGGCGGCAACCGCCAACATCGCAAGAACGAGTTCTTTGTTTGACTTCGGGTACGGCCTCAAAAGGTGTTTCATGGTGCATCTCCCGGTGATTCTTCGTCCGGCTTGCGCTCTAAGCAAGGATGGCGCATCGGCCGGAAGCATGGGCAACACTACTGTATCTCCGGAACCCGGCTCAATACCTGCCGGGATACGTTCCGGATCTGGGGGCTCTGGTCGGAATTGGAGACCGAATAGAGCACCTGGCGAACGCTGGTGTCGGCGTCTACCGGCTCCAACAAGCCGATGGCAGCGGTCCGGATCGCCGGATCGTTGTCGTTCAATACGGCTTCAAGAACGGCGTCGCGGACGCGTATATCGTTGGCGACGTAGGGCTGCAGGCCTTCGAGCGCCTTCTGGCGGACCTTGGGGCTGCGGTCGTAGCGAAGAGCGACCATGAGCGCGTCGCGGATGCCGGAGGGCTGGCAACTGTGGCCGGCGCGGCACTCGGCCGCGAGCAGGGCAACCGAGTCGTCGCGGACGCGCGGCGATGCCGCGTCTTCAGAGGCCAGCATGAGCATCTGGCGGATGGACGGGTCGCTGAGCGAGCCCTCGATCTGGCGCGGAACGAGCTGGTTGTAGTTGACGTCGACAACTTCGCTGTTGGGCAGGCGGACGATCGAGGAGATTTCGGCGACGTTGGCGAGCTCGGGCAGAGGCGCGGCGGGCTGAATCCGGGCGCCTGCGGGTGTGGCGGCCTGGGCCGTGGCGGCGGCGTGAGCGGCGCGAGCCTGCGCGAACTCGTAGCCACCGAGAACGCCGGCTCCGGCGCCGGCCAGAAGCAGAAGCACCGCGGCGACGGGCGCGGCCTGCAGGCTGGCGAAGTTGTTCATGATGCGCTCGCCGAGGCGCTCGTACCAATGCTTGGGCGGCAGGGCGTCGAGCGCTTCGTCGAGGCGCAGATGAGCGCGCGCCACGAGATTGGGAGGCGGATCGGCAGCGGTGTGGGTATCGGCGAGCACCTTGAGGGCAAATATCTGCTCGCGCTCCCGCTGGCATGGTTCGCAGGCAGCCACGTGGCGTTCAAGCTCGTGGGTTTGGTCGTCGGGCAGCTCTCCGTACGCCGCTGTGACCAGCCGTTCTTGTGCAAGATCGCAATTCATAGTGACGTCCTTCCAGCCTCTCAAAATACAGCTACTAGCCATTAGCTCTTAGCTCGCTGTGCGAGGTTCGAGCTTTCGTTATTTCGGCTCATTCCGTGGAACGGGTGAGCCTGGTCTTGCTTCAAACTTGCTGACAGCTCAAAAGCCGACGGCTGGCAGCTATTTCAACTCCGCCAGTTGCACGCGCAACTTTTTGGTTGCGCGGAAGAGGGTATTCTTGGCGGTCTCTTCCGTGGTGTTCAACATTTCGCCGATGGTGCGCAGGCGAAGCCCCTGGTAGTGCTTCAGTTCGAAGACCATCCGTTCACGCGGCGTAAGCTTGCCCAGCGCCGCCTGAATCCTTTCGCCCAGCACCTTGCGGTCGAGCTCGCGGGCGGGATTGGAAAACGATCGATTGTCGGAGACCGAAGCCAGGATGTCGATTTCGTCGCCGGTGCGGTCGACCACCACGGCGTGGTCCTCGCGGCGCGTCTTGCGGCGCCGCAACTGATCCAGGCAGAGGTTGGTCACAATGCGGTAAATCCAGGTGTAGAACGAGCACTCGAAGCGGAAGTTCCCGATGTACCGATAGGCTTTGAGAAAGGCGTCCTGGTAGATGTCTTCGGCGTCTTGTTCCGACCCGGTAAGGTGCAGCGCCAGGCGCAGAACCTGGTGCTCGTACTGACGAACGAGCGCATCGAAGGCGGCGCGAGATCCGGCCTGCGCCTCGCGGATGAGGTCCGTCTCGGCGGCGCGGCTCCGCACACGGTCCAGCGCCCGGCCCGCTTCCTCCCGGCTTGATTCCCCCACTGCCCTCGTCGCAGCCATGCCTGGAGAGGATTGTACCCTTCGGCCTGCCGACCAGGCCAAGATGCCTGCCGTCTGCTCCAGGGGCATGGATACACCCATTGCGTCCGTCGCCATCGCCTCTCCGCTTCGGAAAGATGCAAGTCCTACACGTCGAATGGACGCTTCATGACGGGTTTGGTCACCGGGGCGGAGGGTACCAAAGGAACATCGGAGCGAGAAACTGGGGACAAGGGAGCAAGGGAGCGGGGGAGCCCGATCCCGAAGGGCACCTGGTCGGCGGAGGTTGCTGCTGCCGGTACACTGGAAAGGCGATGAACGGGAATCTGTTTGACGGCATTGAAAAGGAGCAGGGGAAGCCGGGCGGCGGGTGGTTCAAGGCGCACTGCGACGGCGGATCGCGGGGTAACCCGGGGCCGGCGGGGTACGGAGCCGTGGTCGAGGATCCGGAGGGCTGCATTGTGGCACGGCTGAGCGAGTACCTGGGGAGGCAGACCAACAACTACGCCGAATACAAGGGGTTGCTGGCGGTGCTGGATTGGGCGGTTGCCCACGGGGCGCGGCGGCTGAGGGTGGTTTCGGATTCGGAGCTCATGGTGCGCCAGATGAAGGGCATCTACAAGGTGAAGAATCCGGGGCTGCGGCCTCTGTGGGAGGAGGCGCAGCGGCGGGCGCGCGGCCTGGAGGGATTCGAGATGCGGCACACGCTACGCAGCGGGAACAAGGAGGCCGACCGGCTGGCGAATGAGGCGATGGATCGAGGACAGGGAGCAAGGCAGCAAGGGAGCGAGGGAGCGAGAAGGTTGGGACGAGGGGAATAGCGGGTCTAGCGGGGTGAGCGGAGTTGGCGGGTGGGGAACGAGATGGCGGTTCGAGAGATGCGAAGGCAGAAGCGGGCGGTGACGGAAGCGGAGGCGCGGGAGATTCTGGCGCGGGCCGAGCACGGCGTGCTGGCGACCGTCGGAGAAGACGGTTGGCCCTATGCGGCGCCGCTCAACCACGTGCAGATCGGCGATGCGCTTTACGTGCATTGCGCATTTGAGGGGCACAAGCTGGAGAACATCGCGCACGAGGAGCGTGTCTCCTACTGCGCGGTGGCGAGCGCGACGGTCGTGCCTTCGATGCTCTCGACGCTGTATGAGAGCGCGATCGTCTTTGGGCGCGCGGCGCTGGTGACCGATGCCAACGAAAAGCGCAGAGCGTTGAAGCTGTTGACGGAGCGGTTCTGCGGCCGGGGCGAGGAGACGGACAAGCAGTTCGAGGAACACATGCGCAAGTCAGGGGATGGCGAGGGCACGGCGATGATCCGGATCACGATCGAGCGGATCACGGGGAAGGCGAACCGGGCGAAGACGGCGTGAGGCGGACCGGCTGGCGAATTCAACAGGGATTAGAAGACTGGACGCGCTTAAAGCGCGCTACCGGCCAGGAGCACCATTCGCCTGCACGAAAAACGCCGCGTGGTGCTCGACTTCGCCGCGCGGAACTTCGCCGCTCAACGGCAGACAGAGAATCACTTCCGGAGGGACTCCCTCCATGGTCAGTCGCGGATCGTTGCGGAAACCAAAGCGGGTGTAATAGGCGGGATCGCCAACGAGCACGCATCCCTGTGCTTCCAGCTTGCGCAGACGATTCAGGCCCTCGACGACTAGCCGTGAACCGATTCCCTGCCGCTGACGCGCGGGCAGGACGCCAACTGGACCCAGCACGAACCACGAACCATGACGGCCACCGATGACGACGGGAGAATAGGCGATGTGCCCGACGACTTCTCCGGCCACTTCAGCCACCATTGAAGCGGTCAGCGCACCGGCGGCGCGCAAGGCGTCGACGATGAGGTGATCCGTCTGATGACTGTAGGGATGATTCGCAAAGGCGGCGATATGGATCTGCCGGATCGCTTCGTGATCCTGGGTGGATTCGAAACGAACAATCACTTCCTCCGCTTTTTCGCGGGATTGCGCCACGGTCAGCAGTCTATTTAATAGGAACCGGGATGAGTCAACCCTGGCGGCCGAGGTCGTTGCGCCAGGCGTGGCCGTCTTTTTCGAGGAGGCGGTCGCCGCAGTCGGGGCCCGCTTCGTCCCGATCGATCGCCGGTTTCGGGAGAGCCGCCCAAAGATCCTTTACTTTTGATAGAATGTAAAGAGAGGCGCGGCATCATGGAAGCCAAACTCAGCAGTAAGGGGCAGGCCACGATTCCCAAGGCGGTTCGCGAACGACTGCAGATTCGCCCAGGGGATCGATTCAGGTTCTTCTTCCATCCGGACGGCGTGATGATTCTGCCCAGGATTCCGACGAAGCGCCTGAAAGGCAGCGTACCCAGGTTGGCGCGGGCGGTGACACTCGAAGAAATCGATCGAGCAATCGAGGCCGGCGCCACGGCGAGATTCCGGCGAAAGAGATGATCGGGCTCGACACAAACGTCCTTCTGCGCTACCTGATCCAAGACGATGCGGCGCAGTCGCCGCGGGCGACCGCGATCATCGAAGGCCGTTTGACGGCGCAGAATCCGGGTTTTGTCAGCCTTGTTTCGATCCTCGAAATCGTCTGGGTTCTTGGAAGTCTCTACAAGCGCGCGCGTTGGGAGACAGCCAACCACATCGAGATGATCCTGGCGGCCGATACCCTTGAAGTGCAAAACGAGCAGGAAGTCTATCAAGCTGTGGTCGCCCTGAGAAATGGGACCGGGACGTTCGAAGATGCATTGATCGGCAGCATCGGCATTTGGAGAGGTTGCGCCGCTACTCTGACGTTCGATCAAAATGCCGCCAAACGCCTGCACGGATTTCGGCTAATCTAATCACGGTCCCACCGCGGCCGCCGGCGGATATCCGTCGGGATGTCCTGGTCCCTGTTACTTCCGCCCGAGGTCGTTGCGCCAGGCGCGGCCGTCTTTTTCGAGGAGGCGGTCGGCGCAGTCGGGGCCCCAGGAACCGGCGAAGTAATTGGGGAAGACTTCAGGATTCTTTCCCGCCCAGGCCTGAAGGATGGGCGTGTAGAGGGCCCAGTTGATTTCGACGCCATCGCGATGGGAAAAGAGGGTCTGGTCGCCGAGCATGGCGTCGAGGAGCAGGCGCTCGTAGCCGTTGGCGCTGGATTTGCCGAAGGCGGCCTCGTAATCGAAATCCATGTTGACGGGGCAGACGGCCATCTCGGGGCTGGAGGGGACTTTTGCGCCGAAGCGCAGAGCGATGCCCTCGTCGGGCTGGATGCGGATGGTGAGCAGGTTGGGCTGAATCTCGCTGCAGGGGCCGGCGGAGGCAATGCGGTTGAAGATGAGGAGCGGCGGCTGCTTGAACTGGATACCGATTTCGGTGGCGCGCTTCTTCATGCGTTTGCCGGCGCGGAGATAGAAGGGGACGCCGGCCCAGCGCCAGTTGTCGATGGCGAGGCGGAGCGCGGCGTAGGTTTCGGCGCCGGACTCGGGATTGACGCGGTCCTCGTCGCGATAACCGACTACATGCTCGCCGTCGACGATGCCTGGGCCGTACTGGCCGCGGACTGCATTGAGAACGGGGATGGAGGGAATGGACCGCCAGACTTTGAGCTTTTCGCGGCGGACGCTGTCGGCCTCGAAGCTGGAGGGCGGCTCGAGGGCGACCAGAGCGAGCAGCTCCATCATGTGGTTCTGGACCACGTCGCGGAGGGCGCCGGCCTTCTCGTAGAACGGGCCGCGGCCTTCGACGCCGAGGGTTTCGGCGACGGTGATCTGAACGTGGTCGATGTAGTTGCGGTTCCAGATGGGCTCGAAGATGCCGTTGGCGAAACGAAAGACGAGAAGGTTCTGCACCGTCTCCTTACCGAGGTAGTGATCGATGCGGAAGACCTGGCTTTCGTGGAAAACGGCGTTGACCTGATGGTTCAACTCGCGGGCCGAGTCGAGGTCGTGGCCGAAGGGCTTCTCGATGACGACGGAGACGCGGCTCTTATCGGGCTGCGCCATGCCCTGCGCGCCGAGGTTCTCGATGATCGGCGGGAAGAACTCAGGCGCGGTGGCGAGGTAGTAGATACGATCGCCGCCGATTCCCTTCTCTTTGGCGATGCGGTCGAGCTCGGAGTTGAGCGCGGCGTAGTGGGAGGCGTCGTCGAAGTTGAGAGGGAAATAGCTGATGTGGGAGACGAAGGCGTCGAGCCTGGATTCGGAGACATCGGCGCCTCCGAATTCCACGATGCCCGAGCGCATGTCGGCGGCGAAGGCGTCGCCGAGCGCACGTCGCGCGACGCCTACGATGGCGAACTCGCGGGGCAGCAGGTTGGCCTGGAAGAGGTGATAAAGCGCAGGCAACAGCTTGCGCCTGGTGAGATCGCCGGAGGCGCCGAAGATGACAAGGACGCCCGGGTCGGGGATGCGCTCGGAGCCCTTGGGAAGCTGCGAGAGGTCCTCGGGCCGGACCTGCATTTGCATCGTGGCCATTGCGACTGCTTCCTCCGGTTGCGGCGATCCGTTGGAAGCTTCCAGCTCCGAGCTTCCAGTTGCCAGCCCCATGTGCAAACACGAAGCTGAACAACAGAGCAAAAGAAGCTAGAGGCTAGAAGCCAGTGGCTGGAAGCTGGCGTTAGCTCTTCGCCTTGGCGAAGCGCAGGTTGACTTCGGCCCAGTTGACGACATTCCACCATGCGGCGAGGTAGTCGGGGCGGCGGTTCTGGTACTTGAGGTAGTAGGCGTGCTCCCAGACATCGTTGCACAGGATGGGGTAGAGGCCCTGCGAAAGCGGCGAGTCCTGATTGGCGCTGGTGACGATCTTGAGCTTGCCGCCGGTAAAGACCAGCCAGCCCCATCCGGAGCCGAACTGCTTGGCCGTGGCTTCGTTGAAGGTCTTCTTGAAGGTGTCGAAGTCGCCGAAGTCGGCGCTGATCTGCTTCGCGATGTCGCCGGAGGGATGGCCGCCGATGCCGGACGAATTGGCCTGACCCATGATGCTCCAGAAGATGGTGTGGTTGGCGTGGCCGCCGCCGTTGTTGCGCACCGCGGTGCGGATGTCGTCGGGAATCGCGTTCAGATCGGCGATGAGATTTTCGACCGACTTGGCGGCGAGGGCGGGATGATTGGCCAGCGCGGCATTCAGGTTGTTGACGTAGGCCTGGTGATGCTTGTCGTGGTGGAGATGCATCGTCTCGGTGTCGATGAACGGCTCAAGCGCGTTGTAGCCGTAGGGAAGCGGCGGTAATTCGTATGCCATTGGGGAAGTCTCCTCCGTTCGGATTGTACCCGTTGATGTTGGTGCGGCGTGTCATTCGAGCGCACAGTTTGCGCGTCTAATCAATGGATGCGGGAACCGGGGGTGCGGGTTCGGGAAAGTTCGCGGACAAAGTTCACAGATTGAGATGAATAGGGCCGGAAGGAGCGCGGGCGGGCAGTGCGGAGGCGGAGAGCTTGGCTCTTCGACAAGTCGGAGGAGGATCGACTACAATCTCGCCCGGACAAACTCTGCGAGCGCCGATGAGCCGTATTTTCCCCCCTCGCCCGGCCGCCGCCCCTGTGAATGCGAAATCAGCCCTGTGGACGAGGGAGGTCCCATGGAAACGAAGTACCTGAAGCACAACTACCTGGCCATCGCGGTTGCGGCGGTGGCGTGTTTTCTGTTCGAGGCTGTTTGGTACTCATTGTTTCTCGATATCTGGCTGAAGGGCATTGGACACGACCGCAAGTGGCTGACCACTACGGGAGTGAATCCGCTGCTGCAATGGGTAGCGGCGCTGCTTGCGGAGGCTTTGATTGCCTCGGCGATCTCGGGCGTGACGCAGCTAACTGGACCACAGACTGTATTCCGCGGCGTGCGGATGGCCGCGTTGCTGTGGCTGGGATTTGTGCTGCCGACGAGCGCGATTCAAGACGTCTTCGCGAACCGCGACTATGCCTCGTTTGCGGTGAATACCGGGTTCTGGCTGATCGGCATGGCGCTGATGGGAGCGATCGTGGGCGGATGGAAGAGAGCAGGGAGCAGGGCGTGAGGAACAGAAAGACGTTGTCTGATTTTCCTGTTGTTCTCAGTTCGGAATTCGCTATCCGGGCGCCGAGCCCAAGGTCCAATGAGTCCGTTCACCGCTAGTCCGGCGGGGGATAGAAGGGCAGTTTGTCGTTCTTCTGGTTGGCGCGGCGAACGGTGACATCGTCGAAAAGCAGCGCGGGAGCGAGAACCGTGACCGGCGGGTCGCCGAAGTAGTTGGCGACCCAGAGATCCTTGCCCGCGGCCTCGACGCTGGAGCGCAGGGCGCGCTGGTCGATGTCGTCGAGGACGGCGCCGCGCACGAGTTCGCGCTTGCCGTCGGGGCTGACACGGTAGAGCAGACGCGGCGTGCGCTTGCCGCCCATCGTTTCGACAAAATAGACGCTCTTCAGGCCGCGGTCTTTGGCCATTTCCAGAAGTTTCTTGTTGAGATCGTCCGTTGAGAGCCCGTCTTCCGCGGTGATTTTGAGGACGCCGATCAGGGGGCGCGCAGGGCCGGTGATTCCGGCGCGGCCGTGGCCGTTCGATTGCGGAAAGTCGCGCACCGGCTCGCGGCCGATGAGGTAGTTCGAGAGGTGGCCGGCTTCGACGAGTTTGACCGCCTGCGCGGGGACGCCTTCATCGTCGACATCGTATGCGCCGATCAGGCCCTTGCCATCGAGCGTTTTGAGGCCGGGATCGTCGACGGCGTTCATGAAGTCGGGCATAACGCGCGCGTGGAAGCTCGAGGCGAACGGGCCGGTGGTGCGTGCCTCGGTGCCAAGTGCGGGACGCGTGGCAATGACCGCGCCTGCAAGGAGGTCGCGGAGCGTGTCGGCCGCGGC
>JBEKUS010000105.1:0-20177 GCA_049514795.1 Occallatibacter sp.
CCGAAAAGACAAGTCCAGCAAAGGAAGCGTCCGCGGCAAACGTCTGCAAGCCGCATGGGATGATGCCTTCCTCTGGCAACTCCTGGCTGAGGGAAAATCATGATGCGTTTGCCCTGGGGGCGACCGCTTTCGGCAGTGGATTGAGACGATAATACGTCTATAATGAGAGGGCTATGATCCCGTATATCCCGCTTCCGTTCTGGCCGCACGAACTGAACAGCTTCGGGCTGATGCTTTGGGTGGCGTCGGTGGTGGCTGCCATCATCCTCGACCGGGCGTTCAAGCGGGCGCGGCTCAGCGCGGATGCGGTGGGGATGGTGGCGATTGCACTGGTGGCCGGTGTGGTGGGCTCGAAGATCTGGCATGTGCTGGACTCACTGGATGAGTTTCGGGCGGGCGGCTGGGGGGTTCTGTGGGATAACGCCGGATTCGCGTGGTATGGCGGGCTGGTCTTTGGCATCTCGGCGCTGGTGCTGATGGGGTGGCGGGCGAAGATCGGGGGCCTGCGCATCCTGGACCTGACGGCTCCGGCGGCAGCGATCGGATACGGGGTGGGGCGAATCGGATGCTTTCTGTCCGGCGACGGGTGTTATGGGATCGTGATCCGGCCGATCCATCTTCTTGGGCACACCTTCCACCCGTGGGGAATGGCCTTCCCTCACGGAATCGAGCCGATCATGGCGCCCGTGTACCCGACCCCCCTATATGAACTGGTTGCGGGCCTTTTGATTGGTTCGTGGCTGTGGTGGCGTCTGGGCAAGCCGCACGCCACGGGCGTGATCGTGGGCCAGTACCTTGCGCTGAGCGGAATTGCTCGCTTCCTGGTTGAGTTTATCCGGCGCAACCCCAAGGTTCTTTGGGGGTTGTCGAATGCACAACTGGCGAGTGCGGGGGCGGTTCTGGTGGGAATTGCGCTGGTCGCGTGGGCGAGCTGGCGGCCCGCAGTTCCGCTGGACCAGGCGCCTGAGCCGGTAGGGAAGCCAGCGTAAGGCGTCTATAGCCAGGGATTCAGAACGCGAATTCCAAAATCCTGGAAGTGGGACGCGTTGCGGGTGGCCAGAGCAGCGCCACTGGCGAGGGCTGTCGCCGCCAGCAGTGCATCCATCTCGTCAATCGGCAGGCCCTTTGTCCGCCGCGCCTTGAGTACAAGGCCGTAAGCCCTCGCAGTGGGCAGGTCGAGGGGAAGAACCCGTGCCCCGAAGAACCTCTCAAACATCAGTTCTGCTCGTTCCTTCAGTTGACGCTGACGTTTGCCGTCCGGCATCAACTCCAATCCAGAGATCAGCTCCGCCACCACGATTGTGCAGGTCCAAAGTTCCGAGATGTTCTGCGAGTTGAGCCAAGCCATTACGGCCGAGTCTGGAATGGGCCTCATGGCCTCGGAGATCACGTTCGTGTCGAGGAGGATCATCACGAGAAAGTCGGGATCGGCCGGTGTGACTTGCCGCGCGGCAAAATGGGAAGCTCCACACCCCCGAGGGGAGCGAAGAGCTCATGAATTGCTGTGCCGAGTCCGCCTTCGGGAAGTGACTTGGGAGCCTCGTTGGCCACGGCACGCAACGCTTCGCGAGCTTCGGCCTCCATGGAGCGGCCGTTAAGAGCGGCGCGGACCTTGAGGCGGCGCTTGACGGATTCGTCGAGGTTGCGGATAACGATGGTGGCCATGGAACGATGATGGCACGGAAGTGCTAGCAATGCAGGCGATGCTAGCATTGGGGCGATCCAACGGCCAGGAAAGGGGCAGCTCTTGATCTCTCCGAGTGAGCGCTATCACTTTTGAGCCAGAGCCCTCGAAGCGAGAAGTGATCTGCAACACGTGTGATGGCGCTCACAGCCACCAGTATTTTTGCCAAAGTAACGTCGCTCACATTAGCCGGCAGACCCCCACCGTACGCGGCCTTTTGTCTCCTGCGGGTCTGCTGGCGCAGTCGTGTGAGCGAGGTTGGCATGGGTCAGTCAATTTGGCAGTCAATGCAGCAGAAGGGCTACAACCGCAGAGATTTTCTGCAGTTCTGCGCGGCAGCCGCGGCGGTCGCCGGCCTGGGGAAGACCGGCGTGGCTCAGGTGGTAAATGCCTTCGAGAAGAAGGAAAAACCGGCCGTGGTGTGGATGCACTTCCAGGAGTGCACCTGTTGCAGCGAGTCGTTCATCCGGGCGTCGCACCCGATTGTGGCGGACGCACTGCTGGACGTGCTCTCGCTGAACTACACCGAGACGCTGATGGCGGCGTCTGGATTCCAGGCCGAGAAGAGCCTGAACGACACGATCGCGAACAACAAGGGGAAGTACATCGTGCTGGCGGAAGGCGCCGTGCCGACCAAGGACGGCGGCGTCTACTGCATGGTGGGCGGCAAGACTGCCGAGTCAATCCTGCAGACGGTAGCGGCGGATGCGGCGGCTATCATCGCGTGGGGCAGTTGCGCTTCAAACGGCTGCGTGCAGGCCGCCAAGCCGAACCCGACCGGAGCCACGCCGATCTACAAGCTGGTGAACAAGCCGGTGATCAACGTGCCGGGCTGCCCGCCGATCGCCGACGTGATGATGTCGGTGGTGACGCACATCCTGGTGCTGGGCCAGATTCCGGAGCTCGATAATCAGGGCCGGCCGAAGGAGTTCTACGGGCGGCGCGTGCACGACACTTGCTATCGCCGGCCGAACTACGACGCCGGGCTGTTTGTGGAGTCGTGGGACGACGAGAACGCGCGCAAGGGATATTGCCTGTACAAGATGGGTTGCCGCGGCCCGGTGACGTACAACGCCTGCTCGGTGGTCAAGTGGAACGAAGGCACCAGCTATCCCATCCAGTCGGGCCACAACTGCATCGGGTGCAGCGAGGCGGGATTCTGGGACAACGGCCCGTTCTATCAGCATCTGGCGTCGTTCCCGGGCTTCGGCATCGAGAGCACGGCCGACACCATCGGCACGGCAGTCGGCGTCGCCACGCTGGCCGGAGTCGCGGCCCACGCGGTGGTGACCAACATCCGCAAGCGCAACGTGATTGCGGAAGTGCACGCTGAAGCCAGGAAGGAGTCGTAAAGAGCCATGGCAACGCGCGTAGTCGTTGATCCAGTTACTCGCATTGAAGGCCACCTGCGCATCGAGGCAGTGGTGGAAAACGGCGTCATCACCGACGCATTCAGCGCGGGCACCATGGTGCGCGGGCTGGAGAAGATCCTCGTGGGCCGCGATCCGCGCGACGCCTGGGCGATCACGGAGCGCGTCTGCGGCGTGTGCACGACGGTGCATGCCCTGGCCAGCGTGCGCGCCGTCGAGGATGCGCTGGGCATCTCGGTGCCGCCCACGGCGGAGCTGATCCGCAACATCATGGAGACCACCCAGTACGTGCAGGATCACGTGATCCATTTCTACCACCTGCACGCTCTGGACTGGGTGGACATCGTGAACGCGCTCAAGGCCGATCCCAAGAAGGCGGCGGAGCTGGCGCAATCGTTCTCCAAGTGGGACAAGAACAATACCGCCTACTTCACCGAGGTGCAGGACAAGATCAAGGCGTTCGCCGCCAGCGGTTTGGGCATTTTCAACAACGGCTACTGGGGCCATCCGGCGTACAAGCTGCCGCCGGAGGTGAACCTGATCGGCGTGGCGCACTACCTGGACGCGCTCATTTGGCAGAAGGAAGTGGTGAAGATTCACGCCGTGTTCGGAGGCAAGAATCCGCACCCGAACTACCTGGTGGGTGGAGTTCCGTGCTCGATCAACGTCAACGAGGTGGCGGCGATCAACTCCGAGCGGCTGAACCTGGTTTCGCGGCTGATCGGTCAGGCGGACGAGTTCGTCAACCAGGTCTACATCCCGGACCTGCTGGCGGTGGCCTCGTTCTACAAGGACTGGGCGAAGTACGGCGGCGGATTGAACAACTATCTTTGCTACGGCGAGTTCCCGACCAAGGGCTACAACCAGCCGGAGGCCTTCAAGTATGCGAGGGGCGCGGTGCTGAACCGCGATCTGAGCCACGTTTATCCCGTCAATCCGCGCGACGCGCAGGAGATCAAGGAGTACATTGCGCACTCCTGGTACACCTACGATGGCGGAGACGGCGTGGGCCTGCACCCGTGGGCCGGCGAGACCAAGATCAACTACACCGGGCCGAAGCCTCCGTTCGAGAGCCTGGAAGGCTTCGACAAGTACTCCTTCCTGAAGACGCCGCGCTGGAAGGAAAACCCGATGGAAGTGGGCCCGCTGGCGCGACTGTTGGTTTCGTATGCGGCGGGCCATGCGGATGTGAAGGAAACGGTGGGCGCGGTGCTGGGCAAGCTGAACGTGCCGGTCGAGGCGCTGTTCTCGACGCTGGGACGCACGGCGGCGCGCGGCATCGACGCGGCGCTGGCCATGATCTGGCTGAAGGAGTTCTTCGGCCAGTTGATGGACCGCGTGAAGAGCAACGACGTGTCCACGTTCAACGGCGAGAAGTGGGAACCGAAAACATGGCCGGCGGACGCCGAGGGCGTGGGATTGGTGGAAGCACCGCGCGGCGCGCTGGCGCACTGGATCAAGATTCACAACGGCGCCATCGAGAACTACCAACTGGTGGTTCCGACGACGTGGAACGGCTCTCCGCGCGACGCCAAGCAGCAGCACTCGTCGTTCGAGGCCGCGCTCATCGGCACCCCAGTAGCGAAACTGGATCAGCCGGTGGAGATTCTGCGCACCATCCACTCCTTTGACCCGTGCCTGGCCTGCTCGGTGCACCTGTACGACCCGCAGGGGCGGCACATTCACCAGATTTCTTTCGAGTAAAGGCGATGAGCACACAGAGCACTGGTGTACGAGATGTCTTTCGGGCGAACGGGAGCGCGCCGGTCGAGTACCGGCGCGTGTATGTGTGGGAGATGCCGGTCCGCGCGTATCACTGGATCAACGCGATCGCGCTGACCCTGCTCTGCATTACCGGCTTCCTGATCGGGCACCCGGTTCGCATAGCCTATGCGTCGGAGGCCTACCAGCAGTACTGGTTCGGCTGGGTGCGCTTCCTGCACTTCGCCTCGGCCTGGGTCTACGTCTTCAACTTCCTGGCGCGAATCTATTGGGGATTCGTGGGTAACAAGTACGCCAAGTGGACCAACTTCTTCCCGGTGACGAAGAAACAGCAGCAGGAGATTGCCGACGTCATCAAGACCGACGTGCTGCAGGTGAAGATGCACGGCGAGATCTCCACCGGTCACAACTCGTTGGCTGCGCTCATTTACTTCTTTACTTTCCTCGTCTTCTGCTTCCAGACCATGACGGGCTTCGCGCTGTATTCCAGCATGAGCAGTTCGTGGTTGCCGAAGATGTTCAAGTGGGTGGTGCCGCTGCTGGGCGGCGACATGGGCGTGCGCTTCTGGCACCATCTGTTCCTGTGGTTCTTCGTCACGTTCGTCATCGTTCATATCTACCTCGCCTTCTATCACGACTACATCGAGGGCCGGGGTACGGTATCCTCGATCATTGGCGGATGGAAGTTTGACAGGGTGGAAGAAACAGGGAACGAGGGAACAAGGGAACAAGGGAACGAGAAGGCAGAGAGCTAGACACTAGGGAAATACGACTCTGCGGCTCCACGTTCTCATGGGCGACGAGGGCGTTGGGGTTCACGCCGTGCGCGCGCTGGAGAAGCATACGCTGCCGGCCGGCGTCGAGTGCCTGGATGGCGGAACGGGCGGCTTCATTCTGCTGGAGCCGCTCCAGAGCGCCGAGCGGATCATCCTGATCGATGCGGCGGCGGACGGGAATCCGCTGGGAACCGTCACGCGCACCACGCCGCGCTTCGCGAGCGACTATCCTCCTACATTGACAGCGCACGACATCGGCGTGAAGGACCTGCTGGACGCGTTCTACATGCAGGGCGGAACGCGCGAGGTGGTGCTGTACGCGATCACTATCGATCCCCGACAATCGATTTCGATGGAGCTCTCCGCCGGATGCGCCGAGGCCGCGGAAGTGGCGGTTCGCGAAATCCTCGCCGAGCTGGGCGCGGTTACCGGGAAAGCCTGATGGCCGATCGAACCGCGCGATGGCCGGGATCGCGGGGCAAGAACTCATGTTGACGAAAGGCGTGCCGAAGAACAGCGAAGAGGCGAAGACCGCCCTCGGAGGCGCACCATTTCTACGTCATTGCGGCTGGGCGATCTGCTGATCGGCGGCAGGATGGCGACCGCGGAGGAGATCGAGCGCGCGGTCGAGCACCAGGGCGTTCACGGGGGACGGCTGGGCGAGAGCCTGGTGGCGATGGGCGCGATCAGCCAGAGCCGGCTGGAGGAGTTCCTGCGCCGGATGCCCGCCGAACCGGCAGACGTTGCCGCCACGGGAGTTGATGCCAGGGATCTGATGGGCCTGCTCGTGAAGCTGATCGATGCCGGCAGGCTGGAATCGGTGCGGCAGTTCGCGCAGGCGATCAAACTGCCCTATCCGCTCGTGCTCAGCCTGGTGCAGATGGCAGTGGACCGAAAGCTACTGATGAGCCTGGGCTCGCGGGACACGGGGAACCTGGCCGAGGTGGCCTATACGCTGAGCGACGAGGGACGGCGATGGGCGCTCGACCAGGTGAATCGCTGCGGGTACATCGGTCCCGCGCCGGTGCCGATCGAGCAATTCACGCGGCAGGTGAAGCTGCAGAAGATCACCAACGAAGTCGTCACGCCGGATCGCATCCGAAAGGCGATGAGCGGGCTGACGTTGGAGGACGATCTGATCGAGCAGTGCGGACCGGCGCTGAACTCGGGCCGCGCCACGCTGCTCTACGGGGCGCCGGGCAACGGAAAAACCTCGGTGGCGCATCGGCTGGCGAACGTATTTTACGACGTGATCTTCGTGCCGTACGCGCTCGACGTGGAGGGCCAGATCATCCGCGTGTACGATCCTGGAGTGCACACGGCGGTCGAGCGCGCCGGGCCGGAGGAGGATGGGCCGCTTTCGCTGGTGCGGCACGACGTGTTCGACGCGCGCTGGGTGGCGTGCAGCCGGCCGTGCGTGATCGCGGGCGGGGAGCTGACGCTGGACATGCTCGACCTGCGCTGGGACGCGACGGGCCACTATTACGAGGCGCCGCTGCACGTGAAGGCGCTGGGCGGCTGCTTCGTGATCGACGACTTCGGCCATCAGCTTGTTTCGCCGACCAACCTGCTGAACCGCTGGATCGTGCCGCTGGAAAATCGCGTGGATCATCTGAAATTGCACACGGGTAAGACGATCACGATCCCATTCGAGGAACTGATCATCTTCTCGACCAACATGGAGCCGGAGGACCTGATGGACACGGCGTTCCTGCGGCGGCTGCCTTACAAGATCGAGGTGGGCACACCGACGGTGGAGTCGTACCGGAAGATCTTCGAGGATGAGTGCGCCAAGGAGGGGTTCGAGCTGTCGCGGGAGGCGTTCGAGGCCATCGTGCAGAAGGTGAGGAAGGAGAAAGGGATGGAACTGGCGCGGTACCAGCCGAAGTTCATCGTGGACCAGGTGGTGGCGAGCTGCCGGTTCCTCCAGCAGACACCGCGCTTCGAGCCGAGGCTTGTAAACTGCGCGCTCGACAACCTGCGGGTGAAGCGGCGGACGCCGGCGGTGGTAGCGAAGGCGGCGTGAGGGGGCAGCGGAGCTAGCGGAGTTGGCGGAGCTAGGGCGAGCTGCGGGCGTGGAAATCGCGGGAGCATGACGGCGCGGATTAAGCTGATAGGCTGGAAGCATGAAATTCGGCGTGGTGGTGTTCCCGGGGTCGAATTGCGACCACGATACCTACAACGTGATTGCCGAAGTGGCGCAGCAGCCGGTGGACTTCCTGTGGCATGACGACGAGGACCTGCACGGCGTGGATGCGGTGCTGGTTCCGGGAGGATTTGCGTACGGAGACTACCTGCGCACCGGCGCGATCGCGCGCTTTTCGCCGGTGATGCAAGCCGTGAAGAGATTTGCGGCGGACGGCGGCCTGGTGCTGGGGATCTGCAACGGGTTCCAGATTCTGACCGAGAGCGGCTTGCTGCCGGGCGCGTTGATGCGCAATGCGGGGCTGAAGTACATCTGCAAGCAGGTGCACCTGCGCGTGGAGACGACGGACAGCCCGTTCACGAATCAACTGAAGAAGGGTGCAGTGCTCGAGATTCCCATCGGTCACATGGAAGGGAACTATTTCTGCGAGCCGAAGGAGCTGAAGAGGCTGGAGGCCGAGGACCGGATTGCGTTCCGCTACGCGACGCCGAAGCGCGAGATCACGGCGGAGGCGAATCCGAACGGGTCGCTGAGCAACATCGCGGGGATTCTGAACGAGGGCCGGAATGTGCTGGGCATGATGCCGCACCCGGACCGGTCGAGCGAGGCGCTGCTGGGGTCGGCGGACGGGTGGGGGATCATCAAATCAATGGTCGGGACGCTGGAAAGACAGGGAGTAGGGAGTAGAGAGTAGGGAAAGCGGAGTTTGCGGAGTTGGCGGCGCCAGGCGGAGCGCGCCGCTATTCACCGATCGGTTGGGCAATGATCGACATTCATCACCATTTGATCTACGGCGTGGACGATGGCTCACCGGACCTGCAGACGTCTATCGATCTGGCGCAACAGGCGGCGGAAGAGGGCGTGACGCACATCGTCTGCACGCCGCATGCGAGCGATGCTTTTCCCTACAACAAGCCACTGATCGATGAGCGGTATGCGGAGGTCAAGGAGCGGCTGAAGGGCGTGGTGGAGCTAAGCCTGGGATGCGACTTCCACCTGACGGCAGACAACATCGTGGATGCGGTGATGAATCCGCTGCGCTACTCGGTCAACGAGAAGGGATACCTGCTGATCGAGTTTCCCTCGGAGATCATTCCGCCGAGCATGAATGAGGCCATGTTCCGGCTGCAGTCGGCGGGGTACACGCTGATCGTCACGCACCCGGAGCGCTATCCCGCGGTGATGCGCCAGCCGAGCCTGGTGGGCGACTGGATGCGCCATGGATGCCTGATCCAGGTTACGTCGGCGTCGCTCTATGGGCGATTCGGCAAGGCGGCGGAGTCGCTATCCAACGAGCTTCTGGATCGGGACTGGATCCACTTTCTGGCGACCGACGCGCACCACCCGGTGTGGCGGCCCGCGCACTTGAAGAAAGGGTATGAGTACGTAGCCGAGCGTAAGGGCGAGGAGACCGCGCGGCGGCTGTGCTTGAAGAATCCGCAGGCGGTGGTGGAGGGGGCGGCGTGGCCGCAACAGCCGGAGCCAATTGGGTTATGGGAGCACGTGCCGCTGCAGTTTGCCGAGCGGGCGGCTGCGGTAAAGCGGCGGGCTTCGCGGCCTGGAACCGGCGGCGACGGCAAGAGCGGGTTCTGGAAGAGGCTGCTGGGACGGTAGCGGGCAGCCACGCCGGTTACGAGAGACCGAGGCCGCCATCGACGGCGAGCGTCTGGCCGGTGACGAAGTGCGGGCCGGAGGCGAAGAAGAGCACGGCTTGGGCAACATCGCCGGCGTCGCCGTTGCGGCCCATGGGGGTCTTCGCGGCAAAGCGGGCGGCCTGAGATGCCGCTCTTCGCTCCGCTTCGCTGCGCGAAGGATCGGGCAACGCGGGAAGATCGGGCACATCGTCGAACTGAATCCAGCCGGGAGCAACGCAGTTCACGCTGACCTCGGGCGCGAAGGCCTTGGCCATCGCCTGGGTCAGCATGTGCAGCGCGGCCTTGGAGGCACAGTAATGTGCGTGGCCGGCCAACGCGCGCAGGCCGCCGAGCGAACCGATGTTCACGATGCGGCCGTGGGCGGCGCGGAGGTGCGGCAGCGCCTCGCGGGCCACGAGAAACGGGCCGCGGGTATTGGTCTCGAAGACCTCGTTCCATTGGTCGAGGGTGAGGCTTTCCAGCGCCGCTGAGCCGAAGACGGCGGCGTTGTTGACGAGGATGTCGAGACGGCCGAAGGCGGAGACGACCGCGTCGATCGCGGCGCGGACTGAGGCTTCGGAGCGGACGTCGCAGCGAACAGAGAGGGAGCGGCGGCCGAAGGAGGCGATCTCCGCGGATGTCCGCCCGGCGTCGGCCTCAGAGGAATGAAACGAGATGGCGACGTCAGCGCCTGCGCGGGCCAGGGTCAGCGCGATGGCGCGGCCGATGCGGCGGGCGCCTCCCGTGACCAGGACCGATTTGCCGGCGAGAGGATCGGCAGGCATGACAGGACTAGTTTAGCGGGGCCAGCGCCATCAGCGGAGCTGGCGGAGTTTGGCTGTCAGCGATGCGCGGCGGTTCAGTTGCTCTTGGGCTTGCCCGAATCCGGCTGATCGCTCGACTTGCCGGGGGAGTCGGAGGGTTTGCTGCTGGAGGCTGGCGGCGGGGAGCCCGAACTGTTGCCGGCGCCCGAGCCGTTGCCTGAGCCGGGTTTTCCGTAAAGAGAGAACTGGCCGGCCGGCCGCTTCAGGCGAATTTCCATCGAGATGTCGAGCCTATCGACCTTGAAGTCCTGGCCGTAGGTCTGAAAGCCGTTGGCGATGACCTGCAAACGAACGGTGTCGCCGATGGGAATCACGTTGATGATGGCTTTGCCTTCGTCGTTGGTCTTCAGCTCCATCGATCCCTTGTCGCTGTCACCTTCGACGGGATGGAAGATGACATGCGCCTGGGGGATTGGCTTGCCGTTGTAGTCGCGTACGACGAGGACTTCGATGTGTGCAGCGAGCGGCGGAGCTTTGTATTTGCGGCCGTGCTGGGAGTTGTCGCCCTGTGCGTGAAGGGCAACGGCGCCGGCGGTGAGCCCGAGGGCTGCCAGAGCGATCAGGAAAGAGCGAGACGTACGGCGGAACATGAAGTTCATTGTATAAGGACGAGGGAGCAAGGCGACAAGGGAGCAGGAAAGTCAGGGAGCAAGGGGCCAAGGGGCCGAGGGAACGAAGAAACGAGAAAACGCAGGCGGGGGGCAGGGAAGAAAGGGGCGGGTTCGGCGGGCGGAGTTTCGAAATGAGCGGCAGTCACAGAATATGAGTGAGCGGCGCTCATATTTTTGCGAAATGGGTCTTGACAAAGGGGAGGGGCCTCCCCTATCGTTAGCAATTGGAAGGCGAGAGTGCCAGCAATCCCCTGGTGAGAGCGCTCGACCGATTCGCCGGAACCTTCGGCGGCGGGCACTCCGCTAGCTCCCAGAATTTTCTGAATACTGATACCCGCCTGCCGGGCTCTGCTTGGTTTGTGCGGGAAGGAGAAGCGAAGAATGGCAGAAAAGACTGCAGTGACCCCAGTTGGTCCCGTGACAAAGCACCTCCAAGACATCGTAGGCAAAGCAAGGGCAACAACGACCGCAGCGACCACATTCACTCCACTCCACGACCGGATCCTGGTTCGCCGGGTGGAAGAGGGCGAAACCGTCCGCGGGGGAATCATTATCCCGGATACGGCCAAGGAAAAGCCCCAGGAGGGCGAAGTGATCTCCGTGGGCAAGGGCAAGTCGAACGACGAGGGCAAGGTATTTCCGCTGGATGTGAAGGCGGGCGATAAGATCCTCTTCGGCAAGTACTCGGGCACCGAGATCAAGATCGACGGTGAGGAGTTCCTGATCATGCGCGAGGAAGAAGTGCTGGGGATCATCAAGAAGTAAGCGCGCTGACGCGCGAGTTGTCAGTTTTCAGTTGTCAGTTGCCGGTACGAAGCGCGGATGAGCGCAGAGGCTGGCGACGGGGCAAACGGAACTGACAACTGAAGATTGTTGACTGACAACTGACGAAGGAGAGTTTGGAGACATGGCAAAGCAAATTCTGCACGGTGAGGAATCCCGTCAGGCGATTCTGCGCGGCGTGAACACGCTGGCGGACGCCGTGAAGGCGACGCTGGGGCCGAAGGGCCGGAACGTCGTAATCGAGAAGAAGTTCGGATCGCCGACCATCACCAAGGACGGTGTGACGGTGGCGAAAGAGATCGAGCTGAAGGATCCGATGGAGAACATCGGCGCCCAGTTGGTGAAAGAAGTCGCCTCGAAAACCAGCGACGTGGCCGGCGACGGCACGACGACGGCGACGGTTCTGGCGCAGTCGATCTTCCGCGAGGGCGTGAAGACGGTGGCGGCCGGGGCGAACCCAATGGCTCTGAAGCGGGGCATCGAGAAGGCCGTGACGGCTGTGATCGGCACGCGCGACAAGGACGGCAAGTGGAACAAGGATGGCGCGCTGAGCAAGCTGTCTCGAGATGTGAACGAGGGATCGGTGGCCCAGGTGGGCACCATCTCGGCCAACGGCGACGAGGAGATCGGCGCCATCATCGCCGAGGCGGTAAAGGTGGTGGGCAAGGACGGCGTCATCACCATCGAAGAATCGAAGACCATGCACACCGGGCTGGAGACGGTCGACGGCATGCAGTTTGACCGCGGCTACCTGAGCCCGTACTTCGTGACCGACGCGGAGCGGCTGGAAGTGGTTCTAGAGGACCCCTACATCCTGATCTACGAAAAGAAGATCAGCGCGATGAAGGACCTGCTGCCGTTGCTGGAGCAGATCGCTCGCGGCGGCAAGCCACTTCTGATCATTGCCGAGGACGTGGAAGGCGAGGCGCTGGCGACCCTGGTGGTGAACAAGCTGCGCGGCACGCTGAACGTGGCTGCCGTCAAGGCTCCTGGATTCGGTGATCGCCGCAAGGCCATCCTGGGAGACATCGCGATCCTGACCGGCGGCAAGGCCATCACCGAGGACCTGGGCATCAAGCTGGAAGGCGTGAAGCTGGAGGACCTGGGCAAGGCCAAGCGCATCACCATCGACAAGGACAACACCACGATCGTCGACGGCGCGGGCAAGACCAGCGACATCGAGGGCCGTGTGAAGGAGATCCGGTCGCAGATCGAGAAGACCACCTCGGACTACGACAAGGAGAAGCTGCAGGAGCGGCTGGCGAAGCTGGTGGGCGGCGTGGCCATCATCAAGGTGGGCGCGGCGACCGAGACCGAGCTGAAAGAGAAGAAGGCTCGCGTTGAAGATGCTCTGCACGCGACGCGCGCGGCGGTCGAGGAGGGAATCGTTCCTGGCGGCGGCGTGGCGCTGGTGCGCTGCATGGCCGCGGTAGAGAAGCTGATCGGGACGCTGGAAGGCGACGAGAAGATCGGCGCCAAGATCGTGCTGAGGGCGCTGGAAGAGCCGCTGCGCCAGATCGTCGGCAATGCCGGCGAGGAGGGTGCTGTAGTGCTCGCCAAAGTGCTCGAATCGAAGGAAGCGCACTTCGGCTACAACGCACTGACCGGGAAGTTCGAGGACCTGGTGAAGGCGGGCGTCATCGATCCCACGAAGGTGGCGCGGACGGCGCTGCAGAATGCAGCCTCGATCGCGGCGCTGCTGCTGACCACCGAAGCCCTTGTCTGCGAGATTCCGGAGCCCAAGACACCGATGCCGGCCGGCGGCCATGGCGGGATGGACGGCATGTACTAAGAGCAGGGAACAAGGGAACGAGAGACTCGGAGATATCTGCTGACGACTCGAACTCAGTGTCCCTTCAAAGCAAAGGCCTCCAGCGAAAGCTGGGGGCCTTTTTGTTTCATGGGTAGAGATGATATACAGTGGTATAAATGGTATACCAGTTAATTGGGAAGGGAGTCTATGGCAGTTGAAGTGCATGAAAGCATCCGGGTAGCAGATCGAATCTGGATTGCGGCCGCTCTGCTGCAGAGGGAGAGCCCGTCGCGATCCGCGTTCAGCAAGAGGGAGATATCGGAGAGGCTGGAGGCCGAGGGCTTGGCTGCGGGCGTGGAGCGCGGGACGATCAGCGCGCACCTGGACCAGCATATGGTCGCGAATGTGCCTCCATCTTCCGGAAAATACCGGATGCTCTTCGAGACAGCTCCGGGCAGTTTGCGTCTTTTCCGGGCCGGGGATCTGACGCACCCTGCGCGGTTTCAGCGCCGCAAACCGGCAAAGGCAATTCCGAACCTGAATGAGATGCCGGAACGCTATCGGTACCTACTGGATTGGTATGCGGCCTGGAGCCGGCAGGCGCAAGTCGCCACGCCGCAGATGCAGTTCGAGGAAGACCCACTCATCCTTCTGATCGGCTCAGGACGCGAGATTTGGGCGGATGAGCACGCCGACGAATACGTCGAGAATCTGCGGAGGGAAGAGATTTGAGCAAGATCTTTTTCGACACCAATCTCTTCATCTACATGTTTGAGGGGCTGGAGCCGAACAGGAGCCGGATGCTGGCCATCCGGAAGCGGATGCTTGAGCGCGGCGACCGTCTCGTCACCTCTGCCATGACACTGGGCGAGGTTCTCGTCAGGCCGACGAAGCTCGGCCAATCCTCGCTGATCGAGCAATACGACCGCGCCATTCGCTCAACGGCGCAGGTGGTGAACTTCGATGCCTCAGTGGCTTGGCGCTACGCGTCTTTGCGCGCGACCCACACCCTGCGCGATGCGGATGCCATCCAACTCGCATGTGCAGCGCATTATGGAGTGGACCTGTTCATCACAAACGGCCACGACCTGCTGGGTCTCAATGTGCCCGGAATCGGCTTTATCGCGTCGCTGGAAAGGGCTCCTCTGTAGACGAAAGATCTCCGACGCTCGGCCGCCCCGAACGATCATCCGGAACGAGCAAAAGGCCTCCAGCGAAAGCTGGGGGCCTTTTTGTGCGCGAAAATCCCTCCTGCCCGGCGCAGGGGAATGCCACGACGCGGCCTGACGATCGTTCGGATCAACCGGGTTGTAGCCGGACTACATTACCGCGACGGCCTCGCCGACCGAGGGGATCGTCGTCTCGCTCTGGGGAGGCTTCGGCCGCAGAGACCGCAGCCAACCCGCGGAGAGCCATGCACGCGGAATCACAAACTCCGACCAGCCGCAGTCCAGGCAGACCTGGATATCCGGGGAAGGCGTCATGGGCGGATGACTCAAGGTGCGGGGACTATTGCGAAATAGCCGGACCTCTGCCGGGACGATCGAAACTGCAGCAGATTGGCATTTGGGGCAAATCATTACAGGCACCTCGGGAGGTCCGGAAAAAGTGGAACTCCCAAAAAGCAAATTGTGGAGGAATTCAATCTAACCAAATACTTAGGAGATTTCAACAGAAACATGAGCAATATGAGACAATCCCAGTAGTCGTTTTTGGAATATGAAATTCCGCGTTCATGTAGTGAATACTGACCAACCAAGGGCAGAGTGCGGCCGCCGACCCGATTTGTGCTGCTGTAGAGGGGGTGCAACCGCTCCCGATGGACCCGGAAATGCGTGGCAGTTCAGGGGCCGAGCCGGGAGGGGAGGAGGCGAAGCTGAGATGGAACGCGGCGGCCGAAGCCGCCGCGTTCTGGGGAGTTGAGCTCGCGCCCTGAACTAGAAGTTGATGCGGCCGGCGATCTCAACCTGCCGCGGCGAATAGGTGAAATTGCTGCTGTTGGAGGCGTTCGGAACCATGAACGACTTGCTTCCGGTACCGTCCTGCCCGGTGTAGGTTGCCGTTGTGGACGACAGGCTGTAGAGATAGGTGGCCGAGAAGCCGGTGATGTTCTGGTGGTTGGCGACGTTGAAGGCGTTGAGCATCAGATCGATGCCGTGGATGTATTTGTTGCCCTCGAAGACGATCGACTTCTGGATGCGCGCGTCGTCCACGATGCGGCGAGGATACTTGTAGGTGTCGTAGCCGATCTGCGGGATCAGTGCTGGTCCGCCCGATCCGTTCCAGGTGCTGCCTGACGTGACGGCAGAACCAGTGGGCCGGCCACTGACGCCCGCTGTGAAGGGCAGTCCGTTCTGCATTTGGAAGCTGTCGTTCAGGCTCCAGTTGTTGACGATCCACTTGAGCGGGTTGGACCCTTTCAGGTTCGGGAAGTTGTAGAGGGCGTAGGCGACGAAGCGATTCGGAATGTTCCAGGTGGAGTTCCCATAGTTGGCGCGCGCATTGCCGTAAGGGTCGTACCATGACTCAGCAGCGCCCTGCGTATTGGCGTTCTGCGCGAAGTCGAGCGAGTGCGACCAGGTGTAATTCGCGTCGAACTGAATTCCCTTGAACGAACGATTCTGGACCTCGGCGACCAGGGCGTTGTAGTTCGAGTTGACGTTGCTGATGAACTCGGTAATGGAACTGAAGTTGACGGCGTTGGCGCCGAGGAGATTGGTATTGCCAAACGCCGTATAAACCGGGACGGTGACGGTCGCTCCAGTTGCGCCAAGAGGGCCTTTGCCGTTCGGGTCGCCGGCGATGGTGATGGTTCTGGTCGTCGTGGCGGGGACCAGGTTGACATCGAGGAAGTTGGGCAGCCTGCGGCCCATGCCGCCGAGGTAGCTGATCGACAGGAAGGTGTTATTGCCCATGTCCTGCTGAACCTGGAGGTCAAATTCCTGCACTTCAGGCAGCTTCAGATTCGGCGCCAGGAAGTAGGAAGTTGGGCAGGCGGAGGTGCCTGCGGTGCAAGCCGCCGGCGATGCCGCCGAAATGATGTTGGGATAGACGGGAGCGCCTGAAGTGCTGGCGGACCAGCTCGGGCCGATCTGGCCCTTCGGGCTACCGGTACCGAGACGGGCGTTTTCGATGTTGCCATTTGTGATCCGGCCAAAGTAGATGCCGTAGCCGCCGCGGAGGACAGTCTTGTTCCTGCCGAATATGTCGTAGGAGAAGCCGACGCGGGGGCCGAAATCGGTATTGTCGGACGGATTGTTGGTCAAGCCGGTGTAGGGAGCAAAGGAGCCGGACGGCGAGATCGAGAAAGGAGTTGTGGCGGTGAGGTTGGCGTCGGCCGCCGGCAGCGATTCATGATCCCAGCGCAGGCCGATCTCCAAGGTCAGGCGCGGCGAGAACTTCCAGTTGTCCTGTGCAAATACGCCCAGATCCATCGTGGAGATGTTGTAGGCCAGGGTTCCAAAACCCTGGGTGTACGACTGGTAGCAAGGGTAGCTGCCAGTGACGGCGCTGCCGTTCTGCGAAGCGCTCCTGTCGCAGCCGACCAGATTCGTTGAGGACGGCGTGACGTTGTGCTTCAGGTTCAACAAGTCGTTGAAGTAGTTGCCGATCCAATAGTAGTTGTAGTCGCCGTTGCTCTTGTAGAGGTTGTTCATCAAGTCGTAATTGTGGACGGCATCGACGCCGAACTTGAGGCTGTGGTTGCCCTTGCTCCAGTAAAGGATGTCGCCGATCTGCCATTTGCGTTCATCGGGATAGGCGGCGCGATGCTCGTAGTACATGGAGCCGGCTTCAAAGCCGTAGTTGCTGTACCCTGCGTCGAGCTGAACGAGATTCCCGGCGCTGGCGATGTCGGCATTGCTGTATGCCGTCGGGATCTGCTGCGTTTCGTAGTCGAGCTCGCGGCCGTACTGAAACAGCACCTCGTTGCTGATGTTGCTGGAGATGAGGCTGGTGAGCTTGGTTACGCCGTAGTCGAGCTTGACGAAGTCGTTGCCCTGCGAATCCATGGCGTAGTTGTCGGGGTTGGTGGTCTGCACGCCGGCGGGGGAATCCCAACGCAGGCGATGGAAGAGCACACTCCAGTGTTCCTTGGGATTGATCTGCCAGTCGATCTTGGGAGTGTTGATCTCCTGGTAACCGAAGCGGGGTTCCAGAGCGAGCTCGGAGTTCAGGCCGAGGTCGGAGAGGGCGGTTGCCCCGGAGTAACCGCTGGCCGAGACATTGGAGCTGCCATAGGTGAGGGCGGCCCAATCGTAGGCGGCCTGCGGGTAGGTGATGTGCTGACGCGCGGCCAGCGCGCAGGCATTGATGTCGTTGATGGCGGTCGAGGGGGCGCCGGCCAGCGCGCCCGTCGTCGTGTTGCAGGTTTCTCCGCTGGATAGAGCAGCTTGAGGCAGCGTGTAGAACTGGAGAGGATTGTAGGGAACGCCAAGCACCGGGAAGACGTGGGTGTGCTGGTCGTAGGTGTCAATCCAGAAGAGCTTGTCCTTGATGATGGCTCCGCCGACGGTGAAGCCGTAGATCTTGCGCAGATCCTCGGGCTTGATGTGCGATTTGACGTTGGAGCCATTCACCAGCGTCGTGAGGAAGGCGTAGTCGTTGTAGGCATTCCAGTTGCTTTCGCGGTCGTAGAAATAGGCCTGGCCGTGAATCCGGTTGGTGCCGCTCTTGGTGACCGAGGTGACCACACCGCCGGCGGCGCGGCCATACTCAGCGGAGTAGACGCCGGTGTTGACAGCGAACTCGCGGACGGCGTTGCCGGAGGTGGAGTACGCTTCGCGGGTGCGTCCGCGCTCTTCGGCGAAGAAGGCCTGGTTGTCGTCGGCGCCGTCGATTTCGACGTTGTTGAGCAAAGTGCTGATGCCGCGGACGCTGATCAGACCGTAGCCGCTGGTGTCAACGGTGACGCCGGGGGTGGTGAGGGCAAGAGCCGACCAGCGGCGGTTGTTGATGGGGATGTTCTGCATCGCCACCTGGTTTAGTGTGCCGGAAAAGTCGGGCGACTCGAGGTTCATGACCGGAGCCTGCTCGGTGACCACAACCTCAGTGGAGGATGAGGCGACGGCGAGATGCGGCAGGAGGGAGGTCACCTGACCGACCACTACGATCACGCTGTCGGCGCGATACTTGGCGAAGTTGGGCGCCGTGATGGCGACGGAGTAGCTGCCCGGCTCAAGCAGCGGGGCCTTGAAAAAGCCGCTACTGTCGGCGACGAGGTCCACGATGAATCCGGTCGCTGGGTTTTGAATATGGATGGCAGCGCCCGGCACGACAGCGCCGGAGGCATCGAGCACGGAGCCGGCGATGGATCCCTGGGTAGTGGACTGCGCGCTCGCCGAAGCGGAGAAGAAGCACGTAGCCAGGATGATGAGCGCCAGGGTGAACAACCCCGAGCGAATGCGTTCGAATGTCATAACTGTCCTCCAATAGTACCGATATCTCGAGTTCGACGGAATCACGCGTGAGTGGATGGCGTCGCCGCTGGCGCTCAAGAATCAGCGCACCAGTCAACGCGCAGGATGCCGGGAGATCTTGACAGACACAAAGAACCGCTCTGGGCATGACTTCAGGCCCAGCAACGGTTCGGGATGTGCATTCCCCAACATTCGAGCTTACAAACTCTCAATGAACATCCGGTGAAAAAGGAAATGAAACCGTACGGCAGCCGCACGATGCGAACGAGCGAAAGGCAAAGGACGCGTGCACCGGGCTCCAGAAGTGCATACGTCGAATCGACCCGGTTTGAATTCCCGCCCAATCGTCACGTCAATGCTCATCAATCCCAATCGAGGCACGGTTCGGGGAGCAATGCCACACCCGATCAACATCGCGGCGCTTTGCACTTGCCGGCGCCCGAATGCCGCCGCCGAAGCGGCCCCTGAAACTATCCATGGATTCTCAGCCGGGCCCCAAAACACGGGCTGAATGACTCCCCGCAAATCGCTGATTTCGGGGGCACGACATTCTCTCAAGATTGCTCATTGTAGGACAGTACAAGGTCGTCTTTCCATGCGGAATGTGCAAAACCCGGCGCGTTTCAAATCGAGGCGGGAGACGCGTCAATGGCTTTGCATCATAGATGGTGCAAACGGTGTTGAGCCGTCTCGCCGGAGTGGATTAACGGGACAGAAATGCAGGCAAACGCGCACGCGGTGAGACGAGGACGGCAGCGCGTGCATTCTGGGAACTAGTGGCCCTTCCCGACGCCCCAGCGGACGCGGAGCCCGGTGCGCAGCGTGAACGGGAGGCTGGGATAGCCGATGGGCGCGATGTGCTGGTTGTCGGTCAAGTTCTCGGCTTGGGCGTAGACATCGAGCCAATCGAGGACCTGGTAGCTGCCGCCGAGGTCGAGCTTCGCGTAACCGTGATCGAGATTGCGGTTGGGTAGGAGCAGACCATTCACATTGGCGCCTGAGGCGTCCGCGCCTTCGAGGTAGGTTGAGTCGTCGCTGCGGCTGGCGAAAGCCGAGGTGAAGACCGCTGCAATGCGCTTGTTCGCGTAGGTGGCCGTGAAGTAGCCGGTGTGCGGTGCGCGGCGGAAGGGGCGCGCGCCCACGAGCGGCGTATAGGGACCGACTTGAATGCCTTGAAACGTGGGAACGGGCCCGAGGAGCGCCTGATCGTCGTTGGTGAAGGAGCGCTGGACGACGGCGTCGAGGTAGGTGTAGCCGCCGCGCAGAAAGAGATTGGCGCCGATTCCGCTCTCGACCGAAGCCTCGATGCCCTGGGCGCGAAACGCCTGGGAGTTGATCGTCAACTCGTAGGCGTAATTCGCTTGCAGCGTCTGCTCGAGCTGCTGCTGCTCGGCGGAAGTCAGGTTGGGCAGAAGCTCGGGAATCAGGTCGAGGCCGACGTATTCGATCTCCTTGCC